>CAZPWQ010000014.1:23128-52736 GCA_964590495.1 uncultured Balneolaceae bacterium
GGAAGCAGGGATATTTAGTGCGAATTTAAAACAACAATTGATAATATAACTGATGGCTTATATAGTTACTGAACCGTGCATCAATTGCAAGTATACAAACTGTGCCGCAGTTTGTCCTGTTGATGCCTTTCGTGAAGGGCCAAATTTTCTGACGATCGATCCGCTGGATTGTATAGATTGTGATGCCTGTGTGGCAGAATGTCCTGTAGAAGCAATTTTTCCGGATGATGAAGTACCAATGGAATGGGAGCACTATATAGAGCTGAATGAGCGTCTGGCTGAGGAGTGGGCCGACCATCTAATTAATGAGACCAAGGAGGATTTGCCGGATGCCGACGAATGGGCTGAAGTTGAGGACAAATTCGAGCATCTGCAGAGAGAATGGTAAATATACATCCGGTCACTAAGTTTTCGGGTACGGGATTTTCCTTTCGTAATCTTTCTGCTAATTCCGAACAACAAAATGAATAAGCCTCAGAATCCATCTGGTATTATTTCGGTAAGAGATAAAAGGCTTGATCTTATCCATCCGGAAATAATGGGAGTTTTAAATGCAACGCCCGATTCCTTTTCTGATGGCGGAGCGTTTAATGATGTTGAAAATGCATTGGGCCGGATCGGTCTGATGATTTCACAGGGAGCCGGGATTATTGATATTGGAGGAGAATCGACACGTCCCGGTTCCGATCCGGTCACTGAAGAGGAAGAACTCAAGCGGGTAATGCCTATCCTGGAAAAGGCTGTCCGGCAGTTTCCGGAGACTCTGTTTTCTGTAGATACCACCAAATTCACGGTTGCGGATGAAGCCTTACAATTGGGTGCTCATTTTATTAACGATGTTAGTGGCCTAAAAAAAGAACCTCGCCTTGCCGGACTTTGTGCAAGGTATAACGCCGGCTACATATTGATGCATTCGCAGGGTAATCCCAAAAATATGCAGCAGGATCCGACATACCAGGATGTAGTCAGGGATATCTATCGTTTTTTTGAAGAGCAACTTTCCAAAGCAAAAAAGAGCGGCGCCGGGAATATAATTATTGATCCTGGTATCGGTTTTGGTAAAACATTGGATCACAACCTGAAAATTCTTGCTAACCTTGCTGAATTTACAAAGCTGGGATATCCTGTAATGATTGGAGCTTCCAGAAAATCAATGATCGGCAAACTGTTGGGAGGTCGTCCGGTAGATGATCGTGTAACAGGTACAGTGGCAGTACATTATCATGCAATGATGCAGGGGGCAAACATTATCAGGGTTCATGATGTGATGGAGGCCCGGGATTCGGTAGAGGTTTATAAGGCGATCGGGGATAAGGCTGGTAAACCGTAATCATTTTCAGTTGATATCAGTATAGACGCGATTAATTGCGTCTCCACGGAAACAGCTATAATCTTGCTGATAAGTCTATATAAATTTTTGCTATAATTATCATTATATTCTCTCAAAAGCATTTTCAGTTAAAAGAGGTATCCCGGTGATCCCCATAGGCTTTCTGGAATTCGGAATTAAGGACTTCATCGAAGTTCTTATTATTACTCTTGTACTATTCTATCTGTATAGATGGATCAGGGGAACCTTTGCCATCCAGGCGGCACTGGGGCTTGTTTTTATCATTATTATAAATGCCCTTGTCAGTGCTCTCGGCCTTACCACTATCAATTTTATTCTGAGGGGAATTTTAGACGTTGGGGTATTGGCGGTATTTATAATCTTTCAGCCTGAGATAAGAAAACTCCTTTACAGCCTGGGACAGAATACCAATCTTGATCGCTTTTTTGTACAGTCCAGCTCCGATACGATCACCGATGAAGTTATTGATGCCGTGCGAAATATGTCGCATTCAAAAACAGGTGCTCTTATCGTATTCGCACGGTCTTCGTCGCTTCAGGATCTGGTCGATGTCGGCGTAAAACTGGATGCCCGGGTTAACAGTGAAATTCTGCAGTCGATATTTAACAGAACAAGTCCATTGCATGATGGTGCGGTTGTCATACGTAATAACCGGATAGTTGCAGCAAGCTGTTATCTGCCGATTTCACAGAACCAGAATATCTCTTCTGTTTTTGGAACACGCCACCGTGCTGCTGTGGGTATAACTGAAACCAATAATGTTTTTGTGGTGGTAGTTTCGGAAGAAACCGGACGTATCTCAATTGCCCGCAACGGTTCGCTGACAAGCGGGCTTACCATCCAAAAACTGCGCACCGAAATGGAGCAGTCACTCGGTAAGCGAACGATGGAAGATGAAGAGGTGGGTTTTTCCGCGTCCCAGTCGGAGCTGAACCTGAGCTGATACAAGTGGATAAATCCGAAGCACGAATGTTCAAAATCCGAAAGGGCAAAATCCGAAACATTCGTGATTATTGTTTATTACTCATCCGAATGTAGAATATCTTGCCTTTTTTGTTAAAGATCTAGGTATTTAAACAACAGCAGCTGTTTCGAATTTTGGTCATTTGGATTTCGGATTTTATAAAGCGTCTACGCTTGAAATAAAAAAAGTGATAAGCGTGGACGCTTATCACAGCCATTATAATATATCACAGTACAAATTCATAGAGAGTTAAAATACAGGTCCAGCAATTTTTGGGCTGCTTTAAAGGAACTTAATTCGCCATTCAAAACCTGTTGTTCGATCCGGTCCTGCTGCTTTTTTATCTTTGGGTGGTTATAAAAATGATCGGTCAGCCTGGTTGAAATAGTCTCATACATCCAGTGTTTCGCCTGCCTGTTGCGTTTCTTTTCAAAAAATACACTTTTTTTGGTTGACTCTATATATTCCTGAATGAGCTCCCAGATTTCATCAATACCGTCTCCTTTCAAAGCCGAGCAAGTCGTTACTTTCGGGCTCCAGCCCGATTCCGGTTCAGGATAAAGATGAAGTGCATTTTTATATTCTCTTACCGCCTGTTGTACTTGTTTTTTCGAACTGCTGTCTGTTTTATTGATGGCGATGGTATCTGCCATTTCTATAATACCGCGTTTAATTCCCTGCAGCTCATCTCCAGCCCCGGCAAGCATCAGCAGCAGAAAAAAATCAACCATGGAATGAACGGCTGTTTCGGATTGTCCCACCCCCACAGTTTCGATAAAAATAGTATCGTATCCCGCTGCCTCGCACAGATAAATGGTTTCCCGGGTCTTTCGGGCAACCCCGCCCAGAGATCCGGCTGTCGGGGATGGACGAATGAAGGCGTAATCATTATTTGAGAGAGTCTCCATCAGCGTTTTATCCCCTAATATACTTCCTCTCGTCCGTGTACTGCTGGGATCTATGGCAAGCACGGCCAATTTATATCCCTTATCAATAATATAATTACCCAGCGACTCGATAAAAGTACTTTTGCCAACTCCGGGCACGCCGGTAATTCCAATACGAATGGAATTACCCGTAAACGGCATGCATTCTTCAATGATTTCCTGGGCCAGTTCCCGGTGGTCTGCCCTGGTACTTTCTATTAATGTGATGGCACGGCTCAGAACTGTTCGGTTACCGCTGCGGATACCTGTAACATATTCCTCTTTTGAGAGCTCTTTCTTCTTCTCATGAAAATGCTCGAGCCCCTGCGGATTGATAGAGTTCCGGCGTTTCCCACCATTATTTTCTGGGGGTGAAGAATCGCTTTTATTGTTTGGTTTGGAGGTCATTATATTTTTGTCTTTCTAAATATCTTGTACAGAGGAGGTGCTGAGCACCAAGAGTACTCTAATTTGTCAACTCCTCTTCCCGTCAATCAATATCTTCAGGATCTGTTGAGCCGCAAGTGAAATGACGGTACCCGGACCAAAAATTCCAACAACTCCTTTTTCGTACAGGAATTCATAATCCTGTTGGGGGATGACTCCTCCCACTATCACCATAATGTCTTCGCGATCCAGTTCTTTTAATTCTTCCAGAACCTGCGGCACGAGCGTTTTATGGCCGCCGGCCAGACTTGAAACTCCCAGTATATGCACATCATTTTCCACTGCCTGTCTGGCAGCTTCTTCTGGCGTTTGAAACAGCGGGCCGATATCCACATCAAAACCGAGATCGGCAAAACTGGTCGAGATTACCTTGGCTCCGCGGTCATGTCCGTCCTGACCCATTTTCGCTACCATAATGCGTGGACGGCGTCCTTCCATTTTGGCAAAATTATCAGCCAGATTACGGGCCTTTTTAAAATTTTCGTCTTTATCTATTTCCGAAGAATACACACCTGATACCGATCTTACCGTTGCTTTATAACGACCGAATACCTTTTCCATGGCATCGGATATTTCTCCAAGCGTCGCCCTTTTCCGGGCGGCTTCAACAGCTGCTTCCAGTAAATTACCATCGCCGGAATCAGCTACGCTGGTAATAGCTTCGAGTGCCTTCTGCACTCCATCCTCGTCACGCCCCCTGCGGAGCTTTTCAAGCCGATCCAGTTGCTTTTTGCGTACCTGCGCATTGTCGACTTCAAGAATATCAATTGGGTCTTCTTTGTCAAGTTTATATTTGTTTACGCCGACAATAGTATCCTGGCCGGAATCAATCCGCGCCTGCTTTTTGGCCGAGGCTTCTTCGATTCGCATCTTGGGCACGCCTGTTTCTATCGCTTTGGCCATACCGCCCAATTCCTCCACCTCTTCAATGAGCTCCCAGGCACGCCGGGCAATCCTGTCAGTCAGATATTCTACGTAATACGAACCCGCCCACGGATCGACAGCTTTGGTGATGCCGGTTTCTTCCTGCAGGTAAATCTGTGTATTCCGTGCTATACGGGCGGAAAAATCGGTAGGCAGTGCGATAGCCTCATCGAGTGCGTTGGTATGCAGTGATTGAGTGTGACCAAGCACTGCAGCCATCGCTTCGATCGTTGTACGGGTGACGTTGTTGAATGGATCCTGTTCCGTCAGGCTCCATCCCGAAGTCTGACAGTGGGTGCGAAGCGACATTGATTTTGGATTTTCGGGATCGAACTGCTTCACCAGTTTTGCCCATAACATCCGGGCGGCTCTCATTTTGGCAATTTCCATAAAGTGATTCATACCGGTAGCCCAGAAAAATGAAATGCGCGGTGCAAAATCATCGATATCCAGTCCCGTTTCAATGCCGGTTCGCAGGTATTCGAGCCCGTCGGCCAGTGTGTAAGCCAGTTCCAGGTCACAGGTTGCCCCAGCCTCCTGCATATGATAACCGCTGACACTGATCGAATTGAATTTCGGCATGTGCTCAGAAGTATATTTAAATATGTCGCCAACAATGCGCATTGAAGGTTTGGGCGGATAAATATAGGTGTTGCGCACCATGAATTCTTTCAGGATGTCATTCTGGATAGTGCCGGCAAGCTTCTCTTTTGAGACGCCCTGTTCTTCAGCGGTGACAATATAAAAAGCCATAATGGGTATGACGGCCCCGTTCATCGTCATCGATACCGACATCTCATCGAGGGGAATCTGATCAAAAAGTACTTTCATATCCATGATGGAATCAATCGCCACCCCGGCTTTACCGACATCACCGCTGACACGCGGGTGATCGGAATCATAACCACGATGCGTTGGCAGATCGAAGGCAACAGACAATCCTTTTTGCCCCTGAGCCAGGTTGCGGCGGTAAAAGGCGTTGGATTCCTCCGCTGTAGAAAAACCGGCGTACTGTCGAATGGTCCATGGTCGTAAAGTGTACATTGTTGCATAAGGGCCGCGGAGGTAGGGAGGGATCCCCGCGGCATAATCCAGATGCTCGAGATCTTTAATATCCGAAGAGCCGAAATATTTTTTTACGGGGATTTGCTCAGGTGTTTCCCATGTTTGCTCCGTTTTGAGGTTACGGGTTTTACCAGTGGCCGCTGATGGCTTGAAATCTATGTCTGCAAAATTCGGTCTCATAAGCACTTGTTTGGAGTATAAATCTATCAGGATTACAAAAGAGGATGATCTACCTTTAAATTATTCCAAATTTTGACTGAAAGTGTTTCAGGGTTTCCAGGACATCGGATTCTGCATGAATAAATTCATCTATGCCGGCTTTGGAATATTTATCAGCCTTTTTCCCGGGATAACCCGCTAGTACCAGTATGGGAGGATTCGTCATTTGGTCAATGCCTTTGGTTATCACCGGCAGCAACTCCTGATATTCTTCGTCGGAGCTGCAAAGGACGGCGATATCCGGTTTTTTGTCTTTTATCTCCTGTAATGCCGTTTCCGCATCATCAAAACCGACGGGGTCTTCTATTTTGTAGCCTGCGCAGCCGAAAAAATTGTTGGCGTAAGCAGACCTGATTGAACGTTTTTCCCTGTCTCCGAGGGGCAGCGTCAATACAAGCGGGGTTTTTTCGTGCCCTTCGGTGGCAAGTCTCAATTTTTCAAAGGCTTCGGGACCTCGATAGGTGCTGATCGTCCGTATCTGATGTTTGCTCCAATCCAGATCGAACAGCCTAGAGATGAGATCCCCCAGTGCAGCACCATTTTGGAGTGATTCTGAAAGTGAATCCATGAGATTTCCGGCATCAAATTCAATTTTGGTCTCTGTTTGTTTAAGGGAAACAGTTGTATAGCCGGAATCCACTTCGCCGGCCATCTGTTCACCTGCATTGGAATACTGGTTGGTTCCAACAAAAACATGGCTCCTTGCAGCAATCGCCTGGTCCCGATTTCGGCGGGTCATATTTAACAGTGACTGGATGGTGCCATTATGTATGGCGGCTATTAACCCTCCTTCCTGCTCAATTTCCTGAAATAAATTCCAGGCCTGTTGTCCAATCTTATCCGTCAGTTCTTCAATATAGTAGGATCCCGCTGCGGGATCGGCGACTTTACCAAAATAAGCTTCTTCTTTCATTATGATCTGAGAATTACGGGCAATACGATCCGAAAAATCACCCGGTTTCCGATAGGTAGAATCAAAAGGGTAAACCGTCAGAGAATCGGCGCCGGAAATAGCAACAGACATACCTTCCGTTGTTACCCGAAGCATATTTACATAGGGATCGTATACTGTTTTGTTCCATGATGATGTTTCGGCATGAATGAAAGCCGGTATGTCTTTATCAGCTTTATATGCATCCATCAGTTGGTCCCAAAGCAAACGAAGTGCACGGAATTTGGCTATTTCAAGGAAATATTTTGATCCAACGGAATAGCTGAAATGGATAGATTTTGCGGCTGTATTGGGATCTATCCCTTTATCGCTGAGAACAGCCATATGTTCAGACGCTCCGGCCAGCCCGAGTGCCAGTTCCTGAACAATAGTAGCCCCGCTGTTATGCCAGGTTCGGGCATCAGCGCAAAGTGGTTTTATGCCGGGAAAAGGTGCACATGTTTCGGCAAGCTGAGAAATTTCGGCTGTCAGTTTCTCCACTGTTTTGGGCATTTGTCCCTTCATGATAATATAAGAAGAGGGGTCATAGCTGAAGGTGGCATTTACATTTTCGGGTTCGGGATCTCTTTTTTTTACCTCGTTCAGCAGCATAGCCAAAATGACCGGCGATGCCATACCGGAATCGAAATGTATTTCTTTTAAGTTCAGCGGGATATCTTCAAATAGCTCTTCAAAATCATCCTGTGTCTGGATAGCAGTTCCTTCCAGATCTCCACCCAGCATGCCCGATGTGCTTAGAACATGTATTTTAAATTGCAGGGCCTGAGCACCATTATTCAAAGCCTGACGCGCCTCCTCATGTGCTTCTGAGACTGACTGGCTGGATATATAATTACAGGTTGCCCATGTGTCTTGTTTATTATCTTTTGTCAGGACTGGATGCTTGCGGGTTGATTTTTGGTTTTCCCTGTGGTAAAAAGGGAGAGTCTCCACTCCTTCACTGGTATCCCACTTTAACTTCTTTTTATAATCTTTTCCATCAAGGTCTTTCTCGATAACTGATTCCCATTCTTCCAGTGAGACAGGCGGAAACTCCGTAAATAAAGGTTGATTCTTTTGTTCAGTGTTACTCATGGATGCTGTTTTTAACCTTGAAATTTAAAATACTCAGCGTAATCTTACTTTACTAACATCAGGGTCGAACGATACGTTTTTCCGACTTTGATTAAAAAGCACACGAAAATAAGAGGACGCAAAAATGACCTCCTTTTCCTATATTAAGGGCCTGAAAATATCATTCATTTTAACTTTTTAAGATCTATTCTATGGAAAATATAGATCAGTTGATGCCTCCGCTGACTCAGTTAAACGAAGATGAACAGATGCTTCAGGATGCTGCTGCAGAGTTTGCCGAAAGTGTAATCAAGCCTAAAGTAGACGAAATGGAAGAGAAAGCCTGTCTGGATCCCGAATTAGTCCGCCAGTTTTTTGAAATGGGACTAATGGGAATAGAAATACCTGAAAAATATCAGGGTGGAGGCGGTACTTTTTTTATGTCTATTGTGGCTATTGAACAGATATCGAGAGTTGATGCATCGGCCGGAGTGTTTATGGATGTACAAAATACGCTGGTAAATAATGCTTTTCTTCGGTGGGGTAATGAAGAGATTAAATCCAGATACCTGCCACAGCTTGCTACTGAAAAAGTCGGAGCCTATTGTCTGTCTGAAGCCGGTTCGGGCAGTGATGCTTTTGCTCTTAAAACAACAGCTGAGGATGATGGTGATTTCTATACTTTGAATGGTTCCAAACTTTGGATCACCAACGCCAATGAAGCTGATATTTTCCTGGTTTTTGCCAATCTGAATCCTGAAGCCGGCTATAAAGGGATAACAGCTTTTATCGTAGAACGTGATTTTGAAGGGTTTTCAGTGTCTAAAAAGGAGAACAAGCTGGGTATACGAGCCAGTTCAACCTGTGAAATCCTGTTTGAAGACTGCAAGGTGCCAAAATCGAATGTATTGGGAGAGGTTGGCAAAGGGTATAAAGTGGCAATGGAGACGTTAAATGAAGGTCGGATCGGCATTGGAGCACAGATGGTGGGAATTGCCCAGGGAGCTTTTGATGCTGCATTGGCGTATACTCAGGAGCGCACACAATTCGGTAAAAGTGTATCAGAATTTCAGGGTGTGCAATTTCAGCTGGCAAAGATGGCGATAGATATTGAAACAGCCCGTTTGCTGGTATATAATTCAGCCCGCCGGAAAGAAAACAGCCAAAGTTTTTTAAAAGAGGCAGCGATGGCTAAATATCATGCATCTGAAGTGGCAGAGAGCGTGAGTTCACTTGCAGTGGATCTGTTCGGCGGCTATGGATATGTTAAAGAATATCCTGTTGAAAAGTTTTACCGGGATTCTAAAATTGGGAAAATATATGAAGGAACTTCAAATATGCAGCTGAATACTATCGCAAAATTGTTATTGAAATAAAAATGGAATACCAGGCAGCAAATAATGTGAATGTATAGCCGGTCTCTCAGGCTGAAAGACGGTGATGGTAAATTTTACAGTACCACTTTAAAAAGAAACATGGAATGATGCTAATTTGAATTTTTGTTAACGCTTGGTATAATTGCAACTGCCTGGTATCCGTATAGCCTGTATTGCCTGTTAATTAAAATTAAGCATGATTTTTGATATGGAGTCAAACAATCTTGAATCGCTCAAAAAGTTAAGCAAGGATGAACAATCGTTCGAGAAATTAAAAGGAATTGTTCAAAAACTGAAAGAGAAAAAGGAAAAGCAAGAACGTTATCTGGAGTTGTTGGAGAATGCCATCCGCAATGATTATGATGCAATACTAATTACTGAACTGGATATCGAAGAACCGGGCCCAAAAATTGTTTATGTTAATGAGGGTTTCTGCAGGATGACCGGTTATTCAAGAGAAGAGGTGGTAGGTAAAACTCCCAGGATACTACAGGGCCCAAAAACGGATCAGGAAGTGCTTGATGAGTTGAAAGAGCAGCTTAAGAAAGGGAAGTCATTTTACGGGCAGACTGTTAACTACCGAAAAGACGGCAGTGAATTTGTAAACCAATGGGATATTCATCCCCTGACCAACAGGGAAGGTGAAATTACACATTGGGTTTCTTATCAGCATGATATCACCGAACGCAAGCGTGCCGAGCGCGTACTGGTCGATACAAAGATTGAATTTGACAGTCTTCGTGAAGAATCCAGGCGAACATTGCTCGATGTCGATGTTGAGGGGAATATAATTATGGCAAACAAGTTATTCCGGAATTTGACGGGTTATGGTAAGAATGAATTAAAGCATATTAAGGTGTGGGATCTGTTTCCGGATAAGTATCGAAATTCACTAAAGAAGCGATTCGATGAGGCTGATGAAAAGCAGTTTTTTGATAATCAGGATTTTAAAGGGATTATCAGGCATAAAAGCGGAATTCCTATTCAGATTCAGGGTAGTTCTAAATTGATGGATTTAAAAGAGGGCACTTTGATTCGTACTGAAATAAAAAACGTATCCCTCCAGAAGCGTATCATGGATACCCTGGATAAGAGGAATTACGATTTTTCCAGGATTGCAGAACGAACCTCTGAATTTAACTACCAGATCAGTTTTGAAGAGGATTCCCTGAAGCTTGATAAAATATCGAAAGAGTTTCCCGAGATAAGTGGATTATCTTTGCAGTCGGTGATCGGTAAAAATAGTTTTAGTCAATTTGTTCATAAGGATGACCTGGAGAAGGTAAATGACCATTTAAATTCTGTCAAAAGCGGTAAACATTCTACATGCACATACCGTCTGCGTACCAAAAACGGGGATTATGTGGAGGTTCTTGATTATTGTAAACCTGAATTGGATGAGGACGAAAAGGTGAAAAGTGCTCGTTGTGCTGTTTCCGTTAATAGCCCTAAAAATTCCTGACCGTAATTAAGTTTTAACTGATTTATTTGTATTTTGGGAGAGCATAGCAAATACAGCTTTACACACCATTATGCCAGATATTCAAGAGGTTCAACATCAGATTATCAACGAGTTTAAAGCTCTGAGCGATTGGACCGAGCGTTACAAGCATATCATTGATCAGGGGCGCCGGCTGCCGGAACTCGATGATCAATATAAAATAGAAGAAAACCTGGTAAGAGGATGTCAGTCACAGGTTTGGCTGCATACATACCTTGATGAAGGGAAAGTGATCTTTGAAGCCGACAGTGATGCCGCTATAACAAAAGGGCTTGTAGCTTTAATGGTACGTCTTTATTCTGCCCAGGAACCGGATACTATAATTAATATCGACCCCGTCTTTATAAAGAAAATCGGAATGGAACAACACCTTTCTCCTACCCGCTCTAACGGCTTGGCCTCTATGGTAAAACAGATGAAAATTTATGCCATGGCTTATAAAACCAAAATGAAGCAGCAAGCGCAAGCCTGATTATTCATCTATCTCACTCCATCAATTAGATTTAATTAATTTTGAGCACGTCCTTTTTATTAGTTAATTCTATCGACTAAAAAATTAATATGGACAAATAAATGAATTCCATTACGGGTCTGAAAAAATGGGCTCAGGCAGGTGATCTAAAGGATAGGGTTGAGGAGATAAGCAAAAGCGGGATTATTTTACTGCATAATGTATCATTTTCTCTTGCCATTGTATCCCTGCTTTTTTTGGTTGCCTTTTACCAAAACGATACTGTATCGCTTTCCTGGTTTTTTCTGAGTATTACAGTGGCATTTACATTAATACCTGTACTGGCTCGAAAGGGATATGGACGTTCTTCCAAATTTTTGCTTATAGCCTATGTGAATATAAGCATACTGATACTGAGTGCTGTTTTTGGCAAGGAAATGTTTATACAGGCTTTCTATATACCGGCATGCGGCCTGTCTATCCTTTTATTCGGAAGAGAGTATAAATATCTTCAAAACCTGGGGATTGCACTGTCTGTTATATGTTACCTGATACTTGACTATATAATATTCGATAAAATAAATCTGGCTGAAGGTGAAGGAGCGATCATCCAGTGGAGCATTTTAGGGGCAGCTTTTATAACTACCTGGATGACTTTCAATAAATTTTCGGACACAAGGGCTTTAGCGGAAGAAAAAACAGAGGAGTTGTTGCAGGAAACACGCAGTCTCAATGAAGAACTTGTCCGGAAAAAAGAACAGCTTGAAAAGAAGGTACAGGAATTGAAGCTGGCCAAAAAAAAGGTGGAAGAGGGTTCTAAGATGAAAACAGAGTTTCTGTCGACGATGAGCCATGAAATACGCACGCCTTTGAATGCCATTATCGGTATGACCAATCTGCTGGTCAAAGATAAACCAAGGGAAGATCAGCTGGAACAGCTGGAAATCCTGGACTTTTCAGCAAAAACTCTGCTAACATTGATAAATGATGTGCTCGATTTTTCAAAAATAGAATCGGAAAATATAGAACTTGAGAATACCAATTTTAACCTGCATCATTTATTAAATGGTGTGGTTGAAAGCTTCAGGTTTACTGCCGAAAATAAAGATATCAATTTGGTATTGAAGTTTGGGGAAGAAGTACCTCGTTATTTGGCAGGTGATCCTTCGCGGCTGACCCAAATATTAAACAATCTGGTCAGTAATGCTGTGAAATTCACTAAGTTTGGTACAGTGGAAATCACCGTCAGGGTATTGAAGCAAAATAGCACGCGTGTACATTTAGAATTTGCTGTAAAAGATACCGGAATCGGAATTTCAGAAGAAAAGACAGATAAAATCTTCGAAAGTTTTACTCAGGAGCGTACGGATACCACGCGGATATTCGGTGGTACCGGCCTTGGGCTTGCCATCAGCAAGAAACTTGTAGAATTTCAGGACGGCAGAATTTACGTCGAAACAGAAAAAGATGTAGGAAGTACTTTTTTTGTAGAACTGGAATACGATATTGGGGATAACATTGAGCTTGAATTATACGTGAATGGTGATAAGGAGGTAACGTGTCTTAGCGGAAGTAAAATACTTCTTGTGGAAGATAATGTTATAAACCAGAAAGTAATGCTTCGTTTTCTGGATAAATGGAATGTTGACGTTGACGTTGCCAATAATGGTATCGAGGCTGTATCTATGCTGAAAGACAATATCTTCCATTTAATTTTGATGGATCTGCAAATGCCGAAAATGGACGGATATGAAGCAACACGACAAATCAGAGCACTTGATAATAAACAAAAATGCGCGGTCCCGGTTATTGCTTTAACTGCAGCTGCTTTAAGTGAAGTAAAGAAGAAAGTGTATGCCTCCGGCATGAATGACTTTCTGACAAAACCTTTTAATCCCGTTGAATTAAGGAAAAAACTGGAATACTATATACTTGAATCAGCTTGATGACAATCCGGCTGCTTTAATTCAATGCATTTAAATAGCAAAAAAAAGCACCATCCGGTAAAGATGGTGCTTTAGTATTTTATACGGGATACTTTAAATTGGTATCACCTCTTGTGCCTGTAATCCTTTTTCACCTTCTGCAACAGTGAACTCAACTTCCTGGCCTTCTTCTAACTTTTTATAGCCTTCCATTGCAATTTCACTGAAGTGAACGAAGATATCTTCGCCTTCTTCTCGAGTAATGAATCCATAACCTTTACCATTATGAAACCACTTAACTGTTCCTACTTCTCGTTCTGCCATTGTTAAATCTCCAAAAAATTTTACTTCATGTGCTACTTTAATGTTCGAACAGAGACTGCAGAGAGCAGTTTTGTATGCTCGAACCCTTAAGTATAGTATATTTTTTTTGGATTACCTACCCGGATTTTATTCTCTGCAAGCCAAATATAATCAATGACCTGCTTGCTGGTAAGTAGCTTGATCAATTAGCCTGTATTTTACCCTGATGATCCCGACGGCTGCCGAAATCATCAGGAAATGCAGCTTAGAAAAGTCGAAGCAGCTCATTATCTGTCTCAAATTCCGGCCGGATTTACTCTTTTCATTGGATTTCAATATAATAGCGGTTGTTCGGAATCTCAGCTGTAAAGCGGAGGGCTTCATTTGATTCCTTTTCTCTTTTAAAGTTTGGATCGAACTATTTCAGGACAGTGGAGATTTAAAGAATGTATCGTTTTAATGCAGGGCCAAATCGTTGTTTGTATATAACAGATATGGTAAAATTTAAAAGGGGCTTTATTAAATCATTTTTCTTATTATTTTTTTTAATCTGCTTTTCAACTGCATTATTTGCACAGGAAAACCAGTCTAGAAAAGAGATTAAAGCCTATTCCCTTGACTCTTCGGAAAAATTCCTTTTTGACGGAAAGGTGAATGAAACTTTTTGGAATCGGATTGAACCGGCAACCAGTTTTATTCAACAGGAACCGAGTGAGGGTGCCGAGGCAACGGAAAGAACCGAGGTAAGGATAGCATATGATGAAAATTACCTTTATTTGGGTGTGATTCTCTATGACAGTGATCCTTCGGGTATCAAAGCCAGCCAAAGACGAAGAGATGCCCGTATCGTTGCTGATGAAAGATTTACCTGGATTTTTGACACGTTCAACGATCAGCGTACTGCTTATTTTCTGGAAGTAAATCCCAACGGACTGCGTACTGATGGCCTGATCAGCACTGGTCAGGGAAATGATATCAATTTAAGCTGGGATGGCATCTGGGATGCCCGTACGGTGACAGGTGATTTCGGTTGGTCGGTTGAAATCAGGATCCCTTTTCGCACGTTCAACTTTGATGCCGGAAGTGATCGGTGGGGTGCCAACTTTATGAGAGTGATCCGCCGTAAAAGTGAGACAGTGCTTTGGAGTGGTCATCGCCGTAATCAGGGTATTGCCCGTCCGCAAAATGCCGGTGTATTGACCGGCCTCAAGGGAATGTCGCAGGGTATTGGATTAGAAGTGGTTCCCTATGGTATTCTTGAAGGAAATGAAGAACAACTTGATTCCGGACGTAGTACTGGTTCACATATTGACGGAGGTATTGATGTTAACTATAGCATAACACCAAGTTTAAAGGCTTCCCTGACTTTCAACACCGATTTTGCCGAAACGGAAGTAGATCAGCGGCGGGTAAACCTGACGCGTTTTCCGTTATTTTTCCCGGAGCAAAGGGATTTCTTTCTTGAAGGGGCAAATATTTATGAATTCGCACCGCGAAGCAATGTAAATCCTTTCTTTAGCCGAAGAATCGGTCTTCGCGAAGGGGAGCCCATTCCAATTACCTATGGTGCCCGATTATTGGGTAATACAGGTGATTATAATCTTGCACTGTTACATGTCCGTACCGGTGAGATGGGAGATATAAATCCCGAAAATCATTCGGTGGCCCGCATTAAAAGAAATATTGGAGCCGAAAGTACAATAGGTGTGATATATACCCGCAGATCGGGCAGTGAAAGTGAGGAGCTTTCAGCGGTACTGCAGGACAGACATACTTTCGGGACAGACCTGGAGCTTGGTACGTCTCATTTTATGGGTGATAAAAATCTCCAATTCCAGGCCTTCTTTGTATTTCACAACTCTCCCTTAGCCACGGATGCTGCGACAGATATATGGGACCGGTCTTCTCGTGGATTTCGAGTAAACTTTCCCAATGAACCCTGGTCGGGCCAAATGTCGTACAGGGAATTTGGCAGAGAGTTTGATCCTGCCCTCGGTTTTACGTCAAGAAATGCCTTCCGGCGGCTGCAACCCTCTATCGACTTTTCCCCCCAGTTTACCGGTAGTGATTTGATCCAGCAGATAGAATGGGGAATACGATTTGAACATTTGACCGATCTTGATTTCAATCTGCTTACCCAGGATATAGGCTTTACTCTCTTTGATATAGAATTAATGAGTAATGATCAGCTTAGCTTTGGAATATCAAGAAATTTTGAGCGCCTGCAGCAGCCTTTTGATATCAGGCGGGACGGATCAATTATAATACCTGTCGATGAATATGTGAACTGGGAAGCGGAGGCACGGTTGCGAACGGCTTCTTATCGAAAAATTTCGCTTGAATTGGACTTTGAAACCGGTGGTTTCTGGTCTGGTACACAAACGGAATACGGCGCGGAATTAACCCTCCGTCCTTTTCCCGGAATAGATCTCAACCCTGAATATGTTCGTACAAACATAGATCTGGCGGAAGGTAATTTTTCAACCGACCTGTTTCGCTTTGAGGCAAATGTCGACTTTACTACTTCGTTATTTCTGACAACAAACATACAATTTGACAACCTCAGCAAACTCATGGCAATGAATAATCGCCTGCGCTGGATTATCACTCCCGGCTCTGATCTGTTCCTGGTTTATAATCACAACTGGCTGGAGGAAGAAACCAGATTCAGGACGATGCAGCGCAGTGGTGCCGTTAAAGTCTCTTTTACGCACCGGTTTTAATACCATGACAAGACATTTAGTTGAAAGATATTATCACCGGTACCCCGGGATGGCATCCCGGGATACAAAAATATACCTCTTCCCGGTGCTCTGCTCCGGGACGATAAAACCGGCTGTTCTGCTGCCGGTGTGCTTTGGCTTCGTGTCAGGCGATGGAACAAGGTATAACACGATCAGTGCTGATCCCTTCAATTCGTCAACATCCGTGTCTTATTTAAGGGATTTTAACCAATTAACTGTTTCTGAAATAGCTTTTACGGGCGGAGTGATGGTATAATTTAACTCAGTAATTGCTTTTATTGAACTCAGAGCTGAGTCTTCCATGTAGTTTTCTACCCATTGGGGCGTAATAAGAGGTTTGAATTTCATCCTGTCCGCTTTCCACTCTTCAAATTTTGCAAAATTTTTTATAAGTGGTATTGGTATTGGCCAAAGCTTATAGTTCTTACCGATTACTTCGGCAACTAATCTGAAAAGTTCATTGAATGACATGTTTTTGCCGCCCAGAATATATTGTTCACCTGACTCTCCATATTCCATAGCCTGGCGGTGTCCTGTTGCGACATCATTTACAAAAGCATAATTTCCGATATAACTTCCATCTCCGGGTATAAATCTCCATTTTCCTTCCGTATACCATTTTATGAGTTTAGTCGCCGCATTGCTTTCGGATAGCAGTCCCGGCCCATATACCCGGGGTGGATTTACAATGACAGTTTGCAAACCTTTTTGATTATGTTTGCGGGTTTCTTCTTCAGCCAGAGATTTAGTACGGGCGTATTCTGTTGTAAAATGTTCCTTTCGATCGGTTTCGTCTGCCGGATTTTTTCGTCCCGAGGAAAGCAGTGTAGCTCCCGTTGATGTGACAACTACTTTTGAAATCCCCAATTCCAAAGCCAGGTTTAATACATTCCGGGTGCCTACAACATTAACATCATAAAACAGAGTAGGATCACGTGACCAGACCCGGGCATAGGCAGCAACATGATATGCCTGGTCACAACCTTTCATCGCATTTCTCAAACTGAAAACATCCAGTAGATTTCCTTCAAAATATTTTACTCCCGGTTTTGAAAAATTAATATCCTTATTTGAAGAGGGGCGATAAATTGCATGAACCGTATGTCCCTCTTCAATAAGCTGATCA
This sequence comes from uncultured Balneolaceae bacterium, assembly GCA_964590495.1. Taxonomy (GTDB): domain Bacteria; phylum Bacteroidota; class Rhodothermia; order Balneolales; family Balneolaceae; genus CAZPWQ01. The sequence continues at coordinate 40,456 of CAZPWQ010000014.1, forward strand.
CGCAATACAGCGCCAATGTAACCGGTAGCACCCGTCATGAAAATTTTCATAACATATTATACATCTCGATGATGGTGATAGGAGGAATTGGTAAAAGCAGATCCGGCCAGCTTTAATCGAAGATTTACGGGCAGAAGGCGGGATAATCCAGCTATTAATCGGTTCCCGAATCCGGGTATGATAATTCTTTCCCCTTTTAGAAGATTCTCGATTGCATATTCGGCTACTTCGTCTGCTTTTTTGGTGAGTAGTCTGGCTTTTAATCCCTGTTCCTTCACTTTTGCAGCATGCACTGAGCTGGTGAGGGTAGGGCCGGGACACAGACAGCTGACAAATATGGAAGATTCCTTCAATTCATAATGCAAAGCGTCGGAAAAAGCTAATACAAAATGTTTTGTTGCAGAATAAATGGATTTATATGGTACGGGTGTAAACGCCCCGATACTGCCGACATTCAGTATATAACTGTTGTTTTGTGTTTTTAAAAATGGCAGTGACCCCCAGCACATCGAGACCACTGCATCCATATTTAATTGCATCATTCCCTGAAACTTTTCGGGTGAAGACATTTCAAATGATCCCTGCGAGCCCAGTCCTGCATTGTTGATCAGCATATTTATCTGCAGGTCTTTTTTGTGGCACCAGCCAAAAAAACTATCTATTGTCCCATTGGCTGTCAAATCAGTCTCATAAAATTCGGTCTCTATATTGTATTTTTTCTCCAGCTTACAGGAGAGTTCTGCCAAATTTTCATTTGGCAGAGATATAAGGATCAGGTTATGTCCTCTTTTTGCACATTCAATGGCAAGAGCCTTACCGATTCCTTTGCTTGCTCCTGTAATAATGGAGTAAACCGACATTAAATTAATTTTTTACAGTTAAACTTTATGAGAAAAGTGGCAAATCAAAAAAAATGAAGCAAATGCAGCTAACTTCAATTCATTAATTTGCAGCCAGTTCTAATTTTTTTGATCCACTTTATAGAGAAATTTTGCACTGCTGACAGTATTTTTGAATACCAATAGAATCAGGGCTATTCCCATACTTATGACAAATATATCAAATCCAGTCAGGATAATTGCTTCATAGATTTGAATTGTCGGATTCCAATATATGGCAATACAGTTGACAATGATAAAAGCAATTCGAAATTCAGTTGGCCCCAGTTTACCGTGTGACAGTAAAAATTCTTGTCGTGTATAAGCTATTATATGTACATATACATTCATCAGGCAATAGGCAAGTGCTGTAAAGAGAGCTGCTTCCAAACTTAAGAGTGGTGAGAAGCCCATGGCCAGGGATATGATAAAGATTGTCCAGACATCACAAATATGATCAATAAAGTAACCGTACCTTTCCCGTTCCTGCTTGCGAATCCGTGCCAGCGTTCCGTCAAGGCTGTCACCATACCAGTGTAAAACAAGACCTGCATTACACAACATGAGCCACCAGATAGAATAGTGAGTAAGTATATAGCCAACAGCAATCAATACAGTGGCAAACATACCCAGAGTAGTCATGTGATCCGAATTTATCCATCGAGGCAGGGAAGAAGCCATTTTTTTCAACAGACGTTCTTCATAGGTTTTGGTCAGGGAATGGTTAATACGTTTAGCCTTTTCTGTTGTTTCCATATATGAGTAAGAAATTATTTAAATAAACGGGAATAGATCGTCGGTTCGGTATTAAATATGTATGAATCATTAGCCAGATACTTAAACAAAGGAGCAACAAACATTCCGGCAATGTCTGAGATGATATAATGAATTCCGTAATATTCGGTTAATATCCAAAGAATACTCAAGCGAATAACAAAATCAATAATAGCTGTTAAGACGTTATACTTGAATAGTAATTCAAAAAAATCTTTGAAAGTATAAGATACGCGGTCATTCCACGTCCAGAAATAATACCATATAAAATTATGGATAATAGCTGCCTCGATAGCCAGTGCACCACTTACCAGTAATGACCATTGCAGCACATCATAAAAGAACCATAAAAACGCCAGGTTAACCCCGGTACCAATCCAGCCGATAAACTGAAATGAGAATATACGTTTTAGCAGGCTCATCATATATATTTTTATTCTAAAGCAGACTTCAGTTAATATTTACCAATCACTTAATAGTTATTACTCAAGAATCGATAACGTAATATTTACAAAAGAGTAATACTAGTTTTCTCACCAAATAAGATTTATCCCTCCTACTTGTTGAATTCGTTACGAGAGTCTAAAATAAGGATTTGGAGAACTATTTCGTATTAATTATTGATCAGCTGTTTGTGCGCAATTACCTAACATACATTTCAGTCATGTATCGTTTCTTACGGTTGTTGCCTTGGCATCCCTTCGGGGGTGTAATAGCTTTGAGGGGTAGCGTATAATGACTGTCTTCACACTCAACTAAATTTCTTGGTGATCCCTGGGAAGCGCAGAAATTGTTCGTAAAAACTACTTTAAGAGGCGCGAGGAATTAAATAAAATCCCGACATCGGGTAATGATTGTGCTGCTGCAGCAAGAATGGGGGGTAAAATGCCAAAAGCAGCCAGAGACAGTCCTACTACATTGTAGGCGGTAGTGAACCCAAAATTCCATTTAATGACGGTCATTGTTTTCCTTGAAGATTGAAGGAGGGCCGGAATTAAGCTCCAGTCATCACGCATTAAAGTAATGTCGGCTGTTTCTATAGCTACATCTGTACCGGTCGTACCCATTGCTATCCCTACATCAGCCTGGGCCAGTGCCGGTGCGTCGTTGACTCCATCACCCACCATTACTACGGTGTGTCCTTTAGTCTGGAATTCTTTGACTATTTGTATCTTCTCTTCGGGGAGAAGTTCGGCTCTGAAATCAATACCCAGCCGTTCAGCCAGTTCACGTGCTGTTTCTTTGTTGTCGCCGGTGAGCAGTTCAATATGTTCGAAACCAAATGAGCGAATAGATTCAATAGCTGCCCCCACTTCCCGCCGCTCGGTATCTCTGGCAGTCAATAAACCGAGTAATACCCCATCCCGCTGTACGGTAATAACAGTTTTTCCACTATCTTTAAGTGTGGTAATTCGTTGCTCAATTTCTTTATCCCTTTCAATCAGCCGTTCATTACCTACTGTAACGGTCCTGTCATCAATGACAGCTTTAACGCCGTTCCCGGTAAGTTCTTCAAATCTTTCAGGTTTCTTTAATGCCAGGTGGCGTTTTTGTGCTGCATCTACAACAGCTTTGCCTAACGGGTGACCCGAAAATTGTTCAGCACTTCCCGCCAAGATCAACAATTCACCGGGGGAACATCCATTGAGCGGAATGACATCCACAATTTCAGGCCGGCCAAATGTCAAAGTACCCGTTTTGTCAATAAGCATAATATCTGCCCGTGAAATCGTTTCCAGGTATTTGCCGCCCTTGATGAGGAGCCCGCGCTTTGCATTCGAGCCGATAGAAGCCAGCAGCGCCACCGGGGTTGCCAGTGCAAAAGCACAGGAGCATGCTACAACCATTACGGCTACGGTCGACATTATGTCGCCGCTGAAGGTATATGTTAGAACAGCTATTCCAATAACAACAGGCAGATACCAGGCGGAAAATTTATCGGCAAAACGCTGAACAGCTCCTTTGTGAGCTTCGGCTTCTTCAACCATAGTAATGATTTTTCCAAAGGTAGAGTCGCTGCCAATAGCATCAGCTCTCAACAAGAGCCGGCCACCCTGAGCAATGGTTGAAGCATATACTTTTGATCCGGGTGTAATTTCCACAGGCATCGATTCGCCGGTTATGGGTGATTGATCAACTGTGGCATAGCCTTCTATTACAGTTCCGTCAACGGGTATTCTGCCGCCGGGTCTGACCAAAATCTTATCCCCGCGCTGTACCAGATCTATGGATATTTCTTCCTCGGACTCAGCCCGGAGAACAGTGGCTGTTTGAGGAGCCATGTCCGTCAGTGAGCGGACTGAATCACGGGCCTTGTCGGTGGTGTAGCTTTCGATATAGTCGCCTGTGCGCATAAAAAACACCACGATAGCCGCGGTTACCCATTGTCCGGCTGCCAGTGCTGTAATAGCTCCCAGCGCCATCAGGGCATGAGGTGTTACCTGTTTGTGAAGAGCGGCTTTAACAACCTGCCTGAATACAGGATATCCTGTAGCTATTACAATCAGGCTGCCGGCCCAAAAAGGGATATAGTCTGTGACAGTGTGAAACAAACCGAGCCACTCACCCGCCACAACGACAAAAAGTATGGCACCGAATACCAATCCGAACAGGCGAAATGCTTTTTGGGCTATATCATCAGTTTTCTGATCATCTTCTTCCCTGCCATCTGAAACCCGGTAACCAATATCTTCAACGGCTTTTCGGATGGCGGGATGTTCGGGCAATTTACTTTGGGAGGTAATACGTGCTCTTTCCGCGGATAACAAGACTTCTGCGGAATCGACTCCCTGTAGTTTTTCCAGGGCCGTTTGAACACTACGTGCACAACCGGCACAATCCATACCTTTAATTTTTATTTCAATCTGTTCGTCGTCCATTTAACAGCAGTTTTGATATTTTTACCGGTGGATATTGTAATTGTAAAATACGCAACAATCTCTACTTTAAGATTATTATGCCTTCTCAGCCGAATGCTGCCGATAATATTGAAAAACGATTGTATTCCGGACAAATTGGTTTGGATTTCTTTTCATTCATCTTCATAAAGGTCGCCTTCAAGAGCATTAAGAATAACACAATCCTCGGTGGTGCCGTCGGCCTTGCATTCTTCAATAAGCTCGGCAAGAACATCCTGTATTCGATTCAGATCACTGATTTTCTGTTTAACATCATTAAATTTTTCCTGCGCTTTTACGCGCACCTGTTCGCATGATATGTTACCATCCAGCCGCAATGCCAACAGGTCTTTAATTTCCGACAGGGTAAAACCGAGATCCTGGGCGCGTTTAATGAACTTGATCTGCTCTACATGGCGCTGGGTTAATATACGATACCCTGAGCGTCTTCGATCCGGTTCCGGTATCAGCTTACGCCGTTCATAGTACCGGATAGTTTCTTTATTGACACCGGCCCGCCGGGCTGCTTCACCAATCTTAAAAGTATTTCTATCGCTATTCATAGCTTTTCAAATTTTATGTGAAAGATAAATAGTTCTCAACCACAAAATAATTACAGCGCTGATTCTAAATTAGTGAATATATACAGAGATAATATAAGGCCTGTACCATGGTAGAGAGTCAAGTAATAATTTAAATTTTTTATAATTGAATTTTCATTGATTTTATTCAAAATGAATTAAGAATTTTGACAAAAGAAGAATACATTCTTCAAGCACCCCTGTAAACCGGGTTACTAAATAAGCTTCTAAATTTTACAATATTGTACTGCTAATGGAATCAGAGAATATATTGGAAAACAAACAATCCTCCTTCGCTTCAATACTATGCGTGTTTATCTTTGTCCTATCGTTTTCGGGATATGGCCAGTATAACATTCCTTCCGGTTTAGAACGGGATTCGGTTCATCCGTCCCCGCAACAGATAGATTACCAGCGGCAGGAGAAGATCGCTTTTGTCCATTTCGGAGTTAATACCTATACCAACCGTGAATGGGGAACGGGGGAGGAAGACCCATCAATATTTAATCCTGAAATATTCGACGCAGAACAGTGGGCAAGGGTATTGAGTGAGAATGGTTTTGAGACTCTTGTTTTAACAGCCAAACATCACGACGGATTCAGTTTGTGGCCCAGCAAGTATACTGATCATGATGTTGAGAACTCTCCCTGGAAGAAAGGTGATGGGGATATCGTCAAAGAAGTCGCGGAAGCCTGTGAAAAATATGGCATCAAGTTCGGAGTCTATCTTTCGCCCTGGGACATGCATGAGCCAAGCTATGGGACGCTGGACTATAACGAATTTTATATGAATCAGCTCAGGGAACTGCTCACCAACTACGGGTCGATTGCCGAACTTTGGTTCGACGGCGCAAAGGGGGAAGATGCCGAGGATATGAAATATAATTTCGAAGCCTGGTGGAACCTGGTTCGTGAACATCATCCCAAAGCTGTAATGTTCTCTGATGAAGGACCCGATGTGCGCTGGATCGGCAATGAACATGGTTTTGCGGGTGAGAGCAACTGGTCAAAAATCAATCGCGATTCAGTCACTATTGGCGGTGCGGGACAGGGTCCCTACCTGAATAGCGGAGATCCCCACGGTACCGATTGGGTACCCGGTGAATGTAACACCTCCATTCGCCCGGGCTGGTTTTACCATACGGAAGAGGACGACCAGGTAAAATCATTGCCGGACCTGATGGAGATCTATTACAAATCAGTCGGCCGTAACTGCACCATGATGATTAACATACCTCCTACGCCGGATGGCCTGTTTCATCAAAATGACATAGATCGCCTCTATGAGTTTTCAGAGAAAATCGAGTCGATTTTTGATACTAATCTGGCATCGGGACAAAAGGTTACAGCAGATAATTCGGACTCAAAATATCCCGCTTTAAATTTGACCGATGGTGATTGGGATACTTTCTGGATTTCAAAAGATGAATCATCACGGTCGGTTTTGACACTTGAATTGGACGGGAAGCAGACATTCGATCATATTGTACTGCAGGAATATATTCCGCTCGGACAGCGAATTGCGGAGTTCAAGGTGATGGCACATTCAGAAAATGGATGGGATGAAATAGCCGAGGGAACGACCGTAGGACATAAACGGATCCTGAAGACAGAACCGGTTACTACCGGCAGAGTGCGTATTGTAATCAGTAGGTCATATGGTAAAGCTGCTCTTAATGAAATCGGGATCTACAAAATGAATACCAGATAGAAGACTATTCCGAACGCCCGCTGGTGTTTACAACGGGTAAGTTCTGATAATTATTTATTGATTCTCTGGCATTTTGTAAAAGATCTCTTAAAATAATCAGACTGTTTTTATCCATTAATTCAAATTCCCACTCAGCCTCCTTCCACATTATTCTTAAGGAAGATGAACTGCTGCTTTCTGAGTAGGAGTAATCATATTGGAGAGTGGGTAAGGTAGAATCAATAATGTGCAGTGTCCTAAAGGCCGAGTAGGCCGGAGTTCTATTGCAACCCTGGAAACCACAACCGGTAATATGACGGGTTTCAAATGCAGCTGTGTAATGATAAGAGCTTAAAACCTCGTCATTTTCACTGATTTCCTCCCCCCACAATTGTATATTATTTTTTAAAACTTCCAACAATTCAGTTGTGGCTTCAGGAGATACTGGAATTGCAGTATGTTTCTGATGTTTCTCCATAGTTGCATTGTTGGTTACATGAATATTTTTAACCGGTACAAACAGAACATAATCCCGCACCCCGTCATCAATTGCACGGTATATCAAATATTCTGCATCCCTGTTTTCTGCTTCTGAATTCAAATCAATTTTAATTAATTCGGTATGTTTTTGCTTCTGGATAACGGTAATTTGTTCTTCAGTTTTGCAACCGTAGATCAAGGTCATTGCCAGAATGATAAAGAGGAGTAAATTTTTACACATCACCTTATGAACTAAATGATTAAATAGTATTATCAGAGTGGATTTTTACCAGACCTAAAGCCAGATATCAGGTTGCTTTCAAATGAACCTTAAAAAACTAATTTCTAATATTTGATTTAATGACTGAAACCTGATGCCAATGATAACTCTCTTTTTAAGCCAAAATCCCCATAATATTCTTTTTCATTTAACTAAAAGAAATAAGTAAAACCAATTAGAAAATCTTAACCATGTATTTGTTTATCAGATATTCCGGTATAGCCACTTCTGGTAGGTTATTCCTTGCGACCATTTGACTTTAGCAGTATATAGTACATGGTTTTCTTCATAGGAAACAAATAAAAATTCTCAATTTAATAACCGAACAAATGAAACCGTGTCATTTTAATTGGAACTTCTTCTGCTTCTTTCTCACAGCTTTTTTTCTAATTCTCAGCGTATCCCGATCCAATAGCTATGCACAGGAATTCGATACAGCTTTTGATCATCAGGCTATCGTGGTAAGCGATCTGGATAAATCTGCTGCGTTTTATAACGAGATATTGGGTTTAAAAGAGATAGAAAATGGAACCGGAAAACCCACCCGGCGCTGGTTTTCTTTAGGCGGTGATCTTCAGCTCCACCTGTTGGCAGACGAGATGGAGGGAGTCAGCGTTAATAAATCCATTCATATGGCCGTGACAATTTCTAATTTTGATGAATTTGTAGAAAATTTACGATCCAGGAATATTACGTTTACAGATTGGCCGGGGAATGTCAACAAGATTAACCACCGGCAGGATGGAATTAAACAGATCTATATAAAAGATCCCGATGGATATTCAATCGAAGTCAACAGCAGGGCTGAGGATCTTTAGTTATTAATCAAAAAAGCCATTGATATAAATTGAAGCTGATTTATTTAAAATCCGAAATCCAAATGATTAAAATTCGAAACGGCTGCTGAATAAGCAGTATCGAGCTGTTCGAGCTACTTAATTCTTAAAGCTCAAAATGTTTAGGATCAGCCGGCAGGCGGACAAGTTTTTGGTCATTTGTGCTTCGAATTTTATCATTCGGATTTTAAAGCTCAGTCGCCTTTTGTGTCAGGGCTTTCAGTTTGTTTTTTGCTTCTACCGGCAGGTGATAAACATCATTATCCAGTTCAAAACGTACCTCTTCTGCTTTATTGAAGAGATCCACATCCTCTGCACTCAACTGGACATAATATTGTTCGATTACAGTATTTTTTGATTCCATACTGTCAACTTTTTGCAGTTTATAGGTTCTGCTTTCTCCATCCAACAGGAAATGAGCAAATTCTGTACCGGGATATTGCCATTCATTTGAAGTAAATGACGGGACCAGCAAATAGGACTTGATTTCAAATATATAGACCAAATGAAGAGTAGCACGCATCACATCAGATTTCGAAGTGGAAAGAGTTACGCTCTCTGTTTTACACAAAGTGACATTCTGATGTTCGTCAGACTCACATTTAACCGTCTCCTGAGCATAGGAAGATACAGAAATGGTTATATATAAAATGAATGTTAGTATGCTTTTCATATCCCTTTTTCCCTACCGAAAGAATTTTTTTGTACCCTGTAAAACCTAATCTAATTGAAGAAATGCAAAATCGCCAGAATATAATCGTCCCTATCACTTATCGGGGAAGAATAATTTTTACCGGATGTTGCTTCTAACCCGGATTTCTCACAAATTTTTATTTAAGATTAATTAAAGTTGTTAATAATAAAGGTTTAAGTTTGATTATAGCTTGATTGCCATATCAACACCCTGTAGATTCCTGCGAAATTTATCCGTCAGCTGCGTTGAAGCTAAAATAGCTTGCTCAACGTACTCAGGTACGTTTCCGCCGCTATTTTACCTTCGCCTTGCTGACGAAAAAATTTCTTGGTGTGAAATACGGGCTAATTATCTTAAAAAATCAATTTTCACATGAGAAATTTATTTATGCATTTTACCAAACTTCTGACATATCTTGCTTTTGCCATCATAACCGCTTCCTGTACTTCATCGAATGAAGTTACACAGCAGCAAGGTTCTGCGGAGGAGGTAAGTGAACGTATTACCGGAGAAACGGCAGCTGATACGGTTGAGAAAGATCAGCCGCCGAAGGGATTCCAGGCTCTCTTCAACGGTGAAAATCTGGAAGGGTGGAAAGGTTTGGTCGGCAATCCAGAGACCCGCCCGGAAATGAGTGAGGAAGAGCTGGCACAAAAGCAGAAAGAGGTAAATCGCGCGATGCGTCAGCATTGGTCGGTGCGCGACGGCGTGCTCTTTTTCGACGGGGAAGGACCCAGTTTGGTGACGGAAAAGAAATACAAGGATTTTGAAATGATGGTCGACTGGAAAATTGAACCAGGCGGTGACAGCGGCATCTATCTCCGCGGATCTCCACAGGTTCAGATCTGGGATATCAACGAATGGTCGCAGGGATCCGGCGGACTTTATAACAACCAGGAAAATCCCAGCGACCCCCTGGCGCCGGCCGATAACGCAATCGGGGAATGGAATCACATGCGCATTAAAATGGTGGGCGAAAAAGTGACGGTGTATTTGAATGGCGAATTGGTGGTGGATAACGTGGTGATGGAGAATTATTGGAACAGGGACAAGCCGATCTATCCCGAAGGACAGATTGAATTACAATCGCACAGCACGCCCCTTTATTTTAAAAATATCTTTATTCGTGAGATCCCGCGCGAAGAATAGGTGGATAACGAAGAAGGATATCATGGTGCAAATTAATTAGTGAGATTATCATCAACACAAGCTGGTTAACTTCATGGACTGGGCAGACGAATTAACTTCTCAATTTAATTCCTTCTTTTCGACAGTTCTTCTGCAATTTCATTAATAAAAATAGCCAGTTTGGGTCGTGAAGGCTCAAAATCAACCTCTATACCATGTGACTGCAACCCCTTTGAACACACCGGACCGATGGAGGCTACAAACACATTTTCCAACGCCTCCCTCACCGCTTCCTTGGATGACACCATATCGGCTACTTCCATGACATGGTCTGCCTGGTTTTTGCTTGTGAACAGAACTGCATCTGTCTCACCGTTGAGAATCGATTTTATACCGTTTTTCAGCGGCTCCAGGTCATCAGGCAGTGCCCAGCGGTATATCGATGTTTGCAGCAGTTCGGCTCCCCGTTCTCTGAGTTCTTTATTCAGTTCTTCGTTGGGCTCCCCGTATTCCTGTATAGCTACTTTTTTTCCGCTCAGGTCAGACGTTTTCTCGTCTTGGTCAAGCGATTCCAAAATCTCTTTCCAGGTATTGGGTTCCGGTACTTTGATATCGATCGGCACTTCGAGTTTCCGGAGCACTTTTGCAGGTTTGGGGCCGCGCGAGACAACGATAATGTCAGATAGCGCTTTGTGGATCTTCTTCCAGTTATACCTGGTTTTCATTGTCTTGACCAGCATATCAGTGCCGACGCCCGTCATGCAAATCAGGATATCTACTTTTCCTGCAAACAGTTGTTCGGAGAATGAAAATACGTCAGAATGATTTTCCAGTGGCACCTCCTGCATCGATGGAGCGCTGATAGTGCGGGCACCCTGACGTTCCAACAGTTTAGCGGTAGAATCAGCCATCCGGCTTTCAAAGGCCAGGGCGGTAATGTTACTAAGTGGTTTGGTCGAAGTCATACTTTTTCAATCTGAAATAAGTAAATTAGAATATATGAAGTTAAATAATTTAATGGATGGACTACAAATTTGTAGCAAGTATTTCTTTGGCTTCTCTATACTCTTCAGGCCGGTTGGCATTTTTTAGCTCCCCGGGGTCGGGAGCTTTCAAAACCTCAATGTGCGAATTGATTAGTACCTTTCGGGGACACGTATAACCCAGGCCCAGAAAATGAAGTAATACCGGATAACTCTTTGGTTCCCAGATTGTAATCAGCGGTTCGGGAAATGAACTCTCGGGATTGCTAAAAGCAGTTGCAATTTTTGATGGATTACGATGCTCAACCAGATATTTCAGGCTGTCTGCTGAAAGTAACGGCAGATCACAAGCTACTGAAAACCAGGATTTCCATTATACAAGTTGCTTTTCTAATAAAGATATATTAGCCTTTAAGCAAGATTACTCAACTAAAATTATGGGAGTTGAGAAATTATAATGCTTTAAGGTACAGGATAATTTTTGTAACAGATTAATCTGCCTTTCTGGAAATGAATTGTAGTTTGCAAGTATAGAAAGAGACTTAGAAATATATGTTGTTAGCTCACTTAAAAAGCGATGATTGGCATTTGGAAGGTGACCACCTTTTGTGGGCGGGGTTGAGAGAGGGTAGTCAAAGGGCTTTGGAAGAGTTGTTTACACGCCACCACCAGCACCTTTTTAACTATGGATTTAACATTGTATCTGACAGAGAAGTGGTAAATGATGCGATACAAAAGGTATTTTTGACTCTTTGGGAAAAGCATGATCAGCTTTCTGAGGCCCAGTCGGTAAAAGCCTATCTCCTTTCTTCCGTTAGACGCTCCACCTTTGAGCAACTGGAACGAAGAACCAGCAGGAATGAGAGAGATAAAACCTACCTTGAAGAAAAAAGTGAACAAACTTTTTCTATTGAACACAAGCTGGTTCAGGAAGAGACATCACAAGAATTGAGGGAAAAACTCGAGGCTGCGCTGGAAGAGTTAACCTCACGTCAAAAGGAAGCGATATATCTTCGCTTCTACAATGGGTTGACGAATAATGAAATTGCAGTCATTATGG
>CAZPWQ010000015.1:0-26072 GCA_964590495.1 uncultured Balneolaceae bacterium
CTGACATTTTATCTTCGCCTTGCTGAGAAACAAATTTCTTGGTGAGAAATGCGGGTTAGGAACAGGTTTTTTTGCAAAAACTGATTGTAAATAAAAAGAGCTCCACGGAAGTACGCGGAGCTCATAGGCAAAAATGCCTTCGGCTTGTAGCCTTCGATACACAATGCCGTTATTCTTCCAGGCGAAAACTATACACACCTTTGGTCGTTCCCAGGAAAACGGTTTCCTTTCCATCTATTTCGGCAACGGTCATATCGTTTATCCACCTTATTTCGGGTCCTTGCTCATGGACAAAAGTAGTCCAGCTATCTCCGTAATTATTCGAAGCGGCGATAGAGAGTTTTGACGAGGGATGTTGTACAGAGGCATATACCCTGTCCGGGAAAATGGTTCCGTTTTCCAGGTTAGAAGCCCCAAAATCATCAAACACGGTTTGCCAGGTTTGACCGCCATCCACCGTTTTTCGAATCGGACCAAGCGACAGCAATACCACCTCCGGGTCTCGGGGGGAAACAGCCCCGGCCCAGACTGTACCTTCGGGTTGGTATGAGACCTGTTTGTTGAGCATGGTCCAGGTTTCTCCACCGTCGCGGGATGCGGCCAGGTAAGGAACAGGAAGAGGCATCCTGCCCCCGGTCCAGATGTGGTCGGGGTGGTCCTCACTCACCTTTAAAAATCTTGATTCTCCTCCTTCATCATACACGACCTCCCAGTTCTTACCCCCATCGGTGGAACGGCTGATAACACCACTATATCCAAACAGTACATCTAGATTGTCTGTCTTCGTTTCAAAATGCTTTATACTGCTAAAATAAGAAACAGGCTCGCCATATCTTGTTGCACCTTCTACTGTTTCATTGATCCCTTTCCAGGTTTCACCATTATCAGAGCTTTCAAAAAGGACTTGGTTTTCTTCTTCAAAATAATCTGGATAATACTGTACGGCAGCGATTATTTTTTGATCCTTACCCACCACAAGGTTAATGTATTGGATCCCTTCGATATCCAGTTTGGGACCCTTCCAGGAGGTCCAGTCGGGATCAGTCGATATATACACTCCCTGGTCCGTTCCTGCATACAGCTTTCCGCTTCTTTCATGAATGGAGTGGACAGCAGCCGAATCCAACCCGTGAAATTTCCAGTTGGCGTTTAACTCATCCAGTCCGGGGGAAGTGGAGCAGGAGAGTAGATACAGGGTTAACATAAAAGTGAATAATAAATTACGCGCGTTCATACCAGGTGTTATTTGTTAAAAAATGCAAAATATGGTAACGTTAGCTCTTCCTGTTGCTCATGTAATAAAGGGATGCTGTACCAACTCCCTAATTTAACAGGAGTCGTTATGAACCAACACATCATCAAAACTCTTAAGAGTATATTCGCATTGATTTTTGGCCTCACATTGCTCGTGGCATGTGAGGATTCTGCTGTTTTTCAAGATAATAGTACCCCCCCCCGATAGTCAAATTGCGACCAGTAAGCAAAAGACTAAAGCAAAAAACCAGGATGAACCGTCAGTACAAATAGCAGAGGGGCGGTATATTGCGGTCTTCAAAGACCAGGCTGAAGGACGCATTTCATCTCAGGCGGCTGATATCGCCAGACAAACAAGAAGGGCAATCTTTTCGGATTTGGATATTGCCGGGGATTCCCTTATCCATGAATATCTTTATGCCTCGAAAGGTTTTGCTGCCCATCTTTCTGAAGAACAGGCCAAGGTCCTAGAAAAGGATCCGAGAGTTAAATCGGTTTTCCCGGATATATATTATCAGGCAATCAGTTCAAACTTCAGATCAGCAGATGATACTACTTTTGCCATGCAGAGCGGTCAAACAACGCCATGGGGAATTTCACGATCCGGTGGCCCGCTGGACAAATCGTTTTCGAACCGGGCCTGGATATTAGATTCGGGAATCGACCTCGATCATTCAGATCTCAATGTAAACACAAATCTGGATACCTCGGCAGTATCCTATACAACCAGTCCGGATGATGATAATGGACATGGTACACATGTAGCGGGGATCATCGCCGCTCGGGATAACAGTTCAGGAGTCGTAGGGATAGCCCCGGGAGCTGAGGTGGTTGCGATCAAAATTGCGGATTCCAATGGCGGGGCTTATACCAGTGACTTACATGCTGGTGTTGACTATATAGCGAATAATTATAATCAAGGGGATGTGGCTAATATAAGTTTAAGCTACCCAACTGATGATGAGCTTTATCCTTGGATAGATGAGCCTTTAAGTAATTTGGAGAATGCGATTGAAGATGCGGCCGATGACGGCTTAATGTTTGCAATTTCCGCCGGTAACAGTGCCAGAGATGCAAATTTACATTCACCAGCACGGGTTAACCACAGTAATGTTTGGACTGTATCTGCCTTCCGCCAAGGAGACGAATTTATCCAGGATTTTGATCAGGGAACTCCGAATTGTGGATCATCTGCCATTGGTTCTAACTACAGTAATCCACCAGTTGACTATTCAGGCCCGGGTGAAAATATTCTTTCTTTATGGACCGGAGGAGGCACCCTTTCCACATGTGGTACTTCGCAATCTGCACCTCATGTGGCTGGTATACTTTTGGGTTGCGGCGAATCCGGATTGATATCGGATGGATCTGTTTCAAATGATCGGGATTCGCAGGCCGATCCCATTGCAAGGGCTAACAAATTATACTATCCCTCGAACATCACACACAGTGTTGTGCAAAGTAGTTACGATCCTGATTATTATAATCCGAAAATCGACTGGGATGCTCTAAGCGGCTCTACCGAATACCAAGTCTGGCGCAAACACTGGGAGGGAAGCTGGAAAATCTGGACTACCACCACCTCAACTTCATATACCGATACCTATACGAATTCCGAATCCTTGCAGGCTGTTTCCTATCAACCTTCCCAATACTGGGTCGCGTATAGTATCAGAGCTGTTAATGAGTGTGGGGCGGGTTCCTGGCCTATCTCACCGAAATACTTCAAGTTCGATTCCGACGACTCAATTCCTATGTTTGCAGAACCTTCGACTAAATAAAAGGCTGTAGCTTTTATCAGCTGTTTTAATATATCAAGCGCCCGCGGGTACCTAAAATCTTGCGGGCGCTATATTATTACCTGAAGTATTTCTTTAAAGTCTCTGATACTTGGTCTTAATTGCGATAGAAAATTAAGGAAATACCGATCCTCACCTTCCCTTTTCCCTCAAAACTGACTCCACCCTGGAGTTCAAGTACTGCGCTAAACCAGCGATCTGCAAGTAAATGTTGAAATCCGTATGCGGCACCAATTACAGGAGTAAAATTTATCGCTGCATTTCCTGAAGCAACTTTATCAAAACCATTAGCACCAATAAGAGTACTTATATAATGCTGTGGGTTATCGCGCAGGAAAAAATAACGGGCTTTAAGTCCTGTTGTAATAATCAGTTCGGCTCAACGCACCCCTCGGTACGTTTCCGTCGCCATTTTCGACATTTAGAATATTTTAACAACAGAGAAGCGATTATTTTAGATAACGATAAAAATTTGTATTTCTTCGAGGATAACAAATTTTAAAGTAGGATTGGTAAAAAGGGAAAAGGGCCTTATGGTTATTTCTTATACAGTAACAAGTGACACGTTATATGTCCTAGATAATCAACAAGCAAAGCTAGTCATCGGGATTTCCCATCCGAAGGCTGGTTTGCCCGTCCGATGGGCAAAAAGGCAAGAATTTGGATGCGAGAGAGAAAGGCACTGAGACCTGCCGAACCCGTCGGACCGCAGAACCAGCGGTCAGACGGGAGAGGAAGCTGTTCCATTAATACTGTGGCACACTCTCATCAATTTCCTCAGACCAGGCCAGAATTCCGCCCCTCAGGTTGTACAAGTTGTCAAACCCATACTTTTTCTTCAGTTCTATGATCGCGTCGGCACTGCGTTTTCCACTGCGGCAGTGAACAACCACTTTTTTATCGCGGCTGATTTTATCAGCGTTGTCAGCGACTGTTTTAAGCGGAATGAGTTCACCGCCGATCTGGGCGATTTCATATTCATAAGGCTCGCGTACGTCGATAAGCTGCACGGGTTCTCCGCGTTCGACCATCGATTTATACTCCGTTACAGTGATTTCGGGGACTTCCTGCTCTTCTGTATGTTCCGCATCCTGTCCATTGCCACCGATACCGCAGAAAGCTTCGTAATCAATCAATTCGGTGATTTCCGGGTTATCGCCGGTTAACGGATTATCCGGGTTTTTAGTCACTTTAACCGTGCGGGTGCTGAAATCCAGTGCATCAAACAGAAAAAGTTTTCCCGCCAGAATATTACCGATGCCGGTTACAATCTTGATCACTTCGCTGGCCTGCAGGCATCCGATGATTCCGGGAAGCACACCGAGAACACCCGCTTCGGCGCAACTCGGCACTAATCCCGGAGGTGGCGGTTCGGCAAACATATCACGGTAGTTGGGACCGCGGTTGCCCTCTTTATCTACATAATTGAAAACGGAAACCTGTCCCTCAAACTGGAAAATAGATCCATAGACATTGGGTTTGTCCAGCATAACACACGCATCGTTAACCAGGTAACGCGTCGGGAAGTTATCCGTACCGTCGGCAATGACATCATAATCTCTCAGGATATCAAGGGCATTATCGCTGGTCAGGCGGGTTTCGTGCACATTTATGGTGATATGCGAATTGATCTGTTGCAGCCGTTCTTTGGCTACTTCCACTTTCGGGCGGCCGATATCGGCGGCTCCGAACAATACCTGGCGGTGCAGGTTGCTGGCCTCCACCTTATCAAAATCTACGAGACCTATCGTGCCGACACCCGCTGCCGCAAGATACTGCAACATTGGTGCTCCGAGCCCGCCGGTTCCTATAGCCAGAACTTTGGCGGCTTTCAGTTTTTTCTGTCCGTCAATTCCAATTTCGGGGATAGACAGGTGGCGGCTGTAATGCCCCAGCTCTTCGCTCGAAAACTCTATATCTTTCCAGTTAATCATAATGGTAGTTCGTTTATTCATTTTAAAAATTTTGTGCGAATCAAGCTTCCATAGTCTTGATACAAGCGTGGACGCTTGAACCAGCCGTATTGATTCAATAGCCGCCCGCGATGGCGGGTATGACACTTACTTCCGTATCCTCATTTAATTCCAGGTCGCCATTTTTTGCAGGACTTACTTCTTCGTCACCTACATAAATTTTAATATACGATCGTATGTTTTCATCATCGTCGAGCAGGTTTTTTTTCACTTCGGGATACGTCTCTGTAAACTCACGGATCGCCTCCGAAAGATTTGTTTTATCTGTTTCAAAAGTACGTTTCTGCCCGGTGTACTTTCTCAGCGGTGTAGGGATGATAATGGTTGCCATAGTTGTCGATTACTGATTTGCTTTTTGTTTATTTAAATCCAGTACTTCAATTTCTTCCTCTTCAAACTGTCGTTCTTCATTTAGTTGCCACGATCTGGTTTCTGCAGCTCTTCCGTTACGCACCGAAGCAATGATGTACGAAAAGTAGGGCATTGCTACTTTCCGGTCGTGTTCGGATGCCTCCGCCGGATGATCCGGGTGAGAATGATAAACGCCCAGAAAGTCGAGATCATTGTTCAGTGCATATTTTTCAGCTTTCCGGTAATCATCCGGTGTAATTTGAAAGCGCCGCCGCCGGTCGCCTTCCTTTGCATTGGTAACGCGCCAGGCATGCGCAATCCAGCGATCCCCGGATTCTCTTCCGAAGAAAAAACCGCAACATTCATTCGGATATTCCTCCTCCGCATGTTGGGTTATATAATCAAATACCTTTTGGTCGAGTTTTACTTTCACTGTTGAACTATATTTATTTTTATTCAAGTAGTTATCTAATATAAATTCCGAATCACCTCTCCGTATTTACTGCCGTCATCGGGAAAGACGGTGACGATGACGCCTTCCTCTATCTCTTCAGCCAATTCCAGGGCAGAGGCCAGGTTAGCGGCAGAAGAGGGGCTCAGTAGCAATCCTTCCTTTTCGGCAGTCTGTTTCAGGATTCTATGAGATTCTTCGGTGCTGACAGTTCTGTTCTCGTCGGCCAGTGAAGGATCATAAATCTCCGGCACATGGGCGGTTTCCATATGTTTCCACCCCTCCAGGCCGTGCATGGCCAGATCCGGCTGCACTGAGATCAGCCGGATATCCGGATCGTAATCTCTCAATCGTTTTCCGGTACCCATAAAAGTTCCGGTAGTACCGAGTCCGGCGATAAAATGCGTAATCTCATAATCTGTCTGGTCGAGTATTTCCGGACCTGTCGTATCATAATGCGCTTTCCAATTACTCGGATTGCTGTACTGATCGGCGTAAAAATATTTTCCCGGCTGGTCTTCCCGGAGCTGTTTTGCAACTTCCTGTGCCTCATCGGTTCCCCCTTCCGGGGAAGTCAGATGAATATTAACATTAAGTGCTTTTAAAATCCGTTTACGCTCTTCCGAAGCATTTTCAGGTAAGCAGAGGGTGACCGGTATGTCTAAAGAGGCGCCGATTTGGGCATAAGCTATCCCTGTATTTCCACTGCTGGCATCCAGCAAATGCTTGCCCTGTACCAGGTCGCCCGTCCTGATAGCATCATCAATAATACGGTATGCCGGACGTGATTTTACGCTTCCGCCAAATTGTTGCCACTCTATTTTTGCAAATATCCTTACCCTGTCGTTGCTATTTAAATTGGCAACCGGGAAAAGCGGTGTTTGACCGATAAAAGAGCCGATACGGTCGCTTGTTTCGAGAAGAATATTTTCTTTATTAATTGCTTCTGTGATTTTCATTGTTTGTTGCGAATCAGGTTTTCAGTTGGGATAGATAGTGAGCAGACTTTGTCTGGAACTCAATCAGGAATTACCGGTAAGAAATGAAAGCAGGTTTAAGCTCCGGTAATCAGCAACAACAGCAACAACAACACGCACAGAAATGATGTTCGGAAAAGGAATGGAATAATATATTTCGTGTTGCAGTCAAAATTTGGTTAATCATTTTTAATACTACTTGGCCATCTTAATGACAACATTGAAAGGTAAAGAAAATATTGGTAAAATCAATTATAATTGATTTATGTTGTACTTACAACGGATTTAGTAACGGATAAAAAAAGGATTCCGTTTCGTCTGAGGAAGAGTTTTTTCCGGATATTTCACTAAAACAAGAAATTTAAATTTATTTATAAAAAGGCTTGACTTAAATAATAATAGTTTCTATTGTGTAGGCGCTGATAACGAAAGTCATTGTCAGTCAAAAAAAAGTTTTAAATGAATACTCAAAATCAGATCCATAACTTTTCAGCGATGTCCACTGCCATGTGCATGTGTATCTGTTGTTGTATGTGTTGCCTGAAAGGTAGTGGAACTGATATGTTACGATAAATTGTAAAAATTATCCGAGCAAAGCCCACTACCTGATGCAGGTAGTGGGCTTTTTTTGTTGAATCCCATCTACCTGCGTCAGAAGGCTTTGTGAGATTTAATTCAAACCACAATAAAAACACAAAGTTAATAATTATGCCTGACGTATTACCCAATGAAAAAGTAGTTACAACCAATTGGGCGGCCGATCATCTCGAAGATGAAGGCGTTCGATTCGTAGAAGTTGATGTTGACACCGAAGCCTATGACTCGGGACATATTCCCGGATCGGTAGGTTGGAACTGGAAAAAGCAGCTGCAGGATCAGCTTCGCAGAACTGTCGCTTCTAAGGAGGATTTCGAAGAACTGCTCAGTAAATCCGGGATCGATAACGATACCACTATAATTCTTTATGGCGATAATAATAACTGGTTTGCCGCGTGGGCCTACTGGTTGTTGAAGTATTATGACCATGAGGATGTCAGAATCCTTGACGGCGGCCGGAAGAAATGGGAAGCAGAAGATCGAGAACTTACTACCGATTATCCGGACTATGCTTCAACGGATTATACCATTTCCGGTGTAAAAGAAGAGTATCGGGCTTATAGGGACGATATTAAAGAGCGACTTAACGGCAATGACTTCGGACTTGTCGATGTACGTTCTCCTGATGAGTTCACCGGCAAAATACTGGCACCTCCGGGCCTGAATGAACTGTCGCAGCGTCCAGGACACATACCGGGAGCTTCCAACATCCCGTGGTCGAAAGCAGTGAATGAAGACGGTACTTTCAAAAGCAAGGAAGAGCTGAAAGAGCTCTACGCAAATGAAGGTATCACTCCGGATAAGGAAATTATCGCATATTGCCGTATCGGTGAACGGTCTGCACACTCATGGTTCGTACTCAACGAACTGCTGGAATTCCCTAACGTCCGAAATTATGACGGATCCTGGACTGAGTGGGGAAATCTGATCGACGCGCCGATAGAAAAATAAATACCAGATCGAATCTAACCTGACATAAAAAAGTTGCGGGTTCCGGGTTGCACGTTGCGGGTTTAAAACCCGTAACACGCAACCCGTAACTCACAATTATCAACCACAAAAAATAATTTTAAGATCTAGCAATCCTCCATGGGTTCACGAAGAAAAAAAACGAAGAGTAAAATTGAAGTCATTAAGGAGAACAGCGATTATCTTCGCGGTCCTCTTGCCGCTGAAGTGGATAATGAGGAAACTCATTTCAGCAAGGATGCCATACAGGTACTTAAATTTCATGGAACCTATCAACAGGATGATCGTGATCTCCGTGAAGGCAGAGACCGCCATTATATTTTTATGATCCGGGGAAGGCTGCCGGGTGGAAAAATGACGCCTGATCAATACCTGGCAATTGATGAAATAGCAGATCGATATGCGGATGGTACCCTTCGCGTAACTACGCGGCAGGCATTTCAACTGCATGGTATTATCAAAGATGAGCTGAAAACGACGCTGCAGGAGATCAACAAATCCCTGATAACCACTTTGGGAGCATGCGGCGATATCGTCCGTAATGTAATGGCTACGCCGGCACCCGATATCGACGGACGGCAGTCGAAGGTTCAGCAATATGCTGACGAGCTGTCGGATATTCTGCTTCCCGCTAGCAAAGCTTATCACGAAATCTGGCTGAATGGCGACAAGGTATATTCCGGCAAGGAAGAAGTGACTGAGGGCGAACCGCTTTACGGCCCCAGCTATCTCCCGCGTAAGTTCAAGGTTGGTATTGCTTTGCCGAAGGATAACAGTATCGATGTATATACCCAGGATATCGGATTGGTAGCTCTTTTTGACGATAAAAATGAGATCGAAGGGTTTAATGTAATTGTCGGAGGCGGCATGGGAATGCACCACCGCAAGCCGGAGACTTTTCCTAGGCTCGGAGACCATCTGGGGTATGTTCCAAAAGACAGGGTAGTCGATATAGTGAAAGGAATTATCGAGATACAGCGGGATTACGGAAACCGTATAAACCGCAAGCAGGCGCGTATGAAGTATTTAATTCACGATTGGGGATTGGAGAAATTTGAAAAAGAACTTATTGACAGAGTCGGATTTGAACCTGAGCCGTTCCGGGAGCTTCCGGAATTTGAGCTGGATCTCTACCTTGGATGGAATCAGCAATCGGATGGGAACTGGTTTCTCGGCTTGTCGATTGAAAACGGACGCATTAAAAACGAAGGTGACCTGAGGGTTAAAACCGCGCTTCGAAAAGTAGTGGAGAATTTTAAGACAGGTGTTCGGCTGACTCCAAATCATAATGTCTTGCTTACCGATGTAAAGGAAGAGGACAAGGAGTCGATTTCTGAACTGTTGCATGAACATGGAGTTTTGTTTGGAGACGAAATTTCCAATGCTATAAAATATTCCATGGCATGCCCGGCACTGCCAACCTGCGGACTTGCGATCGCCGAATCCGAACGCGCTCTTCCCGATATTATCCGGGAACTCGACGTTGTACTGCATGAACTGGGTCTTGAAGACGAAAAATTGTCGGTGAGAATGACGGGTTGCCCCAACGGATGTTCGCGACCCTATGTCGCAGATATCGGTTTTGTAGGCCGGTCACTTGATAAATACACTATTTTTATCGGCGGAAATCCCTCTGGAACCAGATTGAATATCGAATACAAAGATCTCGTGGAACGCGAAAAGCTTGTAGAAGAAGTTCGTCCATTGCTCGAGTATTTTAAAAACAACAGAACAAATGGCGAATCCTTCAGCGACTATTGGAATCGGGTAGGGTTGGAAGAAATCGAAAGTGTATCTGTTTAAAAATTATCATCATTCACTATGAACACCCAACCATATAACAACAGTGGCACAGTTTATTTAATAGGAGCGGGACCGGGTGATCCGGATCTGATTACTGTACGTGGTGCTGATGTCCTTAAAAAGGCTGATGTGATTGTATACGACCGATTGGCCAATCCCGAGCTTTTATCCATAGCACCGGAAAACTCTGAACATATATATGTCGGAAAACGGCCCGGACAACCTTCTGTTTCGCAGGAGCAGATCAACCACATACTGGTAACCAGGGCACAGGCAGGAAAAACAGTGGCCCGGTTGAAGGGCGGTGACCCGTTTATTTTCGGGCGGGGCGGAGAAGAATGCGAAGCTCTCAAGTCCGAAGGTATTGCCTTTGAGGTAGTCCCGGGAATCAGCAGTGCATTGGCTGCACCGGCTTTTGCGGGTATCCCTCTTACTCACCGTAAGATTGCCCGGTCATTTACCGTAGTCACCGGGCATACGATCAGCGGTACGGACGCCTTCGAAAACTGGGAGCATCTGGTTAATGTTGATACGCTGGTAATCCTGATGGGAATGGGAAATCTGCCGGTTATAACCGAAACATTTATTCAGCTTGGAAGGGAAGCGGATACCCCGGTGGCAGTTATCGAGAAAGCAACTTACAGAGAACAGAAGACAGTAACAGGAACCCTGGCAACGATTGTGGAAAGAGCAGAGAATCTGTCTCCACCCGCAACCATTGTAATCGGAGAACTGGCTTCAATGAGTAACGATTTGTCCTGGTTTCAGCAGGAACAATCCCGACAAATGTCGGAAGACACAACTGTTAATCCCGAATTTCTTACAAATTTTGCAGGATAAAACTTGAAGAATATAATGGAGGAAATAAATAAAGCTATAACATTAGATCAATCATTATCTCCGGAACTGCTGGATAACCTCGACAACCTCAACAAGCAGTTCGAAGTGGCCGGACCTGACCAAGTATTATTATGGGGATATCGAACTTTCGGTTCCGATATGGTACTCGGTACGGGTTTTGGTCCTTCGGGGATGTTTCTGATATACCGTCTTTGGGAACTGGGTGTCACTATTCCCATTTTCTACCTCGATACCCACCTGTTATTTGATGAAACATATGAATTAAAAGATCGAGTTGAAAAACGCTTTAACCTTCGTGTAACCAGAGTAACTCCGGAATTGTCTGTTGATGAACAGGCAGAAAAATATGGAGATAAACTTTGGGAAAGAAATCCTGATAGATGCTGCCATCTCAGGAAAGTATTACCGCTGCGCAATTATCTTTCTGATAAAAAAGCGTGGATTACCGGCCTCCGCAGAAGTCAGTCGGAAAGACGCCGCAATACCCGTTTTGTTGAATGGGATCCTGAAAATGAAGTAATTAAAGTTAATCCATTGGCTGCCTGGACAGACGACCAGGTATGGAACTACATCCACTGCAAAAATCTTCCTTACAACCCACTGCATGACGAAGGTTATCCCAGTATCGGTTGCATACCTTGTACACAAGCTATAGATATAAAAACAGAGGATCAACGGGCGGGTCGTTGGAAGGGATTGGAAAAAACGGAATGTGGTATTCATATTCCCGCTCAAAATGGTGCTGAAGAAATTAGCAAGCGAAATAATTAATGAGTAGCAATATGGAAATGTTTCCGATTTACCTGCGGCGCCTGGATGAACGTAAGACGGTGTTGATTGGCGGCGGACGGGAAGCTGAGGGTAAAGCAAAACAGCTTCTGGAACGAAAAGCCAGGCTTACCGTAATCAGTCCGAATTTGACAGAAAAGATGCAGCGCTGGGCCGGAGAAAACCGGTTTGTGTGGATTCCCCGAACCTACCGACAGGGAGATCTTGATGGCGCCTTTATGGCTATTGTAGCGGAACATGAAGGAGATATCAATAAAATAGCCTACCAGGAAGCCAAAGAAAGAGATATCCTGGTAAATGTGATGGATGATATTCCGCACGCCAATTTTGCTTTCGGCTCTATTGTAAAGCGGGGTCCTCTCCAGATCTCCATATCCACGAGCGGGGCCGCCCCTGCACTGGCAGTGCGGTTACGCCAGCGTTTTGAGGAGGAATTCGGACCGGAATATGGTCCTTTCCTGGAATTCATGCAGAACCTGAGAAAGCCGATGTCCCGGTTCCACGGCCGGTTTGAAACACGAAAGAACTTGTGGTATGAGATTATCGATTCGGAAGTGCTGAGTCTTTTTCGAAAGGGGAACACTGAAGAGGCATACTCCAGGACAGCCGAAATTGTAGGGGAGGAGGTGGTGGCGGAGGCTCTCGGAATTGAAAAAATTAAGAAATAAGCTCATTATTACGCATTACGCATCACGTATTACGTTATACGTGATGCGTAATGCGTATACATACGATATATAAATATTTTTAACTCAATTAATTCAAAATCTTAAAATGGCCTACATAGTTGCAGAACCATGCATAAACTGTAAATACACCAATTGCGCATCCGTTTGTCCGGTAGATGCTTTCCGGGAAGGACCCAATTTTGTGGTGATAGATCCATTCGAATGCATCGATTGTGATGCCTGCGTTCCGGAATGTCCGGTTGAGGCTATTTATCCCGATGACGAAGTACCATTGGAATGGGAGCACTATTTAGATATTAACGACAGGCTGTCAGAGGAGTGGATAGATCATCATATCAACGAAACAAAAGATCCCATGCCTGACGCAGACGACTGGGCTGAGAAAGAAGACAAAGAAGAATTATTACAGGAGAGCTGGGATTAAAACCAGTTAACCACCTGACACAAATATGTGTTCAGGTGATTAACGTGGTGAGGTTATCTACGCGAGGTTATCTACGTTTCTTAAACAATCGAACCGGGATAAATATGAGGGCTCAGGTGTTTTAATACAGCACTTCCGATTTCATCCGTAGTTGCCAAAAACTCTTTGGAGGCCCCGGAATAGATATCCGGAGTACGGAATCCATCTTTCAGCACTTCCATAACAGCATTATCAATTTCATCGGCTGCTTCAGCCATATCCAGTGAATAACGGCACATAAGGGACATTGAGGCAATAGCTGCCAGTGGATTGGCTTTGTTTTTTCCTGTAATATCCGGCGCTGATCCATGAACAGGTTCATATAAAGCTGAGCTTTCGCCCAGACTTGCCGAGGGCAACATTCCTATCGAACCGGTAAGCATCGCCGCTTCGTCACTGAGGATATCTCCAAACATATTGCCGGTTAAAATTACATCAAACTGGGTCGGGTCGCGAAGCAGCTGCATGGCACAGTTATCCACCAGCATATGCTGCAGTTCTACATCCTTATATTGTTGAGAAACAAATTCAACGCGGTCCCTCCACAAGCGGGAGCAATCGAGCACGTTGGCTTTGTCTACAGAACACAAGCGACTGTTTCGTTTGCGTGAAAGGTCAAAGGCCTTATGCGCAATACGCATAATTTCATTGGAATCATATTCCATCGTATCAACCGCAAAGGTACGTGTGTCTTCCTGCATCGTAAGACGCGGCCGGCCGAAATAGATACCTCCCGTCAATTCACGAACAATAAGAATATCGGTACCCTTGATTATTTTTTCCTTAAGAGGAGAAGCGTGTATCAGCGGTTTATAAATTTTGACAGGCCGTAAATTGGCAAACAATCCCAGTTCGCTGCGTATTTGAAGCAATCCGGCTTCAGGACGTTTGTCTTTATGCACGGAATCCCATTTGGGTCCGCCAACAGCTCCCAAAAATACTGCTTCTGACTTTTTACATGCTTCGATAGTTTCTTCTGTCAGCGGAGTATCATGTTTGTCAATACTACTTCCGCCTATGGGGAACTCACGGACCTTGAGTTTAAAGCCATGCCGTTTGCAGGCGGCCTCTAATACTTTTAAGGCTTCTCTGGTAACTTCAGGACCAATTCCGTCGCCTGGTAATGTGACTATTTCTTTAGTTGGTATCATGATGCTATTAACCCCGCTTTTCTTGCATATTCAAAAATTCCGCCGGCTGAGACAATATCAGCTACACTGCCCATCGGTTTGATCTCATAGGATGTTTCCTGTGTCAGATTTCGCAACTTCTTGTTTTCGGCATCGATTTCAAGTTCATCATATGTATGAATAGTGCCACTCAAATCCTCGACGCTTTCATATGGAATGACAAAGCCGCCGTCTACAGAATTACGGTAGAAGATTCGGGCATAACTTGGTGCAATAATAGCTTCGATACCTGCAATTTCGAGCGAAGCGGGGGCATGTTCGCGTGAAGAACCGCAACCGAAATTGAATCCCCCGACAATTATACTGAATTCGCTTTTAAATTCGTCCGGATCCACCAGCGGTATATTTCCCTGGGGCAATCCCGATTGTTCGTCGGGTACTCCCGAGAGGGCATATCGCCCGTAAAATTTCCGTTCCTCAGGATCATCCAGACTGTATACCAGATGTGCAGCCGGAATAATCTGATCGGTATCAATATTTTCACCGAGTACAAAGGCTTTGCCTTTAATTTTTGAATTTTTCTTTGTCATTTTGTTAAGAGTTATTTTTCTGTATTGAAAATAATGCAAATTCGATTTCAGCCGATAAGTAAACCTGTTTAAATAATGGTTTCCTGAATAAACACGCGTGGATCCGTGATCTTGCCGGTTACGGCCGATGCAGCCACAGTATATGGCGACGCAAGGTATACCTGCGCCTGTTTTGATCCCATTCGACCCGGATAATTCCGGTTTGTACTTGAAATACATACTTCTTCGTTATTCAATCGTCCGAATGTATCGTCGGGACCACCAAGACAGGCAGCACAGGATGCACGCCCGATTTGGCAACCTGCATCCTTGAATATTTTGATCAGCGGTTTACCGTTAACGGTATTTGTCTCAAGTCCCTGTGCTATTTCTGTGGTTGCAGGAACGATATAGGTATCAAGCTTCAACTCGTTACCATCGATTATTTCAGCTGCTGCAACAAAATCTGAAAGTTTACCGCCGGTGCACGAGCCGATATAAGCCCTGTCGAGTCTGGTACCTTCTAATTCCACAGCCGTTGCTTTGTTATCAGGGCTGTGGGGCTTGGCTACCATCGGCACAAGATCCTCCAGGTTGTATTGGTACTGGCTGTGGTAGTTAGCATCCGGGTCGCTGTAAACCGGTTCAAAAGTTTTGTCGGTACGGCTGCGGACATATTCTTCAGTAACCTCATCCGGCTCAACAACTCCGTTTTTGCCACCGGCTTCGATAACCATGTTGGTGAGTGTCATGCGGTCTTCCATGGTCATGGCACTGATACCCGGACCCGCAAACTCCATAGTGCGATAAGTTGCCCCGTCAACACCGATATCACCGATGATCTGCAGGATAATATCTTTGGCCATCAGGTAGGGTGGCATTCGTTCACCTTTAAAGATAAACCGCATGGTTTCGGGTACTTTTACCCAGAGCTTGCCTGTGCCCATAATAAAGGCTGCATCGGTATTTCCGATACCGGTTGCAAACTGTCCGAAAGCACCGGCCGTGCACGTATGTGAATCGGTACCGAATAAAACTTCACCCGGCCGTGTAAAACCTTCTTCAGGGAGGGCGATATGACAAACGCCTTTATATCGGTCGGTGCCAACATCATAGTAGTACGGCAGATCCTGATCCGCCGCAAATGCCCTCAGTACATTAACGTTACGATTGGCATATTTATCTTTGGTGAAGATATAGTGGTCGGGGATGATTACCATTTTTTCAGGATCCCAGACGCGGGCATTTTCGCCGAACTCTTTTTTGAATATGGAGATGGCGGGAGGTCCACACACATCGTGTGTCATAAGTACATCAACGTCAATCCAGACGCTTTCTCCCGGCTCGACAACATCCTTGCCACTGTGGTTAGCTAATATTTTTTCAGTTAATGTCATTCCCATGGTAAAATTGTTCTATTAAGATAGATTCGTAATTATTTGAGTGAAATTTAATCTTTGATACCTATTACGCATCACGATTACGTAATACGTGACGCGTAATGCGTGATAATTAGCATATTTCTTTACCTGTTCTAGATTTAAGGTGCTTCATTATTACCTATGCACTTTTTGAGTGTTCTTTTTTTGATCGTTTGTCGGAAAACTGAGTAGCAACAAGTTTTTTCAGCTGTTCTTCAGTTACTATTTTTTGCTCATCGGCCAGTTTGGTGAACTTCAGATAGATATTATTGAGTTCGTTCTTGGCCAGGGAATACCCGAGACTTTGCAGCTTCTTATTGAGGGCAAAACGTCCGGAATGTTTGCCGAGCACAATTTTGTTGCTTTTTTGTCCCACCGATTTCGGTGTCATGATCTCATACGTCATCGGATTATTCAGTACGCCATGCTGGTGGATGCCTGCTTCATGGGCAAACGCATTTTCACCGACAACAGCTTTATTCGGCTGTACACCTTTACCGGTGATCGTACTCAACAACTGACTGGCAGGATACAACTCTTTTGTATTGAGTCGTGTAGCTTCCCCGAAATCGTTTTTCCTGGTGGCCATCGCCATGGCAATTTCTTCAAGAGAAGCGTTACCGGCCCGCTCACCGATTCCGTTAATGGTACATTCGACCTGGTCTGCACCTTTTTTAACAGCCATTAAAGAATTGGCTACTGCGAGACCCAGATCGTCGTGACAATGCACGCTTAATTTCGCTTTATCAATATTCGGGATCTCTTTTTTAAGTTTTTCGACAAGATCACCAAATTCCCAGGGCAGGGCATATCCCACGGTATCGGGAACATTGATGATCGTTGCCCCGGCCTCAATGACGGCAGTGAAAATTTTGACCAGGAAATCAGGATCGCTTCTGGAAGCATCTTCAGCCGAGAACTCTACTTCATCGCAAAGCCCCGATGCATACTCTACAGCTTCAATAGCCGAATCGAGCACTTCCGAGGGACTCATCTTAAGCTTATGGTTCATATGAATTTCGGAAGTAGCAATAAACGTGTGTATACGGGAAACGGATGCATACTTAACAGCTTCAGCTGCACGTTCAATGTCTGATTTGGAAGTACGCGAAAGTCCGGCAATACTGCATGACTGGATTTCTTTGGCAATTGCCCTTACTGTTTCAAAATCCCCGTCTGAAGCGATAGGGAAACCGGCCTCAATAACGTCAACCCCGAGTTTTTCAAGCTGACGTGCTATGCGAATTTTCTCGGACCGGTTCATGCTGAAACCCGGTGACTGTTCGCCGTCTCGTAATGTAGTGTCGAATATGGTTATATGATTTTCCATGATGTTGTAAAATTCATTCTAATTCGTCGTTGTGGTACCACAATAATCTTCCGCTTGTTTGTCAGCATACTTAGTGATAGTTCAGCTGACAGGCCGATTAGGTTGAATAGTTTACTTAACAGGTTCATAAAAACGGCATTATTTCGATTCTTTCGCATAGCTTTCAGATTGTTTGGTTGATGGATATTTTTGCTGTAAGAAATAGGAGAAACTGTCGGAGAGGGCCTGCCAGCTGGCATCAATTATATTCTGGGATACACCCACTGTGCCCCATGTTGACCCGTTTTGCGTGGCGGCTGAATCTATTAAAACCCGTACCTTCGCCTCGGTCCCGTCCTTTTCGTTCAGGACCCGGACCTTATAATCCTGCAGGTGCATATCCGATACCTGGGGGTAAAACTTTTGAAGAGCTTTTCGCAATGCGCGATCCAGGGCATTCACCGGGCCGGTACCTTCGGCTGCACTGTGTTCGGTTTGACCATTAACACTGATGCGGATAGTTGCCTCCGCCCGGTCGGCACCGGCAGCATTTTTTTCGATAATAATGCGGAAACCATCAAGCACGAAAAGATCTTTCCACTGCCGGGTCATCTTTTTGGCTAAAAGCTCGAAAGAAGCTTCAGCTGCTTCGTATTGAAAGCCATCGTTTTCCAGATCCTTCAGTCGTTTTACGATATGAGCAACTTCTTTTTTGTCTCCGTTAAGATCTAAATCGAGTTCTTCAGACTTATAACGTATGTTACTTTTACCGGAGAGATCTGATACCAGGACACGACGCTGATTTCCGATTTTTTCCGGCTGGATATGCTCATAGGTTTGTTCGTTTTTCATGACGGCACTGACATGGATCCCGCCTTTATGTGCAAAGGCACTGCGTCCCACGTAGGGGAGCCGGATATGCGAGCCAAGATTGGCAATTTCATTAACGAAACCGGAAAGTTTCGTAAGATTTTTTAACTGTGGATCCGGTACACAGGAGTATCCCATTTTCAACTGGAGGTTGGGGATGACCGAGCACAGATTGGCGTTTCCGCAGCGTTCACCATAACCATTGATCGTTCCCTGTACATGTTTACAACCGGCCTCAACAGCTGCAAGTGTGTTGGCTACCGCCAGTTCACAATCGTTATGGGCATGGATTCCCAGCTTCGTTTCGGTTTGGGATTTTACTTCACGAACAATACGGCTGACTTCGTGAGTAAGCGTACCGCCGTTTGTATCGCACAAAACCAGGACATCAGCGCCGGCTTTTTCCGCCGCACGAAGAGTTTCGACCGCATATTCCGGGTCATCTTTGTACCCGTCAAAGAAGTGTTCCGCATCGAAAATCACTTCTTTTCCTTTTTCTTTAAGAAATGTGACGGAACCGAAAATAATATCCAGGTTTTTTTGCTCTGTGATTTTTAAAGCTTCCTTTACATGTAAAAGCCAGGACTTTCCGAAAATAGAAACGACCGGCGTTTCCGCCTTGATCAGGGCACAGAGGTTCGGATCTTTCTCCGGGGCTTTATCCGACCGGCAGGTGCTGCCGAAAGCAACGATCTTGGATTTCTTATAAGATCGCTGCCTTGATTTTTCAAAAAATTCCATATCCCGCGGATTGGACCCCGGCCAACCGCCTTCGATATACTCGATGCCAAAAGCATCCAGCCGTTCTGCAATACGCAGCTTGTCTTCAGCTGAGAGGGATACCTTTTCGCCCTGGGTTCCGTCGCGAAGCGTAGTATCGAATATTTGAATTTTAGGTTTGTTCATTCTGATCCGACTGATTGTACGGGTTCTTCTTTTTTCTCTCCATCCTTGATCCAGTTCATCATGGATCGGAGCTGTTTGCCCACTTTTTCAATCTTATGGTTGTCCAAATCTTCGCGCAATTTCTTGAGCTTTGGAATACCTTCTTTATTTTCACGAATCCATTCTTTGGCGAAGGTGTCGTTCTGTACATCCTTGAGAATTTTCTGCATCCGCTTTTTTGTATCCTTGTTTATTACATCCGTACCGCGGGTCAGACCGCCATATTCGGCTGTATCACTTACAGAGTAGTACATGTATTCAATACCTCCTTCGTACATCAAATCCACGATCAGTTTAAGTTCATGCAGACATTCGAAATAGGCAATTTCGGGCTGATATCCGGCTTCCACCAATACTTCAAAACCCTGTTTTACCAGCTCTGAAGCACCGCCGCAGAGAACAGCTTGTTCGCCAAAAAGATCTGTTTCGGTTTCTTCTTTGAATGTGGTTTCAATCACGCCGGCACGGGTTCCGCCAAGGCCTTTGGCATAGGCAAGAGCCGTATCTTTGGCTGTGCCCGTATAATCCTGGTAAACTGCAATCAGACAAGGTACACCCGAGCCTTTTTCGTAAACACGCCGAACCAGGTGTCCCGGGCTTTTGGGAGCTATCATGAAAACGTCAACGTTGTCTTCAGGTTCAATTTCTCCAAAGTGGACATTGAAACCATGAGCAAATACTAAAGCATTGCCTTCTTCCAAATTCGGTTTGACTGATTCTTCATAAACTTTCGGCTGAAACTGATCCGGAATAAGAATGATTACGATATCACCGATCTTGGCGGCTTCAGCAGTACTAAGTACTTTCAAGCCGTCCTGTTCTGCTTTTTCCCGGGATGAACTGCCTTCATAGAGACCGACTACCACGTCAACGCCGCTTTCCTTGAGATTAAGCGCATGAGCGTGACCCTGGCTACCATAACCGATAACAGCTACGGTTTTACCAGACAGTAAATTCAGATCGGCATCGTCGTTATAATATGTTTTCGCTTGCATGTGTTGATTCGTTGATTGAATTAATAGTTAATTATTTGGTTTTAAACGCTTCCGTTATATTCTCTTTTGAGTGCTACGCTTCCTGTCCGTGCTATTTCTGCAATTCCAAAGGGACGCAGCATAGATATAAAAGCATCAATTTTGTCACGGTTGCCGGTTACCTCCATCGATATTTTTTCGGGACTTATATCAATTACTTTGGCCTGGAAGACCTGGGCTATTTGCATAACCTCCGAGCGATTGGATGAAGTGGCCGCCACTTTGACAAGTGCGAGCTCGCGGTCTACAAAATGTTCAAACGTGAGATCGTTGACCTTAACGACATCCACGATTTTGTGAAGCTGTTTTGTTATTTGTTCAATGACCTGTGCATCGCCGCGTGTCGTAATAGTAATTCGCGCCAGCCCGTTATTTGTGCTGGTGCCGAAGCTGACACTGTCAACCTCAAAGCCGCGCCCGCTGAAAACCCCGATGACACGGGAAAAAGCATTGAGATTATGGTTCACCACCACCGAAAGGGTATGTGACTGTGTTTCTTTTTTTGTTGCTGTGTTCATTCTTTTGGATCTCCTTCAACCATTTCATTTAATGCAGCACCGGCGGGTACCATCGGATAACAATTTTCATCTTCCACTACCTGAATGTCCATAACCACCGGACGATCATTTATTTCGGTAGCTTTTTTAAAAACTTCTTCCATTTCAGCCGGAGTTTCCGCCCGGAAAGCGGCAGCGCCGTAACTTTCAGCCAGCATTACAAAATCGGGATTGCCTTTTTTGAGTGAGGTGAAACTGTACCGCTCGTGGTAGAAAAGTTCCTGCCACTGGCGAACCATTCCGAGCCACTGGTTATTCATAATGGCTATTTTAACAGGCATCCCGTATTCAACGGCAGTACCGAGTTCAAAGCTGGTCATCTGGAAACCGCCGTCTCCGGTAATACACCATACCGGCCGGTCGGGATGAGCAAAAGCAGCTCCCATGGCAGCGGGAAAACCGAAGCCCATGGTACCAAGTCCGCCTGATGAAATAAATGACCGCGGGTGATTGAACTTATAATGTTGTGCTGCCCACATTTGGTGCTGACCAACATCGGTACTGATTATCGCCTCGCCATTGGTTACTTTGGAAATAGCCTCAATCATGTGTTGTGGGTAAATACGGTCATCAGATCGTGGTATAATCAAAGGATGTTCCTTTTTCCACTCAGAGATGGTATCCCACCAATCATCGATTTGCGGTTTTTCGGTTCTGTCATTCAATTCCGGGAGAACCTGCTTTACATCTCCGACAATAGGAACGTCTACAGGCACATTTTTACCGATAGACGCCGGATCAATATCAATCTGAATTTTCTTTGAATGCGGAGAAAAACCATCCAGGCGTCCTGTAACACGATCGTCGAATCGGGCACCTACTGCCAGCAGTACGTCGCATTCAGTCATCGCCATATTGGCATACCAGGTGCCGTGCATCCCGAGCATACCGACCGACTGCGGCTTGCTTTCCGGGAAACAGCCTAACCCCATAAGAGTTGTCGTAACCGGGATGTTAAGCCGTTCGGCCATTTCAGTTAGTTCTTTCCATGCTTCACCGAGTACAACCCCGCCGCCTGCATAAATAAGAGGCCGTTCGGCCTTGCTCAAAAGTTCTGCCGCTTTATTAATTTGCGTTCGATGACCTTCTGTTACTGGCTGGTAATTGGGTGTTGAAACTTTTTTGAGACCTGAATACCGGCCCGGTGTTTGAAGCATATCTTTAGGCAGATCAACCAAAACGGGTCCGGGACGTCCGCTGGCAGCTATGTGAAAAGCTTCCCTGATAACCTGTTCCAGCTTGTCTACATCTTTGACCAGGTAATTGTGTTTGGTTATGGGCCTTGTGATGCCTACGATATCCGCTTCCTGGAAAGCGTCATTGCCGATCATATGAGTTGGGACCTGACCCGTGAAAATAACCATTGGAATAGAATCCATGGCAGCAGTGGCGATGCCTGTCACTGTATTGGTGCCACCCGGTCCTGATGTTACCATTACGACACCCGGTTTTCCCGTGGCGCGCGCATAACCATCGGCTGCATGTGCACCACCCTGTTCGTGTCGCACAAGAATATGGTTCAGATCATGACTGTCAAAAAGGGCGTCATAAACTGGCAATATTGCCCCGCCGGGATATCCGAAGACGGTATCCACTTCAAGATCATCCAGAGTACTAACGAGGATTTCAGCCCCGTTCATAGTGCGGATTTCCGGTGCGACTTTCGGATCGTCCGATTCTTGTCCGGTTTTGAATGCCTTTGCTTGATTTGTTTTGCTCATAAGAGCCTCATACGGATATACTTTTTCCGCCAGAGGTCAAAAAGTAATAAGAATATATCTTGGGAACTTTTGTTCTAACCTCTGGCTGATTTGGTTAGTTAATTAGAATTAGGTTAATAATGCCAGAGATTAGTAGGTGTAGGTTAATTAGTATCAGAATTCCTATAATGCTGATAACACCTACTTCAGGAGAGACAGAAACAGTTAAAGAAACTAAAAGAGAAATCGCTAACAACATAGCTGTGCCGTTTACTTCAGAGAAATCCACTGAATATAAAACAGAATTAATCGTACGTGTTGGCTGGTTACTCAAAATATATTTTAACTGTTTCTTTAAATACAATCCGAAGTATAGAGAAAGGAATTATGCAAGTCAAATTAAATATCATTAATAGCCGGTTATTTATTTTTCTTGCTTAGTATTTGGAATCTTGTAGTTTTTAAGCTTCAATTTGACCTGGAGAAGAAAATAAATCCAAACTACACAAATTTAAAAATCAGTAGAGAAATACATTAATAATGGCTCAAAAACTAAATAAATACAGCTCACGGCTCACACAACAACAATCACAGGTTGGCTCTAAAGCAATGCTCTACGGTGCGGGATTAACGGATGAAGATATGGCGAAAGCGCAGGTCGGTATTGCAAGTACAGGTTGGGAGGGCAATCCCTGCAACATGCATTTGAATGATCTGGCTGTGCGCGTGAGGGAGACTGTTTGGGAGCAGGATCTGGTGGGATTTATATTTCACAGTATCGGTGTAAGCGATGGAATATCTATGGGCACACAGGGAATGAAATATTCACTGCAATCACGGGAAATTATTGCGGATTCGATTGAGACTGTGACGCGGGCACAATGGTACGATGCCAATATTTCAATTGTGGGATGTGATAAGAATATGCCGGGGTCGGTGATGGCAATGGCTCGTTTCAATCGTCCATCGATTATGATATATGGCGGAACTATCCGTCCGGGCAATTTAAATGGAGAAAAACTCGACGTGGTCTCGGCGTTTGAATCGTATGGCAAGTATCTTTCCGATGAAATAACCGAGAATGAAATGAATGAAATTTTGCGTCATGCTTGTCCGGGTGCGGGGGCATGCGGGGGCATGTACACCGCGAATACGATGGCTTCGGCTATCGAAACGCTCGGTTTGAGTTTGCCATTCAGCTCATCCATACCGGCTACCCACGATGAAAAAATAAAGGAATGCGAAAAAGCGGGTAAAGCCATTCGCAACCTGCTTGAACGGGATATCAAACCCCGGGATATCATCACCCGGAAGTCGCTCGAAAATGCAGTTACCATGCTCGTTGCCCTTGGCGGATCCACGAACGCTGTCATGCATATGCTGGCGATAGCCCGTTCGGCGGAAGTCCCCTTTACGATCGATGATTTCCAGGAGATTTCCAACCGCACGCCATACCTTGCGGATCTGAAGCCCAGCGGCAAATATGTAATGGAGGATCTGTATAATGTGGGAGGTGTTCCGGCTGTACAGAAAATGCTGCTCGAGGAAAATTTTTTATTTGGAGACTGTATCACGGTTACAGGGAAAACGCTCGCTGAAAATGTGGAGGATGTACCCGGACTTTTTGAGGAACAGAAAATTATAGCTCCGGTTTCCAATCCCATTAAAAATACCGGACATCTTCAGGTTTTGTATGGCAATCTGGCAACAGAGGGGGCCGTTTCTAAGATCACCGGCAAGGAAGGAACAAAGTTTTCCGGTCCGGCGCGTGTGTATAATTCTGAGGAAGAAAGCCTTGAAGGTATCAGGAATGGTGAGGTCAAAAAGGGAGATGTTGTTGTAATTCGCTATGAAGGGCCCAAAGGGGGGCCGGGAATGCGGGAGATGCTTTCCATTACTGCGGCGATAATGGGAGCAGGACTGGGTAAAAGTGTAGCACTTATAACTGACGGACGTTTTTCGGGAGGCACGCATGGGTTTGTAATCGGACACGTTACTCCCGAAGCCCAGGTGGGAGGAAATATCGCACTCATAGAAAGCGGCGATCAAATCACTATTGATTCCGATAAGCTGGTTATCCGTGTTGAGCTATCCGATGATGAATTGGAAAGCAGAAGGAAAAACTGGCAGGCACCCCCGCTGCAGGTACAAAGCGGAAGCCTGTATAAGTATGCAAAACTGGTTTCTTCGGCATCGGAGGGTTGTATTACCGATGGCTGAACCAGAATGCGCCGGGAGTTCGCTGGGTTAATAGAACGCGAATGCTGCAGATTAGGCGGGTATACACGGATTAATGTTTTATTTATTCTGCGGGAATCAGCGCTATCCGCATCATCAACATGGGAAAGTATTTATCCGGTTTCAAATCCTCAATAAATATTCGCCCGTCAGCTGTGCACAATCTGTCAACTGGCGGATGTAGTCTTCCAAAGGGATATCTTCGGCTGAAGTATCTCTCTTTGATGGCAACCTATCTGGCCAATGTCCCTCGCTTCACCCACTAGATTCTTCGGCGGCGGGCCGGAAAAACCACCGTCCCTGGCTCAGAATGACAACGGGGGAGAAAGGGTTTTTAAATAAAGCTCTACCCACCCAGGTCAATTACCACGGAAACCGATATCCCTACCTGTCATCCTGAGACAACGAAGCGTAAATCAGGGCAACCGTTGAGCCAGTCTCCCATAGGGATGCCTTCAGCTGAAGGATCTGCACCTTCTGGATTTGTTAACACAAAAAGGAACAATAAAGGGAAATTTTTTTAAAT
The DNA here is from genome assembly GCA_964590495.1 of uncultured Balneolaceae bacterium. Taxonomy (GTDB): domain Bacteria; phylum Bacteroidota; class Rhodothermia; order Balneolales; family Balneolaceae; genus CAZPWQ01. The sequence goes on from CAZPWQ010000015.1 coordinate 25,276, forward strand.
AGAGTTTTACAAGTCATAAACTTACATTCGGTGTGAAATCGGTTATCTTCATTAAAATTTAATTCTTATAAAAACCATGCGTGTTATTCCCGCTATTGATTTATTAGACGGCCAGGTAGTGCGACTTCATAAAGGCAGCTATGAGGAAGTCTCTGTGTACAACACAAATCCTGTAGAAGAGGCAAAAAAGTTTCAAGAGGCGGGATTCAAACATCTTCATATTATCGATTTAAACGGAGCTAAAGAAGGTAAATTTGTAAACCTTGAATACATTACCCGTATCATAGAGGAGTTGGATATTTCTGTTCAAACCGGGGGTGGTGTTCGTAGTTATGATGATGTTTTGATGCTGATTGAACATGGTATCACAAATGTCATCTGCAGTTCAATGGCTGTTAAACAAGCAGAAGAGTGGCTAAAAGTACTGGATGATTTTGCTGACCATGCAATATTGGGTATGGATCTTAAAAATGGCAAAGTGGCCTATTCCGGATGGCAGGAGACCCACGACCAATCTATTGATAATTTTTTGGATCCAATGATCAAACAAGGCCTGAAAACGATTCTTTCAACTGATATTTCACGGGATGGTACCCTGGAAGGGCCAAACTTTGAACTGTATAAAAATCTGTCGTTCCGCTTTCCGGAGGTAAACTTTATTGCTTCGGGCGGGGTCGGTGGAGTTGAAGATCTTGCTGAATTATCGGATATGAATGTGTACGGTGTAGTGGTGGGACGTGCGTATTATGAGCATAATCTTACCCTGGATCAGATGCAGCAATACCACACTTCATAAT
>CAZPWQ010000015.1:26172-50441 GCA_964590495.1 uncultured Balneolaceae bacterium
TAATTAAATCTGCCACCGGAGGTGGCGGAGCCGGGCGTACCGGACCAGAGGTCCGGCACGAGGGTTAGATATTGAGCCTAACGATTCATCGTTGGGCGGTAGGTGGCTGCCTATTAATCCAGGCTCGGAAACACATAAGTCCCCTCCGCCGGAGGGGTGGACCGCTCATTGGGTTTGTGAGTGGGACGGAGTGGGTCGAATGAGCTTTGATTCAAAGATAAAACTCAATGCCTAGACAAAAATAGTCCAACAACCCCCTTTAATTCCCCCTTTGCTACCGTGTCCGACTGCCGGCGGGAGGGGGATTTTTTGCCAGCTCAAAAAAAATTATTTTTGGCCTATAAATGGGAAAGACACGTACAGGTTTAAAAATAGAAGTTAAAACCTGTATGCAGGGCCTGGTATGGTTGTCCGTCGCTTGTGAGTGCCAAATCAGCTTCAAAAATAAAGGATGCTCTGTCCGACAACGGGATGTCCACTCCCAGGGGTATCATGAATGCATTCCGAACCGGGTTTTCAAACAAGGGTTCATAAAGTAATCCAGTATATAAGCTCAGAGCGCCGGCATCTTTGCTGACTATACCTCCCAACTTCAAACCGATATCCCCAAATGAATAAGCGCCTCCTATAATAGAAAAGGAAACAGCATTCCGGGACTCATCGGCTAACAGGTACTTAAGATGTCCGCCGATATAAGCTTCCTTCAGGAATATTCCCACCTTACCGTGGAAACTCAGACCCGGCTGTAAACCATATCCGCCCCGTAAAAGGAGCATGACCTCATTATTAAGATCGGTATAAATGGCAGTTTCCGCACTAAGGGAAATTTGTTGATTGTTCAGAGTCCGGGCATCTGAAAAAGCTCCATCCTGAGCATTTAAAGGCTGCCCAATTGATAAGATAAACAGGCAAATAATTATTGCGCTCTTCTTCATAGTCTCTTTTTTTAGCTTTATGTTTTTGTTTTCCAAACATTTAAAGCGATGAAATCATTTATATACCATCTCCATAATTCGGGTATTTCACTTATTTTACAAACTGCTTCGGTGACTTTTAATATATTTTTTTAAATGTTTTTTGCTTTCATCCTTTTTAGACGATGCGAAGGGCTCTTTTTTGCTTGTCTGCTGTACATGTTGACGCGGTTTCGGGTGCCGATTTAGATCCCCGGAATTTTGAAAAACGCGATCACCAATTTTGCGCTCTATTCTGTGAATATAGGATCCCCGCCCTTTTTGTCGTGCAAAACGCAATACACGGGCCAACAGGTATAAGGAAGTAAATGAAATACCTGCAGCTGTAAAAGTTGCCAGAGGTTGCTGAACCATATTTTGATAAATTGAATGAAAATAAATGATACCCTCATTCAAAAAAACTAATACAGAGTCGATGGCCTGACTGCCATAACGCTCACTGAAGTCAGCCGCAGTAAGTGTGTTATAGTCGTTAATAACAGTAGACGTTTCGGAAATTTTTTGTGGAAACTCCACAATTCCACGTAATGCCGGAGAAAGAGAAGTAAATCCCGCAGCTAATTTTGTTCCGAACGATCCTTTGGCACCTAATGCAATGAAGGCCACAATCGAAGCCGAAATCTTAAAGAAGTACTCGAGAAATAGTAAAAAAAATCTGACTGTTATTCTTCCTGCACGTTCCCAATCCATAAGAAATATTATTTAGATTAAAATGTTCTCTGTTAACACTTTGATTACCATTTTTCTATATTGATCTCCTATTAACAAGATGAATTAGTTGTATATTTGTTACATGTTAGCAAAAAGAATTATCCCCTGTCTGGATATAAAAGACGGCAGAACGGTTAAAGGTGTAAATTTTGAGGGATTGAAAGATGCCGGTGATCCTATTGAACTGGCAAAGCGCTATTCGGATGACGGTGCAGATGAACTGGTATTCCTTGATATTACAGCTACCAAAGAGAAGCGCAAGACATTAATTGAATTGGTCAAACGCATTGCGAGGAAAATTGATATTCCTTTCACGGTGGGCGGTGGTATTAAAAACGTTGATGAAATTGCAGACCTGCTGCATGCCGGAGCTGATAAAGTTTCGTTAAACAGTGCCATTGTACGTGATCCCGGATTAATAAATCGTGCCGCCGATCGTTTCGGTTCTCAATGCATTGTGGCAGCTGTAGATGCCAAACGTACCGGCAGGAATTGGACGGTCTTTATATCAGGAGGATCGGTAAAAACTGAAAAAGACGCGCTCGAATGGATGAAGGAGGCGGAGCAGCGGGGAGCGGGTGAAATTTTGCTTACCAGTATGGACCGCGATGGTACCAAAGCAGGTTTTGACCTGGAATTGTTGGCAAAAGCTAATGATATATTATCAATTCCGGTTATAGCCAGTGGCGGAGCGGGGACTGAACAGCATTGTATTGAAGCCATCAGGGAAGGTGACTCCGATGCCGTATTGGCCGCCAGTATTTTCCATTTCCAGGAAATTGAAATTCAACAGCTTAAAAATAAGATTAAGGAAGCAGATATTCCGGTTCGGATTAAAAGAATTTGATGGTTATCCTGATTTCAGTTCAAATTACGCAACACGTTTTAAATTTATCTTATGATTGATATCGAAACAATAGACTTTTCCAAAGGAAATGGACTTGTTCCGGCGATTATCCAGGATGCGGATAGTTTCCGGGTACTCATGCTTGGCTATATGAACCGCGAAGCTCTTCAGACCACGGTTGAAAAAAAACGGGTGACCTTCTACAGCAGAAGTAAAGAGCGCCTGTGGACAAAAGGGGAAACTTCCGGCAACTACCTCGAACTGGTTGATCTTCAGGGTGATTGTGATGATGATACCATTCTTGTGTTGGCGAATCCGAAAGGTCCTACCTGTCATACCGGTGAAGAAGCCTGTTTTTTTAAGAAGGATTTCACTTCTCCCGGCAGCAAACTCGATTTTCTTATGGAACTGGAAGCATTAATTCAGAACCGCAAGAAAACGATGCCCGAGGATTCCTACACCACCTATTTGTTCAAAAAGGGAATCGACAAAATCGCTCAAAAAGTTGGCGAAGAAGCGGTCGAAACCGTCATTGAAGCCAAAAACAACAAACAGAAAAAGTTTGACGGTGAGGTGGCCGATTTACTCTTTCACCTGATGGTGCTACTGGTTGAAAAGGGTATTTCTCTTGATGAAATAGTCAAAAGACTGGAAAAGCGCCATAAAAAAGGCAACCATAAGCATCTGGAATGAAGTTTGTCCTGCTGAATTATATTCAGGTCATTATTCCATTCCAATGATGTCTTTCGAAATATGCATGGAAACCAGCATATGGGGCACATCCACCACCTCGGCAATTTTCAGGTCGCCGGCCAGTGAGCAAAGGGCGTAGGCGTCATTCCGATCCATACCATGTACTTCTTCCAGATAGTCTATCATATACCGGGTGGCTTTTTTTGCTGCTTCATCAATGGTTTCTGCATGGGCTGTAACTGCATAAAAATCGTCCGACTCATATTCAGGTTCATCTATGGGTCGTCCGTTTTTAATTACCTCTATTTCATAAACAATACGCATCGGTACTTCAATAGCTGTACCGCAAACTTCGCCCATTCCCTGGGCAGCATGGGTATCGCCGATTGAGAATAATGCTCCTTCAACAAACACCGGAAAATAAATGGTTGTACCTTCAACCATATGCGGATCGTCCATATTCCCTCCGTTATAGCGTGGCGGAATAGTGGACAGGGCCGAATCGGTTTCAGGGGCTACTCCCATCACGCCCGGAAACGGCTTAAGTGGGATTTCAATATTTTCACTGAATTTTGCGGTTGTACTTCCTTCCTCAAATTCAAATATTTTCAGCCAGGGTTCATCAAATTCATCAGCTAAAAAGCCAAATCCCGGAACAATAGCGGTCCAGCCCCAGTCACCCAGTTCAACTTTGTGCAGTTTAACTTTCAACACATCTCCCGGTTCGGCTCCCTCTACATAAACCGGACCGGTTAACGGGTGGATGGGATCGAAGCTGAGGTTTTCCAGATCTTCAATGGTAGATTCTGGTGTAAGCTGTGCGTCTGTGGCTTCTTCGGTATATACTTCAATTATCGATCCAGATGGTACCGTAAGTATAGGTTCAACCGCACTGCTCCAGTAATTGTGCGTCTGATCTGCAGTAAGAGAATGTTCTGGCTCCGGAACAGCATCTGATCCCAGCTGATCATTATTTTCACATCCCATTAGTAATGCAGTAAGAAAGATTATTCCCACCCTAAAGATATTAGTTTTATTCATAGCTTCTTTTTTTGGTTAAGCCAACAAAATAATCCCCATTTGTTGATGATTAATCTTAAGTAAGATTAAAACAAGCAGTTATAAAAACAAACGTATAATATTTTCATGTTATTTGTTTAAAAAATACTCTTTGATCACTAAATCCTGTATAAAAATTACTCACCTCTGAACAGGATATCGTATTACAATACTTTCATATCCAGTGGCACGGTTGTTGTAATTGTATAAAAACAGGCATAAAGTTTAAAGGCGCCTTGTTTATAAGGTTCTGCTTTTCGGAGCATGAAATAAATTTTTAATGTTGGCCTGAAAATTTTACAGATGTTGCCTGGAATAATTAAGCAGCGTAAATGAGAGATTACAATTACAGAATAAAACCTGTCAGTAAAAATTCTAAGTCTATCGTGCATTTTTGAATATTTCAAAAAGATGATAAATGACACGCTACATTAATCCTTAACCAAAATCTTCTGGTCTTATGGAAACTCCTAATCATAAAGACTTTCGTTCTGCACTGGTATTGGGTGAAATCGGACTGATACATAGTTTAGCTAAAGACGGTATACCAGTTTATACAGGCACCGAAATCGAAGACAATCCTTCACTGTACTCCCGGTTTTCTCAAAAGAGGATTTTCTTTTCAGACTACACTTCTGAAAAATTCATTGATGAGCTTTGTGAATTTGGGAAATCACAGGATCAAAAAATGGTCATATTCAGTGACAATGATCATGCTATTCTGAATATTGTACAAAACCAGGAGCGACTGAAGCCTTACTTCCTGTTTAGCTTCCCACCGGCTGATAAAGTCAGGCAGCTTTTGGACAGGCAGTTATTTTGTGATCTTATCACCAGGTATGATCTTCCCGCTCCACAATCTGTCACCTTATCATCAGTCGGTGATTTAAGAGAAAAACCGGTATCTGATCTTACCTATCCCTGTATTATAAAACCGGCATTCAAAGAAGCTCGTTTGAACAGTGATTTCAGGGGAAAGGCCGGTGGTTACCAGAAGGCAATAAAATGTGAGACTTATAAAGAACTGGAAAGAATATATATACAGAACGCGAAAATAAATCTCCGTGTCGTGGTTCAGGAATTTATTGAAGGGAAAGAAAATGAAAAATACAGTGTAAACATGTACATCGACAATGAGGGAGCACTCAAAGGATATTTTATCGCTCAAAAGTTACGTACTTATCCCATGAAAGCCGGGAAAGGTTGTTACATCAAAACGGTCGAGGATGCCGAAATAATAGACAAGGCAAAAACGATTGCCGGCAAACTCGATTTGAAAGGATTATTAAATATTCAGTTTAAGAGAGAAGAGCGAAGCGGTGAGCCGGTATTGTTGGATATTCATACCCGAAACAGTGTCTGGAGCTATCTTGGTACGGCAGCCGGTGTAAACCTTGCTGCAATGCAATACCGGGAGTTGAATGGAGAGAAAATGGACATAATTCCGGAGTACGAACCGGAAGTAACCTACATCTTCCTGGAAAATGATATCAAAGCCTTTCTGCAAAACTTTCAAGATCGACAAATTCCCGTTTACAGGTGGATTGGTTCCTACTTTAAAAAATTCGTGTTATCCGGTTTTCAATGGAATGATCCTCTGCCTTTCATTGCGAAGGTATGGTTTTTCTTCAAAAGAAGATTCAAAAAGCTTTCAATGGCTAAGACATTTCTGTTATCCTTTAAGGCAAAAAATCAGACAAAAGTACAGGCCCATTACCTGGAAAAATAATTGCTGCTCCAATACATTCATATCAAAAAAAGTACCTGTCAATTAAAGAAGCCGGCAAATATTTGAGTGCAAAAATTGCACCATGTTAATCCAGACAGGTAATAATTACACATCAGCGAAGCAGGAAGTATTATTAGCCCGTATTTCTCACCAAGAAATTTATTGCTCAGCAAGGCGAAGGTAAAATGGCGGCGGAAACGTACCGTGGTACGTTGAGCAAGCCATTTTCACCTTCAACGCAGCTGAGTGATAAATTTCGCAGGAATCTACAGGTTGTTGATATGACGATCAATTTAAATCATACTTAAGCCTTTTATTATTAATAACTTAACTCAACCCTAAATAAAATTTGTGAGAAATCCGGGTTAGCACCTGCTAGTTAGCGGTGGTATAATTATTGTTGTAATAAGAGTAGATGAGGATAGAATTAGTAGCTCCCTTTTTATAACGGCTAAGGAAATCATTTAACAGAAATTTGGTGTGAATAATACTCAAAACACATGGATTTAATCTCTGCCAAGAGTAAAAATAATGCTTATGTAAATAATCAAATAGCAAATGAGGATCAATTGTCGTATGAAATTATTACTGATGAAGCAGAATTTGATGCACTAAAGGAAGAATGGAATAAGTTGGTTGATGATGCAAAATCACAAATATTCCAAACTTTTGAATGGCAGCGTTATTGGTGGAAATATTATGGGGAATCAACCAGTAAACTTAATATTGTTTTATTTCGAAAATCTGATGAGCTTGTCGCCATTTTGCCAACATTCATTGATACATTCCAAATATGGGGAAAAAGCGTATATCGCTGTCTTCGCTTTATAGGATCAAGTGTTATGCAGCCTCACGATTCAAAGATGATTGGACTTATTGCCTATACTGATTATTTAGATATTATTGTGGATCCGGCATATAAAAATTGGATCATTCAGGCAGTCTGTGAATATTTGTATACATACCGTACTGATATTGATCGTATTGTTCTGGATGAAATTCCTGAAGATAGTCTGTTGCTCGATATAGCTGAATCTTTTACTGAAGAAAGTACCCCGTATTGGAATGTAACATTACATGAAGCATCAGTTTGTCCTGTAATTAAACTGCCTGGAACATGGAATAAGTTTTTAAACAAGTTGAGCAGCAATGCAAGGTATCAGATCAGAAGTGATGTTAAAAAAGTTTATGATGATAAAAGAAAATTATTCGATATAAAGAAGATTGAATCGGGCAGTGACCGTACTGCAGCTTATAATGTTCTAACTGCTTATCATCAGGAGCGATGGAACCGAAAGGGATTTCCCGGAGCTTTTGCAGACAGTAAACGATATCATTTTCTAAAAGATGTAATGGATCGATTCCATGAACGCGGCTGCCTGCTGTTTCTGGTTTTAACACCCAGGGATGAGCCTGATGAATATTTGGCGCTGGATATTCTTTTTCAGTATAAAGAAAAGACTTATTTAATTGAACGTGCTTTTAATGCAAATTCTCCTTTAAGTGATGAGGGCCCGGGCAATGTTCTTTTGTATTCAGTAATAAAAAATAAAATTGAGAAAGGAGAAAAGGCATATGATTTTCTTCGTGGCGATGAAGATTATAAATTGCGTACAGCCAATCATCTGGTACAAAACTCATTGCTTGTCATGAAACCGGCCATTAAGTCTTTAAACACCCAGGAACTTCTTTTTGATATAATACGAATATGGGTGGATGTTAAACGGCGGCTTATTTTTGAAGCAGAGATGTTCAAGGCTCAATTACAATACAATGGTTATATTCAATCTATAATCCGATTTGTCAGACTCATAACAGCCCGCCTCTATGATAAAATGATAAGAGGGCGTCAGGAAATTGATTTGTGATAAAATTATATAAGTTCTCTGCTTTTTAGACCCATCCTAAACTACGCCAGAAAGTCATATGTTATTGAAAGTGAATTCAGGTAAGGAAACCGTTAAAACGGTTACCTTTATCTCGTTAATCGTTAACACCGGGATTAATCCCGGTGTTAACGGAAATAGCATTACCAAAATAAAAACCGTTTCAACGGTTTTCTAACCAACACCGAAAGCTTTCGGGAATCGTTGAGCAGGTTCCGGCTCTTTACCGCCGGCGGTCGGTCACGCCCTATCCCATCTCCCCTTGAGGGGAGTTGATTCATTCGAACGTTCTCGAATGAATCCGAGGGGTGTTCTCCGAACTATTAGCCAAAAAACACCTCCCGCCCGAATTCCGAAGACCACGGAATTCCGGCAGAGGCTGTCTAAAAAGTCATTTTTCAATAAATATCTTTTAAGATTTTATTTTGTTTCCGAGGAGACCTCCAAGGTTTTTGAAACCTTGGAGGTCTACACCTAAATAATTTAAGTTTTCAAAAAGCAAAAAAGACTTTTCTTCAAGGAAATGTTAACTTTTGATAATCAAGAATTCTTTGAGTTACCTCTTAACAGCAATCTTATAGAGCCAGATAATAAAACATACAGCTGCAATTGCCCCCAGCCAGTCGGCCCAGGGTTCGAAACCTTCCGGCATTATGCGCAATGCATCGGTGCTTTCCTGCAGGGCAAACGGAATGGCAAGTACGATACCTATCAATGCCTCTCCGGTGATAAGTCCGGATGAAAACAACAGTCCATTTCGCTCGGCTTTCACCTGTACTTCCTCTACATCAAGATTCTCCCGTTCTGCGCGGGATTTCATTTTCCTGCCTACATACCAGGCAATCATACCCCCGATAAAAATAGGGGTGGTCAATTCGATGGGCAGATAAATACCGACAGCCACCGCCAGTACCGGGGCCCTGAAATCTGTTCCTTTGGCTTCCAGAACTTTATCCAGGATGATAATCCCCACTGCAATAATCCCACCGACAATAATCATTGTCCATTCAAGATTCCGGGCAAAAACTCCCTCTGCCACCGATTGCATAAGTGTGGCCTGCGGCGCCGCAAGCATTTCTCCCGGATCCATTCCTTCTCTCGGGAAAACACCACCCAACCCGTAGGCATTAAAAAGCAGACTGAGAATCGGCGCCAGTACAACAGCTGCGGAAACAACACCGATTATCTGCATAATCTGTTGTTTGTATGGTGTAGCTCCAACGATCTGGCCGGCTTTTAAATCCTGCATGTTATCTCCGGCAATTGCAGCAGCACAGGCAACGAGTCCACCGACTAAAATTGCCGCGGCCGCAGCAGCCGTGGTGCGCCCGGAGTCAACACCGACATCAATCTGGGAGCCGAGCAATGCCAAAAGCAGTAATGCGGTAAATAGAATAGTTGCTATGGTTACACCGGAAATGGGATTATTCGAAGAACCGACGAGACCGGCCATATAGCCCGCTACCGAGGAAAACAGAAATCCTGCTACAAGTGAAAACAGGGCTCCGATCCCCATGGTCGTCCAGTATAAACCCGATGAAACCGGCAGATTTGTAGTATCAATAACCTGGGTGAAAACAATAAATATCGGTATCGACAGAAGTGCGATGCCCCACATTACATAATTAATGGGCATATCCCTTTCGGTACGCAGGATATCGGCTTCTTTCCCTTCTCTGACTTTCCGCACCGCCTCAATGGACGATTTGATGCCATCAACCAGTGGTTTGGCCAGAGATAACAGCGCCCACACACCGCCGACTACCATTGCTCCCACACCCATGAAACGAATTTTTTCACTCCACACAGTCAAAGCCGCATCATAACCGGAGGCTTCTCCAACCAGAGCGGACAGTTCAGCAGGATCTGCAAAAGCGGTATAAATCGGAATACCGAAAAGCCAGGAAATGAGTCCGCCGGCAAATACGAGAACGGCAATATTAAGTCCCACGATATATCCGACTCCCAGCAGAGCTACAGACAGTTCGGTTCCGAATCCGAATATCGATCGTCCCGCCGTTACCGATCCTCCCAGCGAACCGGAAAAAAGTTTTAAACCAGTCTGGCCGAATTTATACAAACCGGCTGCAATGGCTGCCCAGACAATTGCCATAATGCCTTTGCCGCCTTCGCTTCCCGCTTTAAGTACTTCCCCGGTAGCTACACCCTCCGGAAACTTAAGTTTGGCTTGAATTATCAGAGCTCGTCTCAGGGGTATTGTGAACAGCACACCCAACACACCCCCAAACATGGCTATAGCCATGGTGTCGATAAAAGGAAAATCCATCCAGTAGCGCAGTAAAATAAGGGCGGGAAGAGTAAAAATAACACCTGCTGCCAGTGATTCACCGGCCGATGCAGCCGTTTGGACAATATTGTTTTCCAGGATGTTGGAGTTCTTGAACAGCCTGAGAACAGCCATTGAGATAACAGCTGCGGGAATGGATGCGGAAACGGTCATGCCGACTTTCAAACCGAGATAGGCATTAGCCCCCGAAAGAACGGCTGAGAGGATAACGCCCAGGATTACAGCTTTTACAGTTATCTGCGGAAGATCATCTTCCGGACCAACGTACGGGATAAAATCTTTACCTGAATTACTCAAAGCACATTTTCTTTTGTTTGATAATTAGACATAAATTAAAAGAAGTAAGGCAGGAAACAAGTGAAATTGGTGAAAATCCGAAATCCGAATGGATAAATCCAAAATCCGAATGTTCAAAATCCGAAACGTCTTAATCTCTCTCATAATTGTGTTAGTACCATGAACCACTGTGCACCCTTCGGTTAATAAAAATGTTGGAAGGATGGAATGTTGGAATGTTGAATTGCAGTATCATTATTATGGATTAGGGTAACGGTCAAGCCAATCCAGGGATAGACACGGTTATCCGGTATCAAGCATCCAGTATCTGGGTATCCGGAATCCAGCATCCGGCATCCAGAATCCAGTATGTATAAACCCTTTGAGTTTCTTACATTCGTGGTCGGAAGGATTAAATTTAAAAAGTATATCTGAAAAATAACTGATGAAGATAACGATCGACAAGCTGGAGGGAGACCAGCACATGGAAGCGGTAAACGAAGAAGGCGGAAAAATACGAATGGACGGCACCAGGGCTGTCGGCGGACTGGAAGGGGGGATCAGTCCCATGCAGTTGCTTCTTGCCGGTATCGGGGGGTGCAGTGCCATCGATATTATCGGCATTCTAAAGAAACAGAAACAGGATCTGAAAGACTTGCAGGTTGTTGTAGACGGTAACCGGCAGAAGCGCAATACGTATTCTGAATTCACGACCATACACCTGAACTTTATCTTCACCGGTGATCTTGAGGAGAAAAAGGTTGAGCGGGCAATTGATCTTTCTCTGAATAAATATTGCTCGGTTTCCAAAACATTGGAAAAGACATCTGAAATATCACACAGCTACAAAATAATTCGGAATTAACTATGGCAGACTCCGGCAAAACCAAACCAGAAACAAAAGGTATTCGAACCCAAACACCCAGGGGAGAACAGCGGGAACACTCTACACCTGTATTTATGACCTCCAGCTTTGTCTTCGATTCGGCGGAACATGCCCGGGCGATGTTTGCAGATGAAGTCGAGGGCAATGTTTACAGCCGTTATTCCAATCCCAATACCGACGAATTTGTAGAGAAGATCTGCGAAATGGAAGTGGCTGAAAGCGGCGTAGCAACGGCATCGGGCATGGCTGCCATATTTACTACTCTGGCAGCACTGTTAAGCCAGGGCGATCATATAGTCGCAAGCCGTTCGCTTTTCGGATCTTCACACCAGATACTTAGCTCGATTTTACCAAAATGGGGGATCGACTATTCCTATGTGCCCATAGACGAACCGGATCAATGGGAAGAGCAGATCCGGGATAACACGCGGCTTCTGTTCCTGGAAACGCCTTCCAATCCGGGACTCGATCTCATTGACCTGGAATGGGCCGGAGAACTTGCAGCCGGTCATAATTTGATTATGGTTGTGGACAACTGCTTTGCCACACCCTACCTGCAGCAACCGATGAAGCTTGGGGCTGATATCGTGTTACATTCGGCAACAAAGTTTATCGACGGACAGGGCCGTGGTATCGGCGGCGTAGTTGCAGGCAAAAACCGTTATATGGAAGAGATTGACTTTTTCCGGCGTCACAGCGGACCCGCACTTTCCCCTTTTAATGCCTGGATGTTTTCCAAAAGTCTGGAGACACTGCCGGTTCGGATGGACCGCCACTGCGATAATGCCATGCAGATGGCGCAGTTTTTGGAAGAACACAAACAGGTGGAATGGACGAAATATCCTTTCCTCGAAAGCCATCCGCAGTATGAACTTGCCAAGAAACAGATGACGCAGGGGGGCGGGGTTGTGACATTTAACATCAAAGGCGGTTATGAAAAGGCAAAAAACTTCCTGGACAAGCTGGAGATGCTCTCACTCTCAGCAAACCTAGGTGATACGCGGACTATTGCCACCCATCCCGCTTCGACCACCCATTCCAAACTCACCGATGAAGAACGGGAGGCGGTAAACATTACACCCGGCCTGGTACGCATCGCAGTGGGGCTTGAAAATATCGATGATATTATCCGGGATGTAGATCAGGCTTTGGGTTGATTGGAATTCACCCATCCGACGGCTGGTCTTGCCGTCCGATGGGTAAGAAGGGGCAGACAATATTTACTACCCCCAGTGTCATCCTGTCTGCCGGCTGGCGGATCGGGATCTATAGCTGAATATTTACTTGCAGCTTTATCCTTGGTCTTTCCTTGTTCATTTTTTGACCGATCAAAAAACGAACCAAAAAAATCGCCGGCTGATGAAGCTTTCTCGGCGGCATCGCTCGCCACACGGGAAAATTTCAAAGGTCCTTGTTCTATTGCGGTTGCTTCCAAGAGACTCACCGGTGTGAAATTTTCCAATTCGTGCGGTTCGCTGTGCCTGTTCCCTCGAAATCTTCAAAGGCCGGGGGAATGTAGTTTTGATTTGCTGATTTACTGATGGATTGAATTATTTACCGCCAACTGCCGCTGCCTACTGCTTATCGTAGTCCTGTTCCCTCGAAATCTTCAATGGCCGGGTTTTTATGGTTACTTACTTTCGTGTCATCCTGAGCAGCGGAGTGGACTTTGGTTTTAAGGCCACGACAAAGTCTCCCCTGGGGATGCCTTCGGCTGAAGGATCTCCATAACTAGATATTAATTACAGCTTTACTCCAATATCTGCCAGGGTGTTGCTAATTAATCACTAGAGGCTGTCCCAAAAGTCATTTTTCAATAAATATCAGTTAATTTTTTTAAGATTTTATTTTGTTTTCGAGGAGACCTCCAAGGTTTTTGAAACCTTGGAGGTCTACACCTAAATAATTTAAGTTTTCAAAAAGCAAAAAAAGACTTTGGGACAGCCTCATTAACTGCAACTTAACATAACAGCAGGCACTTGTTACAAAAGAACACCTGTGTTCTTCACGAAGAAGACGCGTGTTCTTTCGGAAGAACACACGTCTTCTTACTCGAAAAGACCCGTCTTCTTTCGTCCCTGCTAAAAAAGAGGTTTAAGTCATAAAAAACTGAGAGCTCTGTGTATAGCCTGTGCGTGGGGCTCGCACTGTCTTTGCATAGGGCTCGCAAAGCCTCTGCATAGGGCTGGAATATTAATTACAACTCAAACAACCTATTTCACCCGGGTAAACGCATTCTTTCCGCCCGGGTGAAATTTTGACTAAGCACAAATGGTCTATTTGACTAAGCACAAATGGTCTATTTGACTAAAGTGTCGGAGGGTTATCTTGGTTAGATCATCATGACGGGACCAGTAGCGGCTGTATAGCTATTTAACTATGGAGTAATTTTAAGGCGGGTTATATTTCCGGTATATTTATTTTTGAAACCGCAATTGTGGGTGCTCCATTTTCATTCTCGTAGTTCCAGAGTACCCGATTCCCGGAGATTTCCTGAAGTTCGGCTTCCGGCTTCGGGATATCAATTTTATACAATGGTTCTCCTTCTTCTTTAAAGCAAAACCAGCCCTGTCCAAGCTCTTCTGTCAGCAACTCCACCCATATCCTTTGGTGATCATCCATAATGAAGTTATTAACGGTGGGTTTTACATCAGGCAACTTTCGTCGCAAATCCTCACGAACAGAAGCATATCTGTTCAATACGCTGTCTCTTTCCTCACCCGTTACACGGACAGGTTCGAGGGAGTGAGAAAAGACCCGCCTGTAATCCCCATCGATTGTATAGGCATCAATGGCTAGCGAATCGGTCCACAGTGTGTATGTGCGGCTTAGGCCGTCAAATGCGGACAGCGATCTGTTTCCGAAAATTTTTTCAATATACAACGTATATTCTGATCCTTTGAGCGTTACTTGTTCGGCAATCGGTTCCATATATATCGAGTCACGGAGGACTTCACCGTTCTCATTGATCAGCGATATTGGCCGCTCGGTGGGGTTATCCTTTCTGTTCGCGTGAAGGGTATACCAATTTTTGATCAGAATGCCATCTTCTGTTTTACCGAGAAATTTTCCTGCCAATTCTTCTTTTTCTAAAGAGATGCTTTTGATGTGTGAATATTCACCATCCTGATACTCAAATTTTTCCATTTTAATTGAATTGCTGTCCATAACCCATAGGTTCTCTTGATCCACCATAAAACTTGGGATTTGCTGAAATTCTCCCGGACCGTGACCTTCCCTGCCGATCTTATTTAGAAAATTTCCCTCCTGATCAAACATACATAAAAAAGGTTGTTTGAAATCGTGGACAAGAATATTTTCATTGGCATCAGTTTTGATTGAGCTAATCTGCTGGAAGGCAACCTCTTCTGACTCGGTGAACTCAAATACGGTTTCCAGGGGCAGCGAAGTGAACGAATTGGTAGTAAGATAACGCGTTGAATCTATTTCGACTGTGCAGGAAAAACTCAAAAACGCGATTAACCCTATAACAGATAACTTAATATTCATTTATCATCCCTGTGTAAAATTTTGGGGTATAGTATTGAAGAATTATAACAGCCTCCGGCATAACCGGCGCGGAGTTTATATTTCTTTACAGGCTATTAATTTTGAACAATCATTGGCAAGATACATGAACAAAGTCGCGGCTGCGTCCGCCGTTAATGTGCTGATAGCGTTATAAATAGCCAAAAGAACAGAATTAATAGAAAATCATCTAATATTTTCAACTCGATACCGCACAATATCAAATTCTCCCGAGTCAAAATTGTTTTCAATAGTATAAATCCGGTTGTTATTGATTTCCCGTATCCATTTATCTGTGGATAGAGAGAATCGACCCAACATTTTTCCTTCTTTATTCAAAACCCACCAGTTGTCTGTATCATTGCGATCGGTAAATGTAGATATCCAGAGTCGGTTCTCATCATCCATTAACATATTTCTTATTACCGCATATGTTTCCGGAAGGTCATTTTGTCGAATTACCTGTCTATAGAGTTCTCCTCGGTTTTCCCTATTGATTACATCTGTTCGATTAATCTCAACTTTGTCGAATGGGTAATAAATAGCTCTGATGTAATCACCGTCGGGGTTGTAAACTTTAATCAGAAATTCATCAGACAGGTTTGTAAAAATATGATCATCCCCGGATATAACCCGAAGCGATCTCGGGGTGAAATCAAAGGAGAACATGGAGTTTTGATGCTCCCCGCTGCCGGTGTAATATATAAATCCCTGTTGAGAAAGGATTCTACCGGGCTGAATGTGTCCGGTTTGATCCATTTCATAAAATAATAGAGAATCCGGAGATTGGGGTTTTTCAGTCATAAAAGGTAGAGTGAAGAAACCTGTTAGTACATTTCCATCACTTCTAACTAAGTAGTAGTCGAGAAAACGATTTGAAAGTTCTTCAACTTGACTCTTATTTTGCGGAATTAGACTGATAGAATAGGATAGATTGAGGCTATCCAAAGAAAATACATTCATTCTTCGTTGATGGGCATCGACAGCATAAAGTTGATCTGCTGCGATCTTTATTTCGCTGATCTGGTGAAACTCACCCGGTCCGCTTCCTTCGCGCCCCAGGCTTTGTAGCCAGATTCCATCCGAATCAAAAACATGAATTTTCAATTGTTGAATATCTGCAATAAACACCCTTCCGTGTTCATCTGCAGCAATACGTTTATAAATTCGGTTTTGGTCAAACACACTCTTCCTTTCCACCATACCGATAGTCACATCATCTGTATCCCCAAGCTTCAATTCCTGAATCAATTCAATTTTTGAGACTGAATCCGGATCAAAGGGAAAGACCCTGACATTTTCTAATTCACGAACATTTTCCGGGATATCAAGTTGGATTTCAGAGTTGCAACTTATAAAAACGAAACACACAAGAAGAGTAGCAATTAAATGGAATCGAACTTTATCGTGTCGAAATATCTGCATTAAATTAAATTGGTGATTGGTATAAGGGATAATAACTGAACGCTAATGACGCGGCGTTTAACCGGTGCGGAACCTACAGAATTTTAAAAGTCTATTCATTTCAGCAATCATAGGCAAGTAGCTGAATCAAATTCACTGCAGTTTTTAATGTTGGCTGGGTATGTACCGGGTATTAACTGAAGTTAATTTCACTTACCTTTTTTAGGGTAACAAACCAATCACCCAATACGGAATTATGATGATTGATAATTTGTGAGGCATTAAGTCGATCGGTATCCCAGGTACCATGTGTATCTGTAACTAAGGTAACCTCGTAATCCAGACTAAAAGCCCTTCGACAGGTCGTGTCAATACAAAATTCAGTTTGGATACCGGCAATTACCAATCGTTTGATATTTTCGGAGTTTAATGTTTCATGGAGGTCGGTGTTATAGAAGGAATCAGGTGTATATTTCTGTATTAGATAATCTTCATCAGTGATGCCCAGGGATGGATGGATTTGCCAACCGTTTGTACCATGCTCAAAGGGGTGACCTTTTTCTCCCCGATGTTGGACAAATATAAGTGGGATTGCTGCTTTCCTTGCCTTTTTAATTAACTGTATTACGTTTAAAAGCAATTTTTCAGATTTAGAAACTGGAGGTATGAGCGAGCCATCAAAAGCCCCAACCTGCATATCAATAATTATGAGGGCTATATCATTTGCCATAATGGATTTGTTTTTAATAATATTATAATCCCTCAATTTTCCCTACTCTTACAACGGGCTCATTGTCATAATCAATAAAATAGAACCGGTCCTTTTCATCCATCCAAATGGCAGGATCATGGGATGTAAAATTTAAAAAATTGTTGTCTATGGCTATTTCATCAAAGGAACCCGTTCCGATCAAGCCCCCCTGTGGATCAAAGACCTCAACCTTGGTCTGCAGTGAATCTTGATTCTGCATGCGCTGGCCGCTGAAGTGAAGCACTTTGTCGTCACTCATTTGCACAAACCCAATGCTATAACTGTTTATCTTGCCATTCGATTGCTGTCGTCCTCCCCCTCCAAAGGTAACAATAGACATGCTGCCTTCCTCATCCGTATTCACCACTACCGCTTCCTCCCAGTCAATGTGACCATTAAAGGTATTGACGAGATTCCACTCATCCACAGATTTTTCAAACTTATAGATTTTTCCGTCATAAATACCCGGCGCATACCAAAAGCTGTTTTTGGCTGTCTGAATAAAATTTCCGCCATTCAAGCGATCACTTATCATTTTAACAAATTTGGAACCGGCCTCCGGTACCAGCTGATCAAACTCCCCAAAAGAATTGATATGATTTTCAAATGATTCACTATAACGGTGAAAGACGAATTCCCGGTAGTTGCCTGGATCATCCTTTCCAATGTCTTGTGGTTTTTTTAGAATGACATAGTTTCCACCATCTGTTTGAAAAAATTTTCGCGACCACACCATACCCGCCTGCGAAGGTGCGTATTCTGAAAGAATATCTCCCTTTTTTGAGAACCACGTGACGCGCTGACTCTGCAAGTCTAACGCCACAATGTTATTCTCAATACTGAAATCGAAAATGGGTCCGGAGGGAAACTCCCCCGGTCCATTGCCCGATCGACCGATGGAACGCAGGTATTTGCCCTGTGGGCCAAACACCATTATCATTTTTTGCCGCCCCTCTGCGATATAGATATCTTGCCGGTTATCCGTACGTACCCGATAAGGTGAAGGCAGAAAATATTTTGCATCTGCACTCGTATTTCCACCGATGATGAATGATTCAGCAAAAGAGAGTGATAACTTTTCAGGTGCCAAATCTGAAACAAATCCGCTTATGGTAAAAAGCAGGATGAATACTGCCAGGCAGAATAGTATTGGATGGAAAGGCTGTCCATGGCTTGAAGAATTTAGATAAACTGTCATAAGAAGTTTAGTTGATATTTATCAAGTAATAGTTCGCAGTTACATAGGGGTTAGCCATAATAATGAAATACAATAGCATTTAACAGGCACAGTGTACATCCATATTTCGTTTTACACCTGCTGCACCCTCTGTTGAGTACCCATCTCGTTTCCACCAATCAAGTCCACCCATTAATTCATTTACTCTAAATCCTAGTTCTACGAGTTTAAGTGCCCCTTTTGTGGAACCATTGCAGCCGATACCATCACAGTAGGTAATATAAAGAGCATTTCTGCTGAGTGATTGAACCGTTTCTTCATTCATTGTTCGGTGAGGAAAGCTGATGGATCCGGGAATATGTTCCTGTTTGTAAGCATCTTCACTTCTTGTGTCAATAACTACAATTTCTTTTTCCGTATCTTCATCTTTAAAGAAATCTGCTAAATCTGCTGAATCTACTTCGTAATTCAGTTTGTCCTTATAATGCTTTATTTGTTCATTCATAACTGGTGTGTTTATTGTTTTAAAATTTTGAATTGAATGTAATCGGTGAAGAAGTGCCATAAAAGTGAATAAAATTAAGGATATACCTGAAAAACATTCATGATTCAGCATCTGTGTGTAACAATTAAGAACAGTACATTAGATAAGTATGAATTTGGAGATAAAACATTTCAGATTAGTAAAGGCGATTGTTGAGGAAGGTAGTATTGCTAATGCTGCTGACAAGCTACATCTGACACCCAGTGCTTTAAGTCACCAACTTCGTGATGCTGAACTACAAGCCGGCGCTAAAATATTTCACAGGGTCAACAAAAGACTGGTTTTAACTGAGGTAGGAGAAAAAATATTATCATCAGCCAATACAATACTCGATCAAATCGATAACATTGAGGAGGAGGTCAAACAGACCATCAGAGGCGAAGCCGGAAGTATACGCCTTAGTACGGAGTGTTATACCAGTTACCATTGGCTGCCGTCCGTTCTGAAAAAATTTAGAGCGAATTTTTCCAATATTGATGTACAAATTGTATTTGAGGCTACGCATAAACCGATTGAAAAGCTCTTACAGGGAGAGATCGATCTTACGATTACAAGCGATCCGGTTGATAGTGACAAGGTTGAATATATTGAGCTTTTTAAAGATGAAATGGTTGCTTTGGTATCAAAATCTCATCCCTGGAATGATAAACTTTATATCGAAGCTGAAGATTTTGCCAATGAAAACCTGATCATCCATTCAAAACCTATGAGTACTGTAACTGTCTATCAAAAAGTTTTAAAACCTGCTTCAGTAGAACCTGGAGATTTAACGATATTGCCTTTAACCGAAGCCACAGTGGAAATGGTGAGGGCCGATATGGGAGTGACCGTTATGGCTAATTGGGCAATGAAACCTTTTTTGGATGGCAATCAATTAAAAACCGTTCGGGTTACCTCAAAAGGTTTATTCAGACAACATTATGCGGCAACTTTGGAAGATAAGGAGAGACCCGAATACTATGATTATTTTATAAAATTTTTGAAGGAAGAGATTCAGGTTTAGCGTTGAACAAACATATGGAATAGCGTAACCTGCAAGGTTCCGCGTGTGCTGTTGAGACGGCTCGCGAGGTATTGCTCGATGCCGGAGAGAGACTGTAGGTGAGATCGCTGAGTTGGTCACTCAGGATGGTTTATTTGCTACCGATCCTTTGACTCTACGACTAACATTTCGATATCCCTTTTCTCCAACTTCAAATTTAACCCAAGTTGCTTTCTGACCGAATCAACTATAGATGTTGGCTTATCTCCATCAAAGGTCACAGCCCAGACGTAATTATCCTGGAAATTTGTCTTATCCACAATAGGAATTTTCAATATTTCTTCCAATTGTTTAACCAGTCCATAAATAGGTGCACCGGATGCGGCAATAACCCCCTCCGCCGCACTGGTGCGTATGATGAGGGGGTTGTAAATACGCAACCCTTTTGTTACCCCGTCAGGAGCGGTGAGTACGTAAGCATCTGTAGTTCTGATTTCTTGCCTTATTCTTACCCCCAGAGAATTTTTTAGCGTATTCTGTATGACAGGGTACAAATCATTATTTGCAGTTTCAGGAGCTTTGATTGAGATACTTAACCTCGTATTCAATATACTGTCGGGGGCAATGATACGGGAAGGCGAATATCGATAGGCAGTCTGTAATAAATCATGAGCTGAAATGGAACTGGAAGAATAAGTTCCATTGTAGGTGCTTATCCTACTGCTGTCAGTGAAAGTGGGAACCTTTTTGGTTTGTATGGCAATCGGATTTCCCTTGATAAGATTTTCCAGGATTTCGGTATTTATCTCGTCTGGCCTCGTTACCGCTACGAACCTTCCTGATGGGCTGATTAAAACCGTTCTTGGAATAGCATAGATCCCAAATATCTTATGGACAGACCGGTTTTTGTCTAATCCAACCCACCCTTTTATGGTATGTCTTTTATGGTATGTCTTTTCAGAAAGTGCTCAACCATTGGCCTGCTTTCGTAGGTTGTCGAAATAAAGCGGATCGGTGCTGTTTCAAACTGTTTGTAGAGGTTGTTTAAATGTGGAATCCATTTGATGGAGGGAGCGTGCCACGGTGCCCAGAATGACAAAACCAGAGCCTGATCCTTGAGGTCCTCATAACGGTAATGCTGTTTTGAGGCTTGCAGGTATTCTTCCAGGTCTAAAGAAGATACTTGATCTCCAACCCCTAATTCTTGAGCGTGCAAATCATTTTTGGAAGTATGTAAAATTCCAATAAGTAATAGAAGGGGAATAACTACTTTTCGCATCCCATAGATATTTGATTTTAGCGACATACTTTAGCGAGGGGAGAATCGCCGGTTATTTTAATATTAGACCTTGATACCATATTTTTGCTTGTCCCAAAGGTGTGCTTGATTCAAAGCTTAGATTCAGGAATTTCTGGGCAAAAGGAACCTCCCAAATGTTAAGGCAAAAACATAGACAGATTAAGCACTTAACTAATTTCATAACAGCAGACTCCTTTCGAAGTTGATTGGCAGTTGGCAATCCGAACTGATCGACTAAATCGGTCGCCAGCAAACACGTACTCAATTCAACAAGATTTATAAAAGCAGCAAGAAAGAACCATGGGTGAGGACTTCCTGCTTGACATTTTCCTACTTAAGGGTTAGGTGTATTTAGTTTTGTTTTTCCCAGTCTAATGTAAATCTAAAATTGTCGATTACTTTTTCAAAACTCCAAAGTGAAATAGGACCACTGGAATCATAGTCCCTCACTTCCTTTTTTGTACTGTCTTTGTATCTTATTTCAAAATTGTGCCAATCTGAGTGTAAAGTAGGACGGCCTAATTCTTTAGGCAATGAATTAAAATCCATTCGCTCAATAAGGTAAGTCAACTTACCATAGGTTTTTTTGTTGATGCTACTGTGGTATTTACCGGTTAACTCTAAATTTCCTTCTCCAATAAGACTGACTTCTCCATTTTTGGAAATTGCAATAGTATACCTGAATTCATCACCTATTGTTATATTTCCGTTTCCACCATCGTAAGTCATATAAATTTTTTCAATATGCAATGAATTAATAAATAGTTCTAAGTCTTTATATGATTCATAATTTTCCAATATATGATATTTTTCATCAATTGAATTGGATTTCGATTCCTCCTCCTTATTGTTTTGAGCCAAGCAATTACTTGCACATAAAAAGCATAAAGACAAAAAGAGGAAAAGGGGTGTTGACTTAAATCGATTCATGTGTTCAAATCTTAAATGCACCTAACGGCCTGCGGTTTAACCGGTTTGGTCTTATTGGCAAGTAATGTAATTATGCTAAAAGTGAATTTAAAGCAACCCAGGGGCGGGGCCTGACCGCCCTGAAGCGCTGGTTATACCGCAACTATTGGATTTAAAACCGGGCAAAAATAAAAAAAGGTTGCCCTTTGTCATTCATATTGCTCAATATTTCACTTAGTTTTTCATTCGGTTGAATATCCGCATCTTCAATTTCAAACGGGGTGACCAAATTTATTATCCAGTCTTCATGCACTGCTTCTGGCTTCCCAATCCATCCAATATTATCATCAGTAAAACTGGTAATATCTGAAGATTCCCTAAGTTCCTTGTCGAAAAGAAAAGTATAATCACGGCCCTGCAAGTTGTAGTGAGCATAAATTACATTTTTTGTTTCAAATACATCTACTGTGTGAACGTAGTCGCTTGAGCTACTAAAAAATTCATCACGATTGTTATAGGAATTGGCTAATAAATTGTCCGCGATCCAATATTCACCGAAATCAAATTTATATGCCGGTCTTAATGAATAATCGCTATGTTCTTGCTTAACCCGGTATACAGTTTGCTCATACATTGGAATCACTGATAGAGTGTCTTCAACTGAGAAAAAATATCTATACGTATGTCCTACCTTTAGAGCATGTTGCTGAAATGGAATTGCTTCAAATACATACTCTTCTCTTTTGATGTCATAAATTTTTACCAGATTTTTACTTCTATTATGTATAGTACGGTTGGCACTTGATACCAAGGTTTTATCATCAAGCATGGCAATTATTTGTACAAAGGACTCCTTGGGCCTATCGAGGGATTTTATAAATTTGCCGGACTCTTTGTCATAAAACATTAGTTTTGTTCGGGTTGATAAAACAATTGAGGTTTCTGTAATAGCAAAATCGTAGACTGTTTCAAATTCTCCCGGACCTCTACCTGGTTTATCGATGACGTAATTAAGATGACCGGAATGATCAAAGCTGAATATTTTAGGATGGTCTCCTGTAGGACTCGATTCAAATAGATAAAAGGATGATTTTTTAAATATGACCTTTCGTATTTCCCGCAGATACATCTCTTCCGGAAATTGAAGTTGGACATATTTTACATCTTCAATTAAGGGAGGTAAACTTTGTTGGGTAGCTCCATCAGGATTAACAAAATAGCTGGGAATATTGTCAACTTCGGTAGCCGTATTGGAAATCTGAGTGTTAGAATTACCTAACATAATTCCTGCTAGAAACAAAAAAATGAGACTCTGAAATAGACTTTGTGAAAAATTTCGAACTTTATTCATGGTATAATTAAGTTGCTAGTTGGACCACTGGTATAAACTCTAGTGTTACGATTACTATTTTGATAAACTAATGAGGCTGTATTGGCGCTACTGCTTTTTCCGGTCATTCCCCTAACCCCCTTTCTCCCCAAGGGACACCTTCGGTGAAAGGGGGATTTTTCGTTGCCCCCTAATCTATCTTTTAGTCCGAAAATTAGTCTGTTTAATTATTAATCATTACACCTAGAGCTTTGAAAGAAACGCCGTAATCACATCTACAGTGCGCCTTAATTCGTCGTGGTGCAGGTTGTGGCCCGCTCCATCGACATGTACGAGCTCGCCCTGCTGCATCACGCTGACCGCTTCGGTGTGGGTTTCACGTTCTTGCGGGGAGGCATCTGCCTTCAGGATGAGGGCGGGCACCGGAATCTCTGCCAGCGAATTGCCCGTTCGCATTGTACCAGACATTGCCTGCCATGTCTGGCTGTTGTAGGCACCGTGATACTGTTTTTTTGAAAGCGCCCAATAATGGCAATCCATCATAGCCCACTTGCTGTTCTGACGCTGGCATAATGCCACAAGATCCTCAAAGCTGTAATTGTTCTGGGCTACCAGCGATTCGGGTGTGCCAAACATACTAACAGAAAGCTGATCCGGGTTTCGCGGGGGACTGGGCGGACCTTCACGCTCATTAGCCTCAGCGGCTTCTTCGCCTTCGTCCTGTTCCTGGTCCTCTTCTTCAGCCTGTCGGGCGGGACCTCTTGGCCCCAGACCGGGATCGAGCATGATAATCGCCTCGGCCAGCTCGGGATACTCAGCCCCAACCCTCATGACGGTGGCAGCCCCCATGGAATGGCCCATCAGGATCGGCTTCTCAAATCCCATCTCCTGCACGAACGCGACCACGTCTTCCACCAGGGTGTCGCCGTCGTCGGAAGACGTGAAGGGATCAGAAAGGCCGTGCCCGCGGGTGTC
>CAZPWQ010000016.1:0-45133 GCA_964590495.1 uncultured Balneolaceae bacterium
CACTGAATTATAATGAATAAAGGAACCGTTGCACAGGTTATTGGTCCGGTTGTGGACGTTGATTTCGACCAGGGTGAAATTCCGCCGGTACTCAATGCTCTCTATATTGAACGCGAAGATAACTCTAAACTGTATTTGGAGGTTGCCCAGCACCTCGGCGAAAATCGTGTGCGTACGATTGCGATGGATTCGACCGACGGTCTTGTACGGCAGATGGAAGTTTTCGATACCGGGTCTCCGATCTCCATGCCTATCGGAGAGGATATCCGCGGACGTGTATTTAATGTAGTAGGGGAACCGATTGATGGAATTGAAGCTCCCAAAGGTGAAGAGCATTATCCGATTCACAGACCCGCACCCAGTTTCGACCAACTTGCAACATCGACAGAAATGCTCGAAACCGGAATTAAAGTCATCGACCTTCTGTGTCCCTATGCCAAAGGTGGTAAAACAGGATTGTTCGGCGGTGCCGGTGTAGGTAAAACGGTTCTTATTCAGGAGTTGATTAATAATATTGCCAAGGGGCACGGCGGGCTTTCTGTTTTCGCCGGTGTTGGCGAGCGGACACGAGAGGGTAACGATCTACTCCGTGAAATGCTTGAAGCAGATATTATCAACTATGGTAAAGAGTTCAAGGAATCCTATGAAAACGGAGAGTGGGAGCTGGAAAAAGTTGATAAAAAGACCCTGATAGAATCGAAAGCTACTTTTGTATTCGGACAGATGAACGAGCCTCCGGGAGCCCGTGCCAGAGTAGCACTATCAGGTTTGACAATAGCCGAATATTTCCGCGATGAAGTGAGTCGCGACATCCTGTTTTTTATTGATAATATTTTTCGCTTTACCCAGGCAGGGTCCGAGGTATCGGCACTGTTAGGACGCATGCCCTCTGCTGTAGGTTATCAGCCGACACTGGCTACCGAAATGGGAGATCTCCAGGAGCGTATTACCTCAACAAAGGACGGATCCATTACGTCGGTCCAGGCAGTATATGTCCCTGCCGATGACCTGACAGATCCCGCACCGGCAACTACGTTTGCCCACCTTGATGCCACGACGGTATTGAGTCGTGCGCTGACACAAATCGGAATTTATCCGGCTGTGGATCCGCTGGATTCCTCTTCACGAATCCTTGATCCGCACATTGTCGGAAAGGAACATTACGATACGGCACAGCGGGTAATTGAGATTTTACAACAGTACAAGGACCTGCAGGATATTATCGCTATTCTTGGCATGGATGAACTTTCTGATGAAGATAAAATAATCGTCTCACGTGCACGACGTATTCAGCGTTTCCTGAGTCAGCCTTTCTTTGTAGCTGAACAATTCACAGGTCAACCGGGCAAATACATCAAGGTTGAAGATACGATTAAAGGATTTAAGAAAATTCTCAACGGAGAACTTGATCACCTGCCGGAAGGTGCCTTTTATATGGTTGGAACGATTGAAGAGGCTGAAGAGCAGGGTGAAAAGATGCTAGCTGAAGAAGAAGCTGCAAAGGAAAAAGAAGCAGCTGAATAAAGGATAAAGAATGAATAGTTTTAAAGCGCAGATTTTAACCCCGGAAGGTCCCGTATTTAATGGTGAGGTAACAGGAGTTCAGCTGCCGGGAGTAATGGGCAGTTTTGAAGTCAAAACCCTCCATGCCAATATCATATCAACGCTTGAAATTGGACATGTGTTGGTGCGGAAAGCAAACGGGGAAGAGCAGTATTACGCGATCAGCGGCGGGTTTGTTGAAGTTTATAATAATACGTTAAACCTGCTGGCCGAAGCTGCCGAACCGGTAGAAGAGATCGATGTAAACCGTGCGGAAGAAGCCAGAAAGCGGGCACAGGAGCGGCTTGAATCAGGCGGTGAAAATATTGATCGAAAACGTGCCCGAAAAGCACTGGAACGAGCCGATAACAGGATAAAACTTGCTGCCGATTTTGGTGTTACCACTCGTACAGAACGGGATAAATCGTACAGTTAGTTTAGTTATTCGTTGGTAGGGTTTTGGGACAGCTAATAAAAAACCACCCCCATTGTCATCCCGACCGGAAGTCCCGACGCTTTTTTCGGGACTGTAGCGGAGGGATCTCATCCGCTATAAAATGGCAGTCAGCTTAACAGGAGACTCGAATAAGTTGCCTTGCTGGCGAATGTAAATAGATATAAGTTCACTGCCTTTGTCACATGGATGAGATCTCTCCGTTACGGCCGGAAAAACACCGCCCTCCAGTCGAGATGACAATAGTGGATGCTCTGGATGGAATTACCAGCCGATCCGCCCATCATTTTCTACATTTTCAGAATTCTCCGGGTCCGGAGGAATTACAAATCCGGGTGGAGAATTGAAAGGTTCGTAACTCCAGGGTGCTTTTTCATCGCCTGTAACACGATTGATGAAGTCCCCGACAATAGGAAGTGCCGAACGAGCCCCCTGGCCGATATAACTATTTTCAGGAAATCGAACACGTCTGTCTTCACCGCCTACCCAGGCACCCATCACTATATGCGGTGTCATGGCGACAAACCAGTTATCGGCAGCATCCTGGGTCGTCCCTGTTTTTCCTGCGATATCCTGGCGAACTCCATAGGAATTCCTGAGACGAACCCCGGTGCCGTTATAACCATCACCGCCCCGGATCACACCGCGTAGCATGTCCACCATAATGTAGGCCGTTTCCGGACTTATCACTTCCTGGCGATATTCAGGATGGTATTCCTGAAGCACGTTTCCTTCCTTATCTTCGATACGGGTAATGGCTAACGGTTCGATATGTACCCCCTCATTGGCAAAGGTGGTATAGGCACTTACCAGTTCGAGCAGTGAAACTTCAGCAGTACCCAAAGCGATAGAAGGGTAGTCTCTCGTACCGGACATATCAATTCCAAGATTGGAAGCCATCTGTTTAATTTTGCGAGCGGCCGGTATCAGATCTTCAGCCTGGCTTGTATTCGGATTTCCCGCGATTTCTGGAAGAAGTCTCACAGTAACATTGTTAAGGCTTTGGGCAAGTGCAGATCGCAAAGGAACCATTTCGGGCCCGGACGGTACGACGGGATCTTTCGGCCTCCAGGCTTTACCCGATCGCTCGTAAAAAACCTTTGGGTATTTTGAAAATTTGTGATATGGTTTATAGCCGTTGTCAATAGCTACAGAATACACAAATGGCTTAAATGTGGACCCGGCCTGTCTCCTTGACTGGTAAACATGATCGTATTGTACACTGCCGTAATTGGACCCGCCGACCCACGCTAATATCTCGCCGTTCTCAGGATCAATACCTACGAAACCGGCCTCAAGCCGGGTGCGTGCCCGCTTTACAGAATCAACGAAGGCGCTGTCTGCAAGCAATTTTTCAAACACTACTGACTCCTGGTCGGTATCGAATTTGGAGAAGCCATTCTTATAGCGGTCGGTTTCACGGATAAAGCTATTCAGGAACATGGGATATTCTTTCCACAGGCGATCCATGTATTCATCACTGCCGTTGGATGTCCACTCGTCCTCAAAAATAGGCTGTAGCGAATCCAGTTTAGTACTTACCGCCCGTTCGGCGTGTCGCTGCAGTCTTGAATCAATGGTTGTGTATATCTGCAATCCATCGGTGTAAATATCGTATCCGTTCTCCCTGGCCCAATCTCTGACTTCCTGACGAATATATTCTCCGAAATACCTGCTTTCTTTGCTTGCTTTTGACGGCGAATTATAATTCAGCGTTATCGGCTCATTTCTCAGGTTTGTGTAGATTGCATCGGAAATAAAACCTCTGCGATTTAACAGGCTAAGTACCGTATTTCGACGGTCCGTGGAATTTTCTTTATTGAGTCGTGGATTATAAAGATAAACTCCTTTCAGAGAACCAATGAGTGTAGCGGCTTCGGAAACGTTGAGATCCTGTGCACTTTTACTAAAATGGGTCTGCGAGGCCTGTTCGACACCGAAAGCACTGTTAGGAAATTCAACCGTATTCAGATAGAGTTCGATAATTTCGCGTTTGGTATAATTCTGTTCAATCTCAACAGCAGTAATCATCTCGCGAAATTTTCGAATGATGGAAAATTCGCGTCCTATTTCTTTGTAGAGATTTCTGGCGAGCTGCTGACTGATGGTAGAGCCGCCCTGAACGCTGCCTCTTATCAGGTGATAGGGAACAGCGACTGTACGAACCATATCGATACCCCAGTGGGTATAAAACCGGTGGTCTTCGGTAGCAATTAAGGCATCGACAACATGTGGAGAGATATTTTCGAAAGCAACATGGGTGCGGTTTTCAGTAAAGTATTTATCGAGAACTACCCCGTCGCGGCTTTTGACCTGTGTAGCAATTGCAGTCTGCGGGTTTTCCAATCTTTCAAGTGAAGGCAGTCCCTGCATCAGATAAAAAATAAATCCGCTGACACCGAGAATAAATACAAGAAATGCTATCCCTATATACTGATAGAGATTTTTCCCGCCAGATTTACGGAGTTTTGAAGAGCTGTTCTTTCTTTTGCGTTCTTCAATTTTTTTTCTGCGATATTCAGGATCATTGAAGTAACGATCCACATCATTATTGTATTCTGAATTGCTCATCTAATCAGTTTGTTACAGTCTCAAACGGCTGGAGTTCCCGATTTATATCATCCCAGTTAACGAGTGAGAATGTGTTGTTATTATACAATGCCACCGTTCTGGTATTACAAAAGGTACCTAAATTAATATACGTTCCGAAGTTAAAAATTTTTATACGGGGGGTATGGTCGTGTCCGCATATAATTATATCCGTATCTGATCTCTTTAACTCATTTTCTGCCCATTTGTTCAATTTTTTCTGTTTCCCACTTTCCCGGCTCAGGGCCCGGTTTAACCGGGAAAAATATTTCATCACCATGATCCCGGCTTTAGGCGGAAATAAGCGCTGATAGAAATCTATAAACTTCGGGTTTCTAAGTAGACGATGCATTGCCGGCCGCGGCAGGTTATAACATTCGTGACGAAGTCCGTCGCCATGAAGCAACATAACTTTTTTTCCATTCAGCGTAACAATTTTCTGTTCGCGTATTACATCAAATCCCCGTTCTTCAAAATGATTTTCTGTCCAGTTATCATGATTTCCCGTTATATATATTGTGCCTCCCATCTCTCGGTTGTACTGTTCAAAACAGTCGAGGAGTCCTTTCCCGATTTGCGGAATAGCATTGGGGTATTCCATCCAGTAGTCAAACAGATCACCTAGTACGGCAATTCTTATCCGCTGCTCACAGCAATATTTTACAAGTGCGATAAGATCATCTTCGATCTTTTTGTTCTTTTCCCCGGAAAATCCTCCCAGATGGGCATCGGAAAGAAACAGATATGTATCTTGATCCACAAAGAGGTCGGACATTGAAATGGAATGAATGAACTTATTTTTTGCGATGAATAATAAACTCAATAAGATCTTTAAATGCTTTTCTGTGTTTGGAAGCAGGAAGCTCGTGCAGCAAATTGAGCGCCTTGGCGGCATACTCATCCATAATTTCACGGGCGTACTCCATACCGCCCTTGTCATGTACAAAAGAAACGATTTCATCTATTTCAGATTGTTTCTTCTTTCGTTTCCGCATCTTATGGCGGATTTTAACCTTCTCCATCAAAGAGGCATTATCGAGTGCCTTGATAAAAGGCAGAGTAACTTTTCGTTCCTGGATATCATTCCGTTTGGGTTTTCCGATATCATCCACTCCGTAATCAAACAAATCATCCCGGATTTGAAAGGCAATTCCGATATTCATACCTATTTCACGCATTTTCCTGTGCATGACGGGATCTTCAGTTGTCGAAATAGCTCCGCACTCGCAGCAGGAGGCAATAAGGCTGGCTGTTTTTTCAGAGATAACTTTAAAGTAATACTCCTCATCCATATTAAACAAACGAGCTGCTTTAAACTGTCGGAGTTCACCTTCGCTCATACTTTTAACAGCCCGGGAAAGAACCTGAAGCAGGTTGAATTCTTCATATTCGAGAGCGGTTAACAAGCCTTTTGAAAGCAGAAAATCACCGAGCAGAACACTGGCTTTATTTTTCCAGACTTTGTTGATGCTCAGAAACCCGCGCCGTATTTCAGCATCATCAACTACATCATCATGAATCAATGTTGCAGTATGCAACAGCTCAATCATTGTTGCGGCTACATAGCTGCGTTCGGTAACTTCGCCGAACAGACGCGCAGACATAAAAACAAGAGTGGGACGAATTTCCTTTCCCTTTTGACGCAACAGGTATTGCACTATCTGGTCAAGGACAAAGACGTCGGTACGAAGAGCCTTTTTATAGAATGACCGAAACTCAGAAAGATCTCCCGACACAGGCGAAGTAATCTCCTTCAGGGACTTTTTCCCCTTCCGCGTAAAATTTGTCGCTTGATCCAGTTGCGTATCAATCATTGGATGTACTTATAACTTCTGACTTCGATTAAGGCGATAGTAAGTAAACTTGTGATTCTGCCGTAGTGACTCTTTTAATGTAAATATTTTTTCCAAAAGAATGATATATAATATACTTGACTGGAGACAGCTTCTCCACTTAGTTTTTTAGTTCAGTTCCCATCGAGCGGCTGGTTGTGCCGTCCGGTGGGTAGGAAGAGGCAGGATCTTGAATTCAAAGGAACCGCTATAAGCCTCATCAAACCCACCCGACCGCGAAACCAGCGGCCGGACGGGGGATGAACTTTTCCACCGGACGGCTGCTGTTGATCCGAAGGAATGCCTTGGGTACCGTCCGGTCGGTATGAAATGGCAGATTTTTATTCCTTGGCTCCGACCCACTCCTAAATCCCTCCCTATTCCACTGAAAATCACAGTGAAACAAGGAGGGACTTCAGAATTTGCTAAATCTTTGAAAAGAGTCACTCCTTCCTTGTCCCGTGGGTTTTCGTCCCGAGGAATCGGGAGGAAGGAGCCGGAGCCTGCTCTACGAAGCCCCGCCTCTCGGGCGTAGTTGAGGATGGGTCAAAAAGATCGCGAAACCCGTGACTGCATCCCGGAATAGGATTTCCAAAAAGAAACTTTTTTAAATTCAGGTTTTATACTCCCATCATTTACTATACTTTTGGGGATGAAATTTGTACCACGGACTTTTATTTAATATCCCAATTGACATGATCCAGATAAATACAGAGAAAGCAAAGCAGTTTTTAGACAATGGAAAATTTCAGACATCATACCGGAAGGCAGAGGAATCGTTAACCCGCATACAGAATGGGACCGGGGAAGGCGCAGAATGGCTGGGCTGGAGAGATCTGCTTGCTGAGCCGAATGATGCCATATTGGAGCAGTTGGACAGCCTGGCCGCTGATATTCGTGAGGAT
The DNA here is from genome assembly GCA_964590495.1 of uncultured Balneolaceae bacterium. Lineage (GTDB taxonomy): Bacteria > Bacteroidota > Rhodothermia > Balneolales > Balneolaceae > CAZPWQ01. Next base: position 7,323 of record CAZPWQ010000016.1, read on the forward strand.
GCTGACGTTTTTATAGTCTGCGGCATCGGAGGTTCCTATTTGGGAGCACGTGCGGTGATTGATGCACTTTCGCCTTTCTTTTCCAGTCATGGTAAAGGTCCTGAAATTTTATATGCAGGTCACCATATCAGTGGAAAATATCTGGAACAACTGATAGAATATCTGGAACAGCCGAAAGCAGACGGTACATCTAAGAGTGCTTATCTTAACGTCATTTCAAAATCGGGGACTACCCTTGAAACAGCCCTTTCTTTCCGGGTACTTCGCAACTGGATCAACCATTTTTATCCTGAGGATACAAATCGCAGGATCATTTGCACGACGAGTAAAAAGGGGGGAGCATTAAACAGCCTAATCCGTGAAAACGGGTATAGGAAGTTTGTAATTCCGGAGAATGTAGGTGGACGATTCTCTGTTTTAACGCCGGTAGGGCTTTTACCGGTTGCTGTGGCAGGAATCGATATCAGGACCCTTTTCTATGAGGCTGTATCAAAATTTGAAGAACTTGACCGCCGGCCGGATCCTGTACTCGATTATGCGGCGACTAAATTCGCCCTGTACAAAAAAAATAAGACCGTTGATATCATAACCACTTTTGAACCGGAATTGCGATCTCTTACACGCTGGCTTCAACAGTTATTGGGAGAAAGTGAGGGGAAGGAAGGGAAAGGCATTCTACCGGCAACCGCAGCCTATTCAACCGATCTGCACAGCCTGGGTCAGTTTATACAGGAAGGTCCCCGGAACCTGATGGAGACATTCATAAAAGTTGACAAGCCAATAAATAGTTTGTCTATTGATGCAACGGAAGGGGACTACGACCAACTCAATTATCTGTCAGAACAATCATTTCATGAAATCAATACCAGGGCTTTTGAAGGAACACTGCAGGCACATACTGGTGGCGGAGTTCCGTGTATCGTACTCAGCATGCAGGAGTTAAATGCACAGCATATTGGGGAATTTATTTATTTTTATGAGCTGATGACAGCCGTGTACTGTTATTGCTTGAATATAAATCCGTTTAATCAGCCGGGCGTAGAGCACTACAAAAAAGAAATGTACCAACTACTGGGAAAATAAACGTATCAATGAGTAAAAATTCGGAACAAACTCCAGCTGAGCGTTCTAAAGATAAAGAGGTAAAATTCATTGCTATTGCCGGAAATATAGGTGCGGGCAAGTCCTCACTTACGGGACTTCTGGCAAAGCATTTTGGATGGGAAGCCTTTTACGAGTCGGTTGATGGTAATCCGTACCTGGCCGATTTTTATGAGGATATGCGGCGGTGGAGTTTTAATTTACAGATTTATTTTCTCTCGAGCAGGTTTCGCCATCAAAAAAGGATGCTCGAGAAGGCAGGCAGGTTTGTTCAGGATCGTACCATTTATGAGGATGTAGAAATATTTGCAAAAAACCTGCACGAGATGGGACTGATGAGCGATCGTGACTTCAAAAACTATGAAGCACTTTTCGACGAAATGACGCATTATTTGCAGCCGCCCGGCCTGCTTATTTATATTCGTGCACAGGTTCCTACCTTGGTCAGACAAATACAAAAAAGAGGTCGCGATTATGAAAATACCATCCGTATCGAATATCTGGAGCGTTTGAACCGTCTCTACGAGAGCTGGATTGAAAGATATCCGCATCAAAAACTAATCATAGACACTGATGATCTCGATTTTGTCAACAACCAGGAAGATCTGGGTAGCATAATAGAATTAGTAGAGCAACGTTTATTTGGGTTGTTTAATTGATTGCAGATAAAGGCAATAATTCATAACTTTGCAAGCTATTTGTAGATATGTCAAAACTTGAATTTAATATCGTTGAGATCCCGGAAGGCGAAAGCCACCGGGAACTGGAGTTAGGTGAGGATGAAATAGATTTATCACCGTATGAATTTCAAGGCGGTGAAATCCAGCTGAAGTTCTACCGGGCGCTGCAATTTATCCGGGTTAATTTTCATGTTGAAACAGACGTTGAACTGGTTTGTGACCGTTCGCTTGAAGATTACACTCAGCCGATAGAAGCTGATTATGAAATTTTGTTTAAAGTGGACGTCCGGGAAGAAAAGGCCGATGAGAATGGGGCTGTAAAAAGCTTTAATTTTTCTTCCAATACATTAAGTATCGGGGATGAAGTTCGCGACACGTTGATGTTAAATATACCGATGCAGAAATTGCATCCGAGGTTTCTTGACGAAGACGGCGTTCCGATGGATTTCGAAACCAAAAAATTTGGCAATGTGGAAAAGTCAGATGAACAAGACCAAATAGATCCCCGATGGGAAGCATTAAAAAAACTAAAGGATTAACGGAAAATATTTCAGAAATAAACAATGGCACATCCGAAACGAAGACATTCAAAATCGCGAAGAAATAAACGGCGTGCACACCATCGTGTAACAGAACCTACATTAGCCGAATGCCAGAATTGTGGTGCTTTGCATCGATACCATCATATCTGTAAAGAGTGTGGCTATTACAGGGGCCGACAGATTCTGGACGTCAGCAAATAACCTTATTGTAAAACACTCTTCCATGATTATTGCCGTTGATGCTGCAGGAGGTGACCACTATCCGGAAAGTCCAGTTAAGGGAGCCGTTGATGCGATAAAGGAATTATCAAACCTTGATATTATACTGGTTGGACCTGAAAATATTGTTCAGACCGAACTGGATAAATACGAATACAATGCTGACAGGATAAGTATTTATAATGCCACTCAGGTTATTGAGATGGATGAATCACCGGCTCAGGCTGTGAAATCAAAGAATGATTCCTCGATAGTAAGTGGTATCGGGCTGCAAAAAAAGAATGAATGTCAGGCTTTTGTAAGTGCCGGCAATACGGGCGCCCTTTTAGCGGCGTCTAGTTTTTTATTGGGTAAGCTTCAGGGAGTGATCCGGCCGACTATTGCAGCTACCTATCCTACCTTAAAAGGCTTCCGATTGTTGATGGATGTGGGGGCGAACCTGGAAGTGCGGCCGGAAATGTACCTGCAGTTTGCTCAAATGGGGGAGATATACGTACGGGAAGTAATGGGTATACGTTCGCCCAAACTGGCCCTGTTGAATGTCGGGGAAGAGGAAGAAAAGGGAACTGATGAGCTTAAACAAGCTTATAAAGTTCTTACAGATTTATCCTCTTTTATTGGCAATGTAGAAGGACGGGATATTTTTACAGCCAGAGCCGATGTCTACATATGCAATGGTTTGGTTGGTAATTTGTTGCTTAAATTTGGAGAATCTATTCCCGATGCTATTCCAAAATTTTTAAAATCGGGTATAGAAAAGCTTGAGCTAGACCAGGAGCAGGCTCAGCTGGTGGGAAAAGTTCTGAAAACGTCACTTTCCGCATTTAATCCTGATAATGTAGGCGGAGTTCCCTTTCTTGGTGTTAATGGTGTCAGTATGGTAGGTCATGGCAGCAGTACGCCTCTGGCGATAAAGAATATGATATTGAACGCCGTTAAATGCGTGGAGCACAATATCAATGATAAAATTGTAGCATCTCTTAAATAAAATTTTTACATGGCGGAAATTAAACGAGCCTCGATAACAGCTGTAGGGCATTATTTACCGGAAAATCGTTTGACCAACGATGATTTGGAAGAAATGGTCGATACAAATGATGAATGGATTAGAACACGAACGGGTATTAAAGAGCGCCGTATACTTGAAGATCCGGATAAGGCTACGGCATTTATGGGATCCGAAGCAGCCAAAGAAGCCCTGGACCAAAGAGGTATTTCCGGGGAAGAAATAGATGTTATTATCGTTGCAACAGTAACACCCGATTATTTTTTTCCCGCTACAGCCTGTCTTATACAGGAGAAGATCGGAGCGACCAATGCCTACGGCTTTGATTTGTCTGCCGCATGCTGTGGATTTCTATTTGCTTTGAGTACAGGATCAAATATGATCGAGTCCGCCAGAGCTAAAAAAGTTCTTGTTATCGGTTCCGACAAAATGAGTTCTATTGTCGACTACACCGACCGTACAACTTGTATACTTTTCGGAGATGGTGCCGGCGCTGTATTGCTTGAAGAATCAGAAGACGATAATGGTATTATAGATTATATACAGCGGAGTGAGGGAGATACCGACTGTGCATTGTATCAGCCTGCAGGTGGCAGCCTGAATCCTGCAACCGAACAGACGGTTACAGATCGACTTCACTATTTGAGGCAGGATGGAAGAGCCGTTTTTAAAAAAGCTACTGTCGGCATGGCCGATGTGTCTGCTGAAATAATGGCAAAGCACGATTTAACTTCTGATGACATCAGCTGGCTGGTTCCCCACCAGGCAAATCTCAGAATTATAGATGCTACCGCCCGCCGGATGGGGCTGGACAGTAAAAAAGTGATGATTAATATAGATAAATACGGCAATACGACGGCAGCTACCATACCACTCTGCTTGTACGATTGGAAAAGCAAGCTTAAACCGGGCGATAAAATGATACTTGCAGCCTTCGGGGGCGGTTATACCTGGGGCTCTATTTATCTAAAATGGGGGATGGAATAATGGCTACAGCTTACTTATTTCCCGGACAAGGCTCGCAGTTCGTCGGAATGGGGAAAGATCATTACCAATCTGAAAAGAAATTTGCACAGCTGACGGACCGGGCGAATAATATTTTAGATATCGATCTGAAACAGATCATGTTTGAGGGACCTGCAGAAAAACTTCAACAGACGGAATACACACAACCTGCCATATTTGTACATTCTGTGGCTTTATACGAAACCCTGGACGCTTCACCCGATATGGTAGGCGGACACAGCCTCGGCGAATTTTCTGCACTTGTAGCATGTAAGGCTGTCGGTTTTGAAGATGCGCTGAAAATAGTACGCCGGCGTGGACAGCTTATGCAGAAAGCCGGAGAACAGAATCCCGGCACGATGGCGGCAATCATCGGAATGGATGACGCCGATGTTGAGGCTGTCTGTGCTGAGGCGGCCGGGCAAACCCGAAAGGAAGTTGTTGCCGCAAACTATAATTGTCCGGGACAACTTGTAATCTCCGGAGCTATTGAAGCTGTGGAAAAAGCCGTTGAAATTGCAAAAGAACGGGGATGCCGTCTGGCGAAAGTTTTACCGGTAAGCGGCGCATTTCATTCTGCCTTGATGCAACCCGCCTATGACGGTTTGAAAGAAGCACTTGAGAACCTGGATATAACACATCCTGTTTGTCCTGTTTACAGTAATTTTACGGCAGATCCTACAACAGATCCTGAGAAAATACGGGAGAATCTTCTCAACCAGCTGCTTAACCCGGTAAGATGGACACAGGCGTTACAGAACATGCATCAAAAAAGAGCAACTAAGTTTATCGAAGTGGGACCGGGGAAAGTCTTGCAGGGGCTGGTTAAGCGAACATTAAAAGATGTTGAAATAAACGGATATCAATAATAGTACTGGATAGTAATTGTAAATTGTAATACCAATAATAATTGTAATATGTAAAGACGCGATTAATCGCGTCTCCACCTTTTTATGGTTAATATCAAAATGACACTCAAAGACAAAACAGCACTTGTAACAGGGGGCAGCCGGGGCATAGGCAAAGCAATAGCTTTGGCATTGGCTGAAAATGGAGCCGATGTAGTAATAACCTATGCCCGTTCGGCAGACGCTGCAGACGAAGTTAAAGCTGAAATCGAAAGTCTCGGACGTAAAGCCAAAGCCCTCCAGGCCGATGCTGTTGACCAGGCAAAAGCCGAAGAAGTAATTTCAGGAATTGTTGAAGACTGGGGCAAGTTGGATATCCTGGTAAATAATGCAGGTATTACCCGGGATAATCTTATCTTGCGGATGAGCGAAGAACAGTGGGATGAAGTAATTGACACCAACCTCAAAAGCATTTTTAATTATTCAAAGGCAGCTGCCAAGCCGATGATGAGAAACCGTGGTGGCTCTATTGTTAATATCAGCTCGGTTGTCGGAATCAGTGGCAATGCAGGTCAGAGCAACTATGCGGCATCCAAGGCAGGTATCATTGGATTTACAAAATCATATGCCAAAGAGTTGGCATCCCGAAACATCAGGGCAAATGTTGTAGCACCCGGATATATTCAAACTGAAATGACCGGTGAACTGAACGAAAAGGTACTGGAATCTATTAGAAATGAAACACCAATGGGACGAGCCGGAGAAGTAGTGGAAGTTGCTAACGCAGTCTTATTTTTAGCTTCAGACCTAAGTTCGTACATTACCGGGGAAATAATTCGGGTGGATGGCGGCATGGCAATGTAACGCGTAAATTCAAAGCATAAATGAACGAAAACTTGTCCGCCTGCCGGCGGATCCGAAACGGTTGCCGGTGTTCAAACCGTGCGCAAGTTTAGCTGCTCATTGGAAAGTCGAGTGAGTGACTAACAATAATCTCGATGTTTCGGATTTGTTACATTAGAATTTCGAATTTTATAAAGTGTATTTTTAAATTTATTAATTGTATTTTCTGCCCGTATTATTCCTTCTTTTAGGAGTGGGGATAGGATACTCATTTTTGTAAACTTAAATTAAAGCTAAACCAGTTATTATGTCACAAGACGTTGAATCAAAAGTAAAATCAATAATCGTTGACAAATTAGGCGTTGACGAATCAGAGGTTACCGCTGAGGCAAACTTTACCAATGATCTTGGTGCCGACTCTTTGGATACCGTAGAACTCATCATGGAATTCGAAAAAGAATTTGATATCAGCATACCTGATGAAGATGCGGAAAATATTGCTACAGTTGGTAATGCTGTTGAGTACCTTCAGGACAAAGTATCGTAATTAATTGAAATCTTCATACTCTACAAATAAGCATGTCTGAACGCAGAGTAGTAGTTACCGGAATCGGTGCCCTTACCCCCGTGGGTAAGACGGCACCAGAATTCTGGAATGGATTGGTATCTGGTAAAAGTGGCGCAAAACCTATTACGCATTTTGATACCACCGACTTTCCCACAAAATTTGCAGCACAGATTGAAGATTATGACGAACTCAACTACTTCGATCGCAAAGAGGCTCGTCGTCTGGATAAGGTCTGTCAGTATGCATTAATTTCGGCTGAGGAAGCGATCGAAGATTCCGATGTTGATCTCGATGCCATCGACCGGAATCGTGTTGCCGTTATTGTCGGAACAGGTATAGGTGGGATGGTTACCTTTTACGAGCAATCCATTTCATTTCATGAGCATGGACCACGGGGCGTTTCGCCCTTTTTTATTCCCATGCTTATTCCGGATATGCCGGCTGGGCAAATTTCCATAAAGTGGGGGTTTAAAGGGCCGAATTTTTGTGCTGTATCAGCATGTGCAACCGGGTCACATAATATCGGACTGGCGTATGATTCCATCCGCAGCGGACAATGTGACATGGCAGTATCGGGTGGATCTGAAGCGCCTGTATCAAAAATCGGTGTAGCCGGGTTTAATTCCATGAAGGCTATGTCTACCCGTAATGATGATCCGAAGACTGCATCCCGGCCTTTTGACAAGAACAGAGACGGGTTTGTACTGGGTGAAGGATCGGCCATACTGTTTCTGGAAGAGTATGAACACGCCAGGAAAAGAGATGCCAGGATTTATGGTGAGATCACAGGTTACGGATTCTCAGCCGATGCACATCATATAACAGCGCCCGACCCGAACGGTGAGGGTGTAATATTGGCGTTAAACCGTGCTTTTGAATCTGCCGGCATCAAACCGGAAGATATCGATCATATTAACATGCATGGAACCTCCACGCCTCTCGGTGATATTGCAGAAACGAATTCCATTAAAAAGGTTTTCGGAGACCATGCTTATGAGATCAGTCATAATTCAACAAAGTCGATGACAGGGCATACCCTCGGCGCAGCAGGAGCTGTTGAATCATTAGCTACATTGCTGGCAATTTATCACGGTATGATCCCGCCTACAATCAACTTTGAAACACCTGACCCCGAATGCGATCTTAATTATACTTTTAATGAGCCTGAAGTTCGAGATGTTCGATATGCATTGAACAATGCTTTTGGATTTGGCGGACATAATACTGCATTGGTCTTCAAAAAGTTCGAAGAATGATTAATGCTTGATAAACTCAGGTCATATTTTGAAGCGAAATCAGAAACCCCTCCCGAGCACAAAGAACGTATAAAAAAACTTGAAAGGATTATTGGTAGCCACATTGATAATCCTTTGATTTTTATCAGGGCTCTTCGTCATCGTTCCACTCTTGTAGACGACAGCTATTCATCTACTGATTCCTATGAACGACTTGAATTTTTGGGAGATGCTGTTCTCGATCTCATTGTTACAGAAATAATATTTGATAAATTTTCTGAAGAGAATGAAGGGTTTCTTACCAAACTGCGCGCCAAACTTGTAAATGGAGATGCTCTGGCCCATTATGCGAGGGAACTTGAGCTGCATTCACTGCTTGTTCTCGGAGAGCGCGTCAGGGGACAGGGAATAGAACAATCGAAAAGTGTGTTGGCCGATATATTTGAAGCGTTGGTTGGGGCTCTGTACCTGGACCAGGGATATGAACAGGTTTCTGTTTTCGTTCAGCAGGTTATCGAACAGTATATAGAATTTGATGAGATAATCGATACTCTGGACAACTATAAAAGTTTATTACTTGAGTTTGCCCAGGCTAATAAGATGGATATACCTGTCTATAATCTTGTTTCCGAGTCGGGACCCGGACATGATAAAACTTTTGTAGTACAGGTAGTGGTTGACAACCAACCAATGGCAGAAGGTTCGGGCAAGAGCAAAAAACAGGCCGAACAACAGGCAGCACGCCGTGCTTTAAAAAAGCTCCGGTCGATGAGTTGACCGCCGGTGATTGGATTCAGTCGCAAACCCTTTAAAATAACTTGAAAAATTCAGCTAGATATAACCGGCCTCACAGACATGGCGAAAGCGGGGCTTGACACTGGCTGATTTTTTCTGTCATCTCTGGTTTAGTTGCTTTATTTTCAGCCTGAAATCAACTTAGAGTAACTATTAAAATTCATTTTAGTTATGAAATATATCGGAGCACATGTCAGTGCAGCGGGCGGAGTAGAGAATGCGCCAGTACGGGCTGCTAAGATTGGCGCCAGAGCTTTTGCTCTTTTTACAAAAAATCAGCGCCGGTGGGAGGGTCCTCCGCTTAGCAAAGAAAATGTTGACAAATTTAAAAAGAACTGCAGAGAACTTGGCTATTCAATGGACTACATAATGCCGCACGACAGTTATCTTATTAACCTTGGACATCCTGAAAAAGACGCCCTGGAAAAATCACGCGATGCTTTTCTGGATGAAATGCAGCGTTGTGAACAACTCGGAATTAAACTGTTGAATTTTCACCCCGGCAGTCACCTGAATAAAATGGATGTAGAGGATTGCCTGCGTTTAAATGCAGAATCACTGAATTGGGTGCTGGATCAAACTCACGGTGTGACAGCAGTGATAGAAAATACGGCGGGACAGGGTACCAATACCGGATATTCGTTTGAACATCTGGCAGCTATCATTGATGGTGTAGAGGATAAAAGCCGTGTAGGAGTTTGTATAGATACCTGTCATGCATATGCAGCCGGTTATGATCTCTCAACCCCGGAGGGTTATGAAGCAATGTGTGATGAGTTTGAAGACACTGTTGGTTTTAACTTTCTGAAAGGCTTACATCTGAACGACTCCAAGAAAGAACTGGGAAGCCGGGTCGATCGGCATGATAACATCGGTGAGGGGGAGATTGGACTTGATGCATTTCATTATATCATGCAGGATGAACGTTTTGACGATATTCCCATGATTCTTGAAACGCCAAATACAGAACTGTGGCCTGAAGAAATTGACCTGTTATACGGCCTCAGTGTTGACAGCAGAAAGGTTGAAAGTTCAGCATAGAACAGTTAATAATACTCGTTTCGGCTGTTGCACAAAGATACACAAAGGAAACACAGAGTTACAGAAAGGTTTTCTCTGTGGCCCTTTGTGGTTCTCTGTGTAGCTTTGTGACATAACACCGAAAGCACGATAACGCAGAAACCCCTATTCCTCTTCCTCGAAAAATTTCATTTCAAGGGCTTCAAGACGCCTCTCGATATTCAAAAGTTTATGCAGGATAAGCACATGTGTTTTACCGGCATCAATTCCTACAGGACTGTCCTTACTTTCTATTTGTTTCAGAATATCTTCGTACTCTTTATCAGATATATTCAGATCCATGTTTATCGCCTATTTTTAAAATTACGTTTTCGTGGCAGTGCAGAGCACCGCTTTACACCAATTGCTACATACCAATTGGTTAACGTACCGCAGCAGAGCCTGCTTATGCCGAAACATTTCTAACAGTATTATAAATTTTAACCTGGCTTCGTGCAGGCAGGCTACGGCACGAGATGAAATTATGTTTTTCCAGCATCCCCTACTACGCCAAGGCTTCGTAGGGCAGGCAATATTTTACCCTCCGAAGCCTTGCGCGCAGGAGGGCCAGAATCCAGAACTCACTTTACATCATAGCCTTCTTTTTCAAGAAATGATTTCACCTTCGATACCTGATCACCCTGAATTTCGATTGTTTTGGCGTAGCTTGTTCCACCCGCTCCACAGTGTTTTTTTAGTTTCTTTTCAAGATCTTCAATTACCTGTGGATTGTGCTGGATATTACTGATCATTGTTACAGTCTTTCCACGTCTTCCGCCGGTATCCAATTTAACTTTTATTGCCATGATTTCATTTATCCTGATTTTAATGTGATGTCAAATTTCTATAAGCACCAGCTGTTTTCTAAAAAATCTGTTTGACGGGCCGTCATCTAACATAATACGATTCAGTCAATGAGTTTTATCGTCATCAGTTCGTTTATCGGCATTTTTTTGTTTCCATGCCTCATATTTGGTTTTATGTTCTAAATATATATCGTAAACGCAACGAACACATCCACTGCCGCAACATTCCGCAGGTAATGGTTTTTCAGGTTTTCTCATAGTTTGTAGAAAATAGGGCCGTAATGTCTGCAAATCAAAAATATGTGCAGAAAGATTATCATTGGAGTCAGTACCCAAAAAGGAACAATAAAGGGCTGGATAGAAGCAAAATAGGTAGTAGTGGCTATTATCTAGTTTGGTACCCTTATCATACACGCCCGACCGCGAAATCAGCCTGCCTACTCCCGACACCAGCAGTCGGGATTCGTGCAGGCAGGCGGCCGGACGGGTAAGTCTAAAAATGCCCCTCTTTCTCATGATAGGCTTCCGGACGTTTTGTCTTTAACTCAAACCCGTGTGGTGAAAAATTCCGGAGATGCCACCAGAAGCGCTTTAGCTTTGAATCCGGCAGGGTAAAAGAGATAATAGATTGAGCCGCACGGCGCATCGTCTTATCAGCATCAGTGAACTCTTCAATATCCACAATAACCAGCCCGTTAAAGTCCTTTACCTTTTCCAGGAAATACCGTTCCTGTGGTGTGGCATATTTAACACGGGATTTGGAATATCCGGTATAGGCACCACAAAGTTTACCGCCGTTTTCGAAGTATAAAATAGAATCGGTCTGGTCCAGATTGTCGAATAATTCATCCAGTTTTTTGAATGTTTGAGATTCAATTTTATGGATCAGTTCATCTGTTTGAATGACTTCAATTTTTCTATTCAGCTTTTGTTCAAATTCTTTCAAAGCCTCATCTTTATCAGGTTTATAGAGACCCAGAAAAAGGCAGAGGTGATGTTCTTTTTTATCAATATTTGAAACAAGGTGATCTAACAGTTCGCGGTAGGAAGAATCAGCGTAATGAATTTTTTGAAATTTATCTTCAGCGGTTTTGATATCCATGTGGTGCTGGGATTATCCTGAAAGTTGAAATTAAAATAGAAGGTAAATATAATTAAAAAATAAGCTCTTTCTGATATTGAAATCAGCCATCTCCGGCGGTGAGGAATATAATAATAGGAGTTTTGCTTTTCTAATTTTTACTGTATCTACATACGCCCTCAGTCCCTCAGTCCCTCAATCCCTCAGTAAATCAAAATTCATACATCCGGTCGACATCAATAATATTACCTTTTTTGTGATTCAGGTATCGTTTGGCTTCCAGGAATCTGTTGATATTATACTCATCATAGTTATTCGACTCCGGATTCACACTGCTTATTGAAACATGTCCGGGGCTTACGGCGGAATGAATAAATTCATTAATACCTATCCACATACCAACGTGTACAACCCGTTGAGGTGAAGAATCGGTTGCGGGATGGCCGAAGAAGAGGAGGTCGCCCGGACGAAGGTTCTTGAAATCTTCGGAAGTATCTATTGATTCACCTGCATGAACCTGTTGCGAAGCATCGCGTGGAATTACCCATCCATTCATAAAGTAGATTGTTTTGGTGAAGCCGCTGCAGTCTACGCCTTTGGTAGATGTTCCGCCCCAGAGGTAGGGAACCCCCATCATCGTTTTGGCCGTTTCAACCAGGCCATCTTCGGAAGCGGTGACAGTGCCCTTCCATTGTTCAAACGGTTGTGCTTCAGAACGGCTCACATAGCCGCTGCGTCCGTCAGGATATGCTACCGCATAGAAGTTGTCGCCAGTGTCTGTTATTCTTAATAAACTGCCGCTTACAAGGTCCGATACTTTGGCAGATGTTGTTGATGGTTCCTCGAAAGCATACCCGTAGGTATCCAGGTAAATCAGTTTTTCAGATGATTTCCAGTCTTCGAAGGTTTCTTTATCCATTAATTGCAATCCGCCGCTGTCGATCCAGGAAAGGTAATCGTCGGGTGTCTGCACCAGATACCAGTTCGATTGTTTTTTGAGTATTTTCAGCGGCATACCGAGGGTAGCCTGTGTTGCCAGCTGGGCAGGATGTGACGGTTCCGAGCGAATATTGGCTACGGAATTATTGACCACCCCGTATGTTAAACCATCAAGTTCGTCGGAGGGAAGTACCCGCAGGCTGTCAACTGCTTCAATACCGTATTGGGAAAGGGAATCGAGCAGCGCGGCTTTGGCTTCCGGAAGAGTAGTTTCACCGGAAAGTATTAAATTGTTGCTGTTTTGAATTTCGACATCAAATAAAACGACACGATTATCCGGAGCAAAATGATCTGCAGTATTCGATATGATTTGTTCAACTGTTTTCTGTTGCCGGGTTATCTCACAGCCGGCACTTACCAGTAGCAGAGTTACAAACAGTGAAATCAAGAGAAGTTTGTACGGCATTTGCTGCTATAAAAATTAATTATATTCTGTTTGCTAAAGAAGATAACATTATCTGCTAAATTGATCATCCCTTTATTCCTAAATAAGGGGGATGATCAATTTAATCACTATTAATATGTGTGAGATGGCTGAAACCGATACCGTCCATCGGTCAGCCTTTGGTTTTGTTGTTCGGATTTCAAAATTTAACAGCAGTTTTAAATCAAAATCCTTTCCGCCTGATACCGGAAATGCCACTGAAGGTGGTAGTGTTGCCTGAGGGTGTAGTAACAGAGATTTTTAAGGTAAGATCGGCCGGATCATTAGTAAATTCATCAGTATCCCTTATGGAAAAGGAAAATTCCGTAGCACCGGGTCCGGGGAAAAGGTGATTGCCAAGTGTAAGATCGGTATCGCCGGTAATCTCTATGCCTTCTCCGCCCTCAATAGAAATCTGCGTTCCTGCAGCCATCGGGTTACCATTTATATCCGTGACTGTATAATCGAAACTGGCACCCCCATTGGGATCAAGATCAAAAGTGAGCGGACTGGCATCGATAATAGCATCCGATGTGGAAAAGACGACGTTAATTTCTTTTGAAATCCGCTGATCATTTTCATTTACCGTTGAAGCAGTGACCGTGGAATAACCCGGCCGGCCTCCGCTGCCGCCTATATCATCATTCGGACGGGGTTCACCCGAAATAAGCTCAGCGATAACAATGCCATCATTATCCGTTTCACCGGAACCCTGAATGATTCCGCCGGTAGTACTGAAATAAACCACAGTACCAGGTTTTACAGGGTTACTGAATTTATCTCCAACAATAACTGTGATGGGATTTCTGATATTATTAAAGGAATATCCTTCAAAATTGAATTTATCAGGAGCTATGCTAAAATGATCATCATCCGGAAATCCCCCGTGTATAGCTATCAGAACAGGTTTCGATCTAATTGTAAGTCCAACTTCGGGGCGATCAACCAATGCCTGCACTTTCACTGCTCCGGCGGCATTTCCGCTAAAAAGTGATGTGGTAACCTGCCCTTGTGAGTTCGTACGAGCTGTCGCAGGTATAATTTCTTCGCTACCGCCGGGACCGGAAACAATTTCAAACTCAACTTCCACTGCTTTTTCACTGTTCAGGCTTCTGCCCGCGGAATCCTGTACAACAAACGAAAAGGCAGTACTAACCAAATCACCGGTTTCTGCAATATTAATTGATTGGTTGGAAACACTGGAAAGTATAATAGCTGCAGCTCCTTCAGGTTCTCCGCCCACTGAATCACCGTTGTCATCTCCATCCTGATTGGAAGATGAAGGAAGTTCTATGATAAGATCATCAACGTTATTCGATGAAGACATTTTAAAGGTTGTCGTTGTTGTCTGAAACCCCTGTTTTGAAACTTCCAGGGTGACCTGAACTGTTTCATCAACATCTATATCAAATGAAAAGTTACCCAGTGAATCTGTAGTGGCGGATGCCTGCAGTTCCGGAGGTGATGTTATTTCGACAATAGCCCCGCTGATAACATTTCCCGACCCTTGTTCAATAACTTCACCTGCGATAATAACCGATTCGTCCGGTTCGCAACTGTGAAACACGATTGCAAATAAAATTAAAAGAGAAAAAAAACGTACATTCATTGCGTTATGATCAATTATATAATGACTTTTTCTGGAGAATTTGGGAAGTTAATCCCGTTAACAAGAGTATCCCGAAGTTTAATTGTTACCAATATTAAAAAATTTTAACGAAAAAACATCAAATTATCTTTTTTTGGATAAACAAGCTTGCAAAAGTTACTGACAGATGGCATTTAAGGAAATAATAAGCTGGTTTACCAACAATCTGACTATTCTGAAATGGCTTCCCTCTTACGGGAAGAATTCTTTTCAGAAAGACCTCATAGCGGGTTTAACAGTAGGAGTGATGATCATTCCACAGGCTATGGCCTATGCTGTGCTTGCGGGGGTTCCACCCATTTATGGACTATACGCCTCAGTAGTTCCACTGCTTATCTATCCTCTGTTCGGTACCTCAAAACATCTTTCTGTAGGTGTTGTAGCTATTGATATGCTCGTAGTA
Organism: uncultured Balneolaceae bacterium; assembly: GCA_964590495.1. Taxonomy (GTDB): domain Bacteria; phylum Bacteroidota; class Rhodothermia; order Balneolales; family Balneolaceae; genus CAZPWQ01. The sequence goes on from CAZPWQ010000016.1 coordinate 22,585, forward strand.
TCGGCCGGTGTAGGAATGATTGCACCTCAAAACACACCTGAATTTATAGGACTGGTAATCTTATTGAGCTGTTTTGTGGGACTTATACAAATTGCCATGTCGATAGCGCGACTGGGTTTTATCGTTAATTTGTTGTCAAAGCCGGTAGTTGTCGGATTTACGGCTGCTGCGCCTATAATCATATCTGCAAGTCAGCTGGGAGGGCTTTTAGGTGTCGAATTGGTACAGAGCCAATATGTTTATACACTTTTGGTTGATCTGTATCAAAAGATATATGATGTCCAGTTTATTACAGCTACAATAGGGGTGGGTTCGGTGGTAGTATTGTTGTTGGTGAAGAGTTATTTTCCGATAGCACCTGAAGCGTTAATTATTGTACTTTTTTCTACACTTATCGTTTGGCTTACCGGATTGCAACCAAAGGACCTGCAGCTGATTGGTGAAGTTCCATCGGGTATTCCCAAAGTGGCGTTTCCCACTATTGAGCCGGACAACCTGCGTCGGCTGATGCCAACAGCTATTACGTTGGCACTTATCCAGTTCATGAACGTAGTTTCGCTTGGCAGAACGTTTGCATCGAAATATCACTACACCATAAATTCAAACAGAGAATTATTTGCTGTCGGAACAGCCAACTTCCTGGGGGGTATATTCAGGGGCATACCGGTGTCGGGCAGTTTTTCCAGGACGGCCATTAACGAGCAGGCGGGTGCGAAAAGTCCACTGACAAATGCCGTTGTCGGATTAGTTGTTTTTGTTTCCCTTTTTATACTTACTCCTCTCTTTTATTATATACCGATAGCGGCACTGTCGGCAATAATCATTATCGCAGCCATCAGTCTGATCGACATTGATGAAGTACGTTATTTGTTCCGGACGAAAGAGAGAGACGGTTATATAGCTATATTTACTTTTGTAACGACCCTTTTGGTTGGAATTCAGGAGGGGATATTATTGGGAGTGGGAGCTTCCCTTATCGCAGTAATGATGCGTGCAAGTCGTCCGCATGTAGCTGTATTGGGGCATTTGAAAGGTTCGCGAAATTTTCGCGATGTCGAACGATTTCCGGATGCAAATCAGATAGAAGACCTCCTTATATTGCGGGTGGATGCCTCGTTTTCTTTTAATAATGCCGAATACTTCAAGGAGTTTATTCTTAAGAAAAGCGAAAAGGAAAATAGGCCGGTTAAGGCAGTCATTATTGACGGTATCAGTATTAATGACCTTGATACAACAGCTATCGAAGCACTGGAGATAGTAGTACAAAGCCTTCACGAACTTGATATTGATTTGCATTTTGCAGGCTTAAAGGGACCTATCAGGGATATTATGATGCGTTCCGGTTTAGCCCGGAAACTTGGAGGAACACATTTCCACATGTCACCACATCAGGCTGTAAAATATATTCTGGAAAAATGGGCTAAAAAAACAGGAGAAGAGGAAGAAAACCGGCAAAAGCTGGATAAGTATATGAAAGATATTGATTAAGTACTTTATCTTTAAATGTAAATTTACTATATAGTAATACGTGCCATTAATTAACTTGCCGTGAAAGGAGGTTAGCATATGGATAAAAGAAAAAAGCCTGATGCTGATTTAAAGAAGTATTATACAGTATTTCTGGAAATAGCTTTACTCCTCGTCCTTATTATCTTCCTGGTTGCTACCAAAATTGAATTAAGACCGGGTGAACAGGATCTGAACCTGACGGAAGAACAGGAAGTTATTCAGATGGAGGATATTATACAGACAAAACAGGAGGAGAGACCCCCGCCCCCGCCTAAACCACGGGTGCCGGTGGAAGTTCCCAACGATGAAATAATTGAAGATGATGAAATCATGATTAATGCTGATTTTAACATCGATGATCCTCTTGAAATGCCACCTCCTCCGCCTGAGGAGGAAGAGGAAGAAGAGGATTTCTTCATAGCCGTTGAACAAATGCCCAAACTGATTGGAGGCCAGACCAAATTGCAGGGATGCGTTGAATATCCCTCAAGAGCACGAAAAGCCGGTATTGAAGGACGGGTAATCGTGCAGTTTATTGTAAATGAAGAGGGTAAAGTCGAGGATCCGAAAGTTATCAGAGGCATTGGCGGTGGTGCCGATGAAGAAGCACTTCGCTGCGTAAAACAAGCTGAGTTCGAACCCGGCCGACAGCGTGGCAATCCCGTACGGGTACAATACAGTCTCCCTGTAATATACAGACTGCAAAATTAAGCATTTTCTTATTCTCCGGTCACCAAATGATGTAATTTCACGCTGCAGACTTGGAGCGAAACATGGTCGTTTTATGTTTTTCCGGTCTGGAATCTGTTTACTAATCCCACCTTCTGTCTGTTGCCATATCGAACTCACCCCCGTCCCGTCCAAAAAACCCATGAGCCGTTCACCCCTCCGCCGAAGGGGACTTTTCAGGGACCGCAAAGATCGGCCCGGTTCCAAGCGCCCTGTTCCATTGGATAGCAATAAAATTTAGATATGTTTAATACCTGGTTACAGGGCAAAGCTTCCCTCGCCCTGTAGGAGAGGGATCGAGGGAGAGGGTAAAAAGGCATTTAGGCAATTACCTGCCATTGAAGTTTGTATAAAACAAATGACTTTATAACTTTGACGCTTCTGTTTTTAGATTTAAATAAAGAAGATTTATGGCATTCGAATGGCCTAAACATATTTTTGTATCCGGCACCGATACCGGCATAGGTAAAACAGTTGTATCATCGATATTAACGGCAGGTCTGGAGGCAAGCTACTGGAAACCGGTTCAGGCAGGATTAGAGGAGGAAACAGATACCGAATTTGTACGGCGTGTAACTGGTTTGGCCGAAAGCCACTTCATTCCTGAAACCTGGCGCCTGAATACGCCGATGTCGCCCCATGCAGCAGCCGAAATCGACAATGTTGCAATAAGCCTGGATGATTTTACCTTGCCGGGCTTTGAATCTGATCACCTGATCATTGAAGGCGCCGGAGGATTGTTGGTGCCATTAAATGACAAACACATGATCATCGATCTAATTGAGCACCTTGATATCCCTGTGTTGTTGGTTGCACGAAGTGAGCTGGGAACACTCAACCACACTTTTTTGTCACTGGAGGCGCTGCGAAATCGCGGTATCTCTATTATGGGGGTAGTTTTAAATGGTCCCGCGCATGAAAGTAACCGGCGTACTATCGAACAAATCGGACAGGTTAATATATTGGCAGAAATAGAGTTTGCTGATGATTTGAACCCGGAAACGGTCAGAAAAATATTTACAGAACGATTTCGTGACAGGTAGAACTTTTTTCCGAATTACAATAGCATATAAAAAAATAGACCCGGATTTAATATGAACAAGTTTCATCCAAACATATGGTACCCGTTCACCATTATGAAGAAAGCTCCGGTACCGCTGAAGGTTACCGGCGGTAAAGGACTTCAGCTGGAACTTGAGGATGGCCGGCGTATTATGGATTGTATTTCGAGCTGGTGGGTCAATATACACGGACACAGCCATCCCAAAATAGCCGAAGCTATAGCTAAACAGGCACAGAGACTGGAACAGGTTATTTTTGCCAATTTCACGCATGAACCTGCGGAGGAGTTATCCGAACGGCTTACAAAGGAGTTGCCCGGAAATCTTAACCGGGTTTTTTTTTCGGATGACGGGTCCACAGCCGTTGAAGTGGCTATGAAGATGGCTTACCAGTACTGGCGGAACAGGGGGCAGGAGCGCCGGAAATTCATCTGTTTTGAGGGCGCCTACCACGGTGATACGTTCGGTGCTATGTCGGCCGGTTCCCGTTCGGTATTCACCGATGTTTTTAAAGATCTTCTTTTTGATGTTGAGTTTCTGCCGTACCCCGATACCTGGATCGGAGATACAACTGTCGGAGACCGGGAGGATGAAATTATTCACCGGCTGGAAACGATGCTCGACGAGCATCCGGAAACTTATGCCGGTATTATGATTGAGCCACTGGTACAGGGTGCCGGTGGCATGCGGATGTGCCGTGAGGACTTTCTCCAAAAATTGCACTGGGTAAACCGCCAGTTTGATACACTGCTTCTTTTTGATGAAGTAATGACCGGTTTCGGGCGAACGGGCGACTGGTTTGCCAGCCGCAGGTCGCAGGTGGAACCGGATCTTATTTGTCTGGCCAAAGGGCTGACCGGCGGTTTCCTTCCTCTGTCGGTTACTGTTGCTTCCGATGAAATATTTGAAGCATTTAACAGCGCTGATCCCATGAAAACTTTCTGGCACGGACATAGTTATACGGCAAATCCCCTTGGTTGTGCTGCAGCGCTGGCTTCATTAGATCTGATGCATGATCATGAGCCGGTGTTTTCAGAAATGGAATCGTGGCACAGAGAACACCTTCTTGAGATAAGGGATCATCCGAGGTTAAAACATCAACGTGTCACAGGTACGATTGCCGCAATGGATGTCATCAACGAAGAGGAGGAAGGATATCTGAATCCGGTTGCTGATTTTATAAAGAAGAATTGTGTAGACAAAGGATTATTACTGCGCCCGCTGGGCAATGTGCTGTATCTGATGCCACCGTATTGTACCACAAGAAAGGAACTTGCCAAAATGTATGACGGAATTACAAACCTCATGGATGAGGCAGACTCAATGACTCAATGACTCAATCAGACCTCTTTGGGCGGCAATCCCGACGTGTAATCAATACCTTTTTCTATAAACTTGCTCATGGCTTTTGAATGGTTATAAATCTCCGGTTTCACCATAATAAACTCTTCAAGATCTTCATTGCCTTTTTCAAAGCGTTCGATACCTCGTTGTTCAATCAAACTATCGGCCAGCGGTTTTCCTGTACGTACCACCAGGAACTCATCATAAATACCCAGACACATATTCCCGTTGATCAGATAACCTACACCCCCCAGCTGCTTTTTTTTCACAAGTTCTTCGTTAGCTATCAAATGATGATCCAGCAAATCCTCCAGTTTTATACTATAGTCAGCCAAAGCGTATTCCGGGTTAATTTATTCTTGCTCTTAAATTACCAGATATAAGTTTAAATGCAATAATGCCGTTTGGTTGATCCCTTGTTCTTTCTTTCAACCAAAATAGTTGAATTTTACTTTTTCCAACCAATTTAGTTGAATTTTGGAATTTTCAACCAAAATGGTTAAATATAGGCAATCCAAATCCAACAGATTATGAATTCAATTGTATTAATAGGGGATATTAAAAGTTCTCAAGCGCTTGATCCCCAAAAAAGAAAAGAAATACAGGAGCTCCTTCAGCAAGCCCTGGAAGATATAAATACAGAAGAAGGGGGATTAGTTTCACCACCTACAATTACACTCGGAGATGAATTCCAGGCTGTTTATAATAGTGCGGATTCTTTATTACAGCATACGTGGAAAATTATGAGCGAGCTGCATCCCGTTAATCTACGGTTTTCCATTGGAATCGGATCTATATCCACATCGATAAACCGGGAACAGGCGATAGGTATGGACGGCCCGGCTTTTTATGTGGCAAGAAGCGGCATCGACCTATTGAAAGAAAGCGGGTTTATATACCACATAAGTATAGCGGATACATCCGGTAATAATAGTTTGCTTAATTTGATTAACGGAAGCCTGCACTTGGTATCCCGGGAAATGAGCAGTTGGAAAAAAACACGGTTCACCATATTGTATCTGCTGGATCAGGGGGTTAGCTTCAAAGAGATTGCGGAACACCTGGATATTTCGGAATCAGCTGTCTATAAAAATCGGGACGGAGGATCTTTGGATGTAATTCTCAATCTGAAAAACAGTATTACCGAATTGATTAACAGACAATTGAAGCTATGAACTATCAACTGTTTCTATTTTTACTGAACATCATTTTGCTGTCGCGTCTCAAGCTGACGTTCAAAGACGGGGGAGTTGGCAAAAGGGATATTATCAAAATAGCACTGATACCGCTGGTGGTGCTCATTATATTGCAGGTTAACCTCAGCTGGTTTCTGCTGTTGGCTTATCTGCTGTGTTATCCGTTTCTGATGTATTATGCTGAAACAGATATTCAAAAGTTAAATCGCAACCGGGGGCTAATCCTGCTGCTTCATATTATTATTGCAGGCATATTTTGCAGTCCCTTATTTTCTCTTGATGTAAACACGCTGCCGGGAGATTTTTCCAGTTTTTTGGAGAAGGTTATATTCCCGGGCATAACCATTTCGACGTCGGAAGTATTACAGGTCCAGATAATGTTTTTCGGCATTCTTATGGTAATTAATGAAGTAAACATTGTATTGCGGTATTTGCTACAGGTAATGCGTCTGGAGGCTTTGGGAGAGAAGAGCAGGGAAGTCGATGAAAGTGAGTATAATACAGGAAGGGTTATAGGTTTGCTTGAACGGATTTTTGTATTTGTTTTTGTACTGGCGGGACAATATTCAGCAGTAGGATTTATTCTGGCGGCAAAAGGTGTAGCCCGATTCCAGGATTTTAAAAGCCGTACTTTTGCCGAATACGTGCTGATCGGAACACTGATTTCCACACTCCTTGCTATGATAATGGCTTTTATCAGTAAGGCTGCGTTCCTAAAAGCTTTGGTTTAGTCTGCATTGTTTACTAAGAAATTTGTTGGATGCAAAGCGAAAAGGCACAGCGCATAGAAACAATGCCTATTTCTCCGCCGGCTGCGAGAACTGTGGCTAAAATACCAATAACCACCTTACTAATTACCGGATAACTACACCAGTGTCATGTCAATCGCAAACCTGTCAGATTTAGTTTAGATATTAAGTCACCAATGCAACAATGCTCTAAAACTGACAGGTTTTACCCGACATGTTATGGTTGACACCATGACTACACCAACGATCTTTATATTTTTAATTTTTCCGACTGATAATGCATGAGAATTGGTTTTATATAACGCAATTAATTTGTATTCATCATGAATGGCATGTACCATTAGACATTTCATTAAAGCTATAAATTCAAATCCAGACAGATGAAGTTCAGAGATTTTCAGGACATTGAAGTTGCCGAGATTGGATTGGGAACATGGCAGTTGGGTGGCAGCGAGTGGGGAAATGTATCAGAGGAAGAATCTTTTAAAATTTTGGAAGCCTATGTTGAAAATGGCGGTAATTTTATCGATACAGCCGATATATATGGTGGAGGACGTTCAGAAAAACTGATCGGTGAATTTCTTAAAACCACGGATCAATCGATTTATGTTGCAACAAAGCTGGGCCGCAGGGAAGACGCTGGCAACGGCTGGCCGCAAAATTTTGAATACGAATCCATCAGACAACATGTAGAAGATTCACTGGAGCGTCTGGATATATCGCAAATTTTCCTGGAGCAATTTCATTGTATACCGAAAGAGCAAATGGTAGAGGGAGATGTATTCGAACATTTGGAAAAAATAAGAGAGGAAGGACTTATCAAACACTGGGGTGCTAGTGTTGAAACCATAGAGGAAGGTTTGGAATGCCTGAAATATGACGGACTCGCATCCCTACAGGTTATATTCAATGTTTTTCGTCAACATACCGCCGACGAATTATTTGTCCGGGCCAAAGAAAAGGATGTGGCAATAATTGTCCGCGTACCGCTGGCCAGCGGCTTGCTTACCGGTAAATTTAATGAATCAACCACATTTTCTGAAGATGATCATCGTAATTTTAATGCGAACGGGGAAGCTTTCAATGTGGGAGAAACCTTTTCGGGTGTACCTTTTAAAAAGGGGCTCGAATTGATACCAAAGGTATCGGAAATTCTTCCACCGGTTCCTTTGCCCAAGGCTGCAATACGCTGGATCCTGGATCATCCGCAGGTAACCACCGTTATCCCCGGGGCATCAAAAGCAACACAGGTTGTAAGCAATATTTATGCTTCCGAATTAAAGCCTTTTTCAAATTCCATCCACCGGAAGCTTCGTGAATTATACGACAGTGAAATCCGGCCTGTTGTCAGGGGGAAAGTATGATGGCGGGAGCAAAGCTCCCTCAGAACGGGTTATTTTTTCTTAGTGGCCTGTAGTGCCTTAGTGGTTCAATTCGACAGCTTGGAATATTTACTGCCTCAGAATAGTTTAGGTAGAAAGGTCGAGAAATCTTACTGATATGAATATTCGAAAAACATCTGTTTTGGGAGCTGCAGTTCTCCTGACCGCTTCCATTATCTTAATATTAAATGCCACCTCGTTTGAGGGTGAGATAACCCTCCCGGATGTTAACCCGAAGATGTCAGTAATACAATCTGATACACTGGAATGGTCGCGCCCGCGTTTTTCGGAACGCCGGGAAGAACGGCACCGGCTGGTTGAAACAGGAATTAAGCAGCAGGGTATACAAGACAGCAGTACCCTTGAGGCAATGCGGCACGTCCCGCGGCATCTGTTTATTCCGGATACCTATCGTCAATATGCTTACCAGAACCGGCCGCTTCCCATCGGTTATGACCAAACTATTTCCCAGCCTTATATTGTTGCTTATATGACTTCCCTGCTGGATCTTTCAGCTGGAGATAAAGTGCTCGAGATAGGAACGGGTTCCGGTTACCAGGCAGCCGTTTTATCGGAAATAACGCCTCATGTATATACGATAGAAATAGTGGAAGAGCTCGCAAAACGTACTTCCAAATTGCTGGAAAAATTTGGCTATGAAACAATAGAAACGAAAACAGGTGACGGTTTCTATGGCTGGGAAGAGCATGCACCTTATGATGCTGTTATTGTTACTGCAGCACCGGAGGAGATTCCCCAGCCACTTACCGATCAACTAAAACCGGGGGGAGTACTTGTGATTCCGGTGGGATCAAGAGGTGAGGGGCAATTTATGTTGAAAGTTACGAAAGGTGAAGACGGCGAAATACGCCGGGAAAAAAAGATCCCGGTTCGTTTTGTGCCCTTTACAGGTGATGGGCAACAAAATTAATAATGGGGCTGAAGACGATATACACCTTCTGTTTTTAAAGATATTTATACTTTTGTTTCTGGCTATTCCTTTTTAATATTTGTGAACTATGAAAACAGTAATTCATTTATGTCCCTTCATTCTATTCTTACTTGTATCTAGTCCGTCGGCATTTTCTCAACCGGAACTGGGAGGCAGTCGTTTTGAAGCCAAGACTGTAGAGCAGGCCAGAGGCCTTGCTGCAACCAATACTCTTATGCCTTTGGCCGTTGGTGTCGGTTCGGTAGCACTGTTTGAAAATAACACTATTCAAACTGTAGGTGCGGCTATGGCACTGTATGGATTAGCGATGGGTCCGTCAACGGCGAACTTTTATGCCGACGACTATACCCGTGGTCTGCTGGGATTGCTGGCACGCACTGCGGGTGGTTATCTTATGGCGGATGCTACGAGCGAAATATTCGGCAGAAGATTTGCGGATGCATTGAACGTCGATAACAAAAGTGTTTCTCTCACCGATACTAAAATTCTTATCGGTGAAATCCTGATCGTCGGAAGTATCATTTATAATCTCTTGAGTGCAGGAAATTCAGTTGCTGAATATAATGCCGCACAGGGTCAGAGAATCAGGATTTCAGTAGAACCTTCAGAAGGTCCTTTTTCCAGCAATTATGTCCCGGTGATTACCGGAAAAATCTACCTGTAGTATTCTTACAATATTTATTTCCTGTTACTATTTGGGGTGATCTATAAGTGAGGCGATAGTATCTCCGGAATGATTGGATATGGCAGCATACCAGATGTCATCCCACTTCCACGAAACTACATGCTTGCCGTTAACATTACGCACATGATATTTTTGCGGCTGATTACATTCTTCAATAGCTTCTTTATTACGGACCAGTTTACCGAATCTCTCAAGTTGATCAATTTTAAACACAAAAATATAAATATATTGATCCTCAGACGAGAGATAATATTCGAGCATCGGTGCTTCAAAATCGGGGACGAATTCTGAATAAACAACACCTTTAAAATCAGCATTACTTAAAGATGGTACTGTAATTTTCATATCATAGTTTTGTGCAAGCTCATTTTCAGCGGAAGCAATACTTGCGGTAGAAATATTGGGCTCTACAAAACTGCCATTATTTTTTTGAAAATGTTCAAATGCGGATTCTTCAATATTATATGAGACAATATTGTTCGAATCCTGTGGAGTATTGCTGTAGTAAAACACACCGCCGACTATGAGTAAAACAATAATACCGGCAGCAAAAGAAAACAGCCAGTTAGTAAACGAGTACCCGGATCTTTTCCCTGAAGAGAGTACCTGCTCACTATCCTTTTGTATAGATCCGGGACAGGGTATATCATAAATAGGATCAGCAGAGTTTTGATTTTCCCTGATGAGCTGTTGCGATGCAATAATCATCTTAACCCGCTCACACAGAGATTCAGGGGCTTTCATCCGGGGGCAACGGTTTGAAACCAGTTTTTTAATGTTACGGGCTGCTTCGTACTTCCGGCGTACTTCGTTGTCATGTTGAATAAAAGCGAAGAAAGCATCTTTCTCCTGTTTGGATGCTTCCTCATCTACAACAGGTGTGATAAGTATTATCGCTTCACGTTTTGATAATTCTTGCGTAGACATGGGGCTAAGAGATCACTCATATTCATTTATTTTAGAACGACTTTCTTTAGTCGGCTAGATTCATCAACAAACAGCTTTATAATAGTGTTCCAAATTTTGTAAAAAAATTTACTACAGGAAAGAAACAAATTAAGACATATATTCACCGCTCAAAAGATAGAATCCATTCAATACCTTTCTGAGAAATATGAAACAGTCAGTGTATTAATTAAAAGTAATATTAAAGCGGCACCAGGGTTCTCTATTTGGTGGTGCAAGTTCAAACTTCACTTCTTCATCTGTATCAGGGTGAACGAATATTAATTCTACGGCACGCAAAGCGATATTCCTTCCGTCTGGCTGATCGGGACCATACTTGTAATCACCCCACACCGGGTAACCTTCCGTTGAAAGTTGTACCCTGATTTGATGGGGCCGGCCGGAGTGCAGGTGTACAGAAAGCAGATTCAAACTGTCTGTTCTCTCCATCAAGGAAAAGGAGAGAATAGCCTGTTTAGAATCACGCTGATCCCCGTGTACAACCTTCACAATATTTTTTTCCCGGTCTTTAATAAGATAATGAGTTAAAACGCTGTTCTGAGGAGGTTCTCCGGATGTTACAGCCAAATAAGTTTTCTGAATAGTGCGGTCACTTATTTGTTGGCTTAATATTTTTGCAGCACGGGAGTTTTTGGCCAATAACATCAGACCACCGACAGGACGGTCGAGCCGGTGGATAAGCCCCAGGTAATTATTGCCGGAGTTACTTTTTGTCAGATATTCCTTGCAGAGGCTCAGTACATCTGCATCGCCTGTATGATCAGCCTGTGCAAGTACATTCACCGGTTTACTTATTACCATAAGGTGATCATCCTCGAATAGAATAGGTATGTCGGGATTCGTTTGAGTATGTTTCATAATGCATTTATGATCATTTGTCTTCTTATGTTCTTAAATATTTAAGAACCAACAGGTAACATATTCTTGATTTACCAATAAATCGTTAACGTTTTATATATGCTTCAGATTCCGAACCTGTTTCTGGGTTACTTGATTTGCACTATAACCAATTAGAGGTATGTCATAGATGAAAAATAATCAAACTTAGCCACCTGCGAAGCCGGGGATCAGAATTTATTCAACCCACACCGGGGTTGTATTAATTGATTGACTGATTACCCCGCATTCCATACGGGGCTATTCATGTTCAATCTCTTCGGGATTAAGGATAAAGAAATGGATTCGTGACAAATGCCCAAAAATCGGCTTTAATGATCCGACTGTTGAGCCTTGAGAATATCAGTATAAAGTACTGAATCCGGCAAAAAGATGGTTTTCTATCAATGTATTAGTATGTAACTTATAGAGTATAATTTGGTTTCAGACAAGTCACCGCTTGTCCTGTTGTTGGCAATTTAACTGAACAATGAGCAGTATCGATATAGATGTGAAGGAAAAAGTGGATCATCTCCCGCTGTCACCCGGTGTATATATGTTTAAGGACAGCCGGGAACGGCTGCTTTATATCGGTAAGGCAAAGCGACTCAGAAATCGTGTCCGTTCTTATTTTCTGAATTCCAGTGATCACGACGGACGAATCAAGGTGATGGTATCGAAAATCGAAAATCTGGAAGTGATCGTTACCGACTCGGAGGCTGAAGCGCTCATCCTGGAGAACAACCTGATTAAAAAGCACCATCCGCGATATAATATTCTGTACCGTGATGACAAAAGTTATCCGTATATATGTGTCACAAATGATGAGCGCCCCCGGGTGTACCCCACCCGAACAGTGATCAATGACGGGAGCAAGTATTACGGTCCGTACGACAGTGTTACCCAGATGAAGCGGATGCTTGAATCGATTCGCAAGACTTTCGACCTCTGTACCTGCGCCGTTTCACGAAAGAATATAAATCGTACCAAGGGTGCTCCAAGGTGGCATTCATGTTTTGACGATTATCTGGAAAGCTGCTCAGGAGACTGGAACCTGGAGGAATACAGAGAGACGATCAACAAGGTAGAGCGTATGTTGAACGGAAGAACAGATGCTCTTATAAGGGATCTGAAAGAAGAAATGGAGATCGCATCCGATGCACTGGAATTTGAAAAGGCGGCACGTCTTCGCGACAGTCTGGAAGCTGTACATCGGTATAGTCAGAAGATGAAGATGGTGGCCGATAAAAAGATTGATCGTGATGTATTTGCCGTCAAGGTAGATAAAGAAATATCGGAGGCGTGCGGTGTATTATTTAAAATCAGGGAAGGAAAACTTATCGGCAAGTTTCACCGGTATTTGAAGAATATCGATCACCTTCAGCGGTCGGATATGCTGCAGTCATTTGTCGAAGATTATTATACAAGCCAGTTTTCAGGTGCGATTCCCGAAGAAGTATATGTGAGCGATGAATTTGAAGAACAGGAGCCATTGTTACAATATTTGTGGCAGCAAAGGGGAAAGAAGGTTCCTATCCATATGCCGCAGCGCGGAGAAAAAGCGAAAATGATGCGAATGGCTCTTTCCAATGCCAAATTCTTGCTTGGGGAACGCAGACTGGAAAAAGAAAAAGCTGAACGGCAGAGGATTCCCCATTCCGTCAAAGAGTTGAAAGAGCAATTGCAGCTTAGTCAGCTGCCCCGGCGCATTGAATGTTTTGATAACTCAAACCTGCAGGGCAGCGATCCTGTAGCATCAATGGTCTGCTTTGTGGACGCAAAACCAAGGAAGAGCGAGTATAAAAGGTTTCATATTAAAACTGTTGATGGACCAGATGATTTTGCCTCGATGAAAGAGGTATTAACCCGTCGCTATACGCGCGTGATGAGGGAAAAACAACACATTCCGAATCTTATTGTTGTAGACGGGGGGAAGGGGCAACTGAGCAGTGCGGTTGAAGCACTGAAGGAGATTGGATTTTATGGAGAGTGTGAAGTTATCGGACTTGCAAAACGGCTGGAGGAAATATTTATGCCCGGTGAGTCAACTCCCGTAATGATACCTAAAAAGTCTTCGGCTCTTAAGTTATTGCAAAAGATACGTGACGAGGCTCACCGGTTTGCTATAAATTTTCACCGAAATAAACGTTCGAAACGCACAATCAAAACAGAATTAACAGAAATCAAAGGGATAGGAAATAAAACGGCTCAAAAATTGTTAAATATATTCGGGTCGGTAAAGACCATTAAAGAAACATCTAAAGAACAGTTGCAGGGAGCTATTGGTGTTAAAATGGGCAATCGTGTCTTTGAGCACTTTAACACGGGAAAAGCGACTCCCAGGTAGCATTAATATGTTATATATAATATGCCCTGTATGAGTTACAATTGTTTAGAACGGGTAAAATGTAAATATCCTTTATTTTTTATTGAAACAATTGAACTTATAAACAGTAAACCTTATTTAGATTCAGCATAAATAATAGGATTTATCTGGCGGGTATAACTGTTATAATGTGATGGAAATAAACAAAAAAGGAGTTGCATCGCCGCCCGAAAATTCTTAAATCAAGTGTGAGGTTATTATGAAACTTGAACAATCCGAACATATCAGCTCAAAATACAAGCAACTGGATGATAAGGATCTGGTGCGGTTTTATCGCCAAAACGGTGATGAGCAGGCATTTAGTGAATTAATGAATCGTCACCAGACGAAAATCTACTCCTACATCTACAGCATGGTGGGAAGTGGCGAGATTGCAGATGATATCTTTCAGGAGACATTTACGAAAGTTATCACTAAAATGGACGATACCTACAATGAACAGGGCAAGTGGATTGCCTGGGTCATGCGTATCGCTCATAATGCGACAATTGATTATCTTAGAAAACAAAAACGTTTTGTCGACGTTAGTTCTAACTACGATAAAGAGTCAAATACAGACTTTTATGATCGTTTGCCTGATGAAGATATTGTCAGCGCACAGGAACAACTCGAAAAAGATGAAGCGAAAAGCAGTTTGATGAAACATATCGGGGATCTTCCTGAAGAACAGCGTCAAGTGGTTATGTTACGGCACTATTATGAAATGCCGTTTAAAGAAATTGCAGAATTGACGGATGTTTCAATAAATACCGCACTAGGACGTATGCGGTATGCGTTAATAAATCTTCGAAAACTCTTTGACCAGGAAAAAGAACAAGAAGAAAATAATTATGCGCAACGAGGATAATGATTGTATTCGGTATTTAATGAAAGAGATGGACCCCTCGGAAGAGGTGTTAATGGAACGAGCAATGATGGAGGATGAAAACCTCCTCATTGAGGTCGAAAGCATGCGGCAAACCCTCCATAAGCTTGACAACTTACCAGAGGTCGAGCCGCCATCTCATCTTACCGAGTCTATTGTTGAAAAAGCGGCAAGGCAGAAGGAACACAAGCGGAATAAATTTATTCCGATTCTGCCTGCCGTGAAATATACTGTGGCTGCTGCAGTTGCTCTCACCGTTACAGCCGGTGGTATGTGGCTGTCAGTTGATAGTTATGAGGGCAAATACACTTCTGAAGGTAATATAGCTGCAGAATCTCCTTCTGCTGCAGATAATAGTCCTGTTAATTCCAGCTCATTAATAAGTACACAAAATTTTGATGCCTCATTCCTGCCTTCAAATGAGGATGGAATTTCGCCGTGGGTTGATCGTAACGATATCATCCGTTTTGAAGATCAGTTCACCAACAGCGGGAATGATTTTGATTCCATTCTCCAAACTACCACCCAAAGGTTACGCCCGCTTCACGAATCGCTCAATTCGCAGGAAGGTGTGAGATCATTTCAACTTACCGGGGGCAATTAGCTTTCCCTGCTTTTCCGGGATGGAGAAACACCTGTTGTATCTTTTATTGGATTACAACGGCAAAGCCCCTATACTTTTTCCAGTGTTTATACAGGAAAATTTGCCGTAAATATAATTATGATTGCCCACACGGAAGCCATTGTGTTTAAGTCGGTTGATTATCAGGAATCAAGTAAGATTGTCACCATGTTCACCTGCGAACATGGTAAAATCGCCCTGATTGTAAAAGGGGCAAAAAGGCCAAAAAATAAATTTTCAGGCCTTATCGAAGTGGGCAATCTGCTTGATGTGATTTATTATTATAAAAGTTCCAGATCGGTTCAGATTTTAACAGAAGCCAGTCTGTTGGAAAAAACACTCAATCTCAGAACCAATTTCGAGAAAATGGCTACTGCCACATCGGCGATGGAATTAATCAGTCAGCTATTACATGAGGGTGAAGTCAATGAGCCCCTATTCGAATTCACCCAAAAATTGCTTATATGGCTTGATTCCACAGATAAACCGCCTCAAAAAATTTTCCCTTACATTCAGGTAAGGCTTGCAAATCTGATGGGTCTGGGGCTGCAGCTTGAGGAATTTAAAAAATCTTTCGAAAGAACGAATTATTTGAATGTGGAAACGGGTTTAATTAGCACAAAGGCGGCATCGAATTACTCTTATAAATTGACACAAAATCAATTGAATTACGTATTGTTCGCCTTACAAAAAAGCTCGAAATTCTTTGACGTATCTTTTCAGGCAGGTGAGCTTAAGGATTTGATCAAACATTTTGACCGCTATTTGAAATACCACGTGGAAGGACTCAGAGACCGGAAGTCGGATGCTATTTTTGAACAAATATTGCAGGATTAGTTATGAAAAAGCGGGATCGTTATCTAACAGGTATATTACTGATACTTATAGGGGTTTTGTTCGGATCCCTGGTTGCCTTCTATCAGCAAAATAATACCATTGATGATCTGGCAGAGGTAAAGGTAACAGAAGTTACCCGCAGTAGTACCCCAATTTTCAGTGACGAAGATCTCGAGAAAATAGATGACCGGTTTCTTTTTAAAAATATAGCTGAACGCGTCAGGCCTACCGTAGTCTATATTGAAACCACAATTCCGGTTAATGGCAGGAACATACCCGTTCCTGATGATGAATTCCATGAGGATCAGGATCCTGGTTTTTGGGACCGGTTTATACCCAGAAGGGCCCGTACGGTGGGTTCGGGTGTTCTGATAACCACAGATGGATATATCCTTACTAATAACCATGTAATTGACAGTGCAGTTGAGGAGGGGATCCAAGTGGTGTTGAACGATAAACGAACTTTTAACGGCCGTGTTGTAGGTAACGATCCCACGACAGACCTGGCTGTTATCAAAATAGATGCACAGGAGCTGCCATCTATTACTCTGGGCGACTCCGATCAGCTGGATGTAGGCGAATGGGTATTGGCTATTGGCAATCCATTCAGACTGCAGTCAACTGTCACAGCCGGTATAGTGAGTGCCCTCAGCCGGGATGTGCAAATAATTCAGGACCAGATGCGGGTAGAAAGTTTTATCCAAACGGATGCCGCAATTAACAAAGGAAACAGCGGCGGAGCTCTTGTAAATACCAGCGGAGAATTAGTGGGTATAAATACTGCCATCGCTTCCCAGAGCGGCAGCTACCAAGGTTACGGTTTTGCGGTGCCTGCAAATCTGGCGGGAAAAGTGGCAAGGGATCTTATAGAGTTCGGGGAAGTGCACCGTGCATTGCTGGGGGTGGAAATTGTAAGTATCAATGCTTTTCAAGCCGATGAGTTAGGTATGGAATCGATCAGAGGAGTGCGTATTACTTATGTAGAATCCGGAGATGCTGCTGATATCCATGGCTTACGGGAGAATGATGTAATTTTAAGTGTAAATGGAGTTGAAGTGGACGAATCGAACCAGCTGCAGGAAAAAATTGCAGTATTACGTCCCGGTGAGATCGTGAAACTTGAAATGTGGAGGGGCGGTGAGACATTCGAAAGACATGTAGAGCTGGGAAGAATGGACAGAGATCGGCAGGAGCTGGCCACCAACGATCCTAATATCGAGGAAAATTCTCATGATGATGAAGACTTTCAGGGGAATAGGGAAATGGGAATAAGTTTCGCTGATTTTGATCTGGGATTTAAGGTGATGGCGCTCTCAAAAAAGGACGATACGGAAAATTATGATTTAATTATTACAGAAGTAACCGAAAATTCAAAGGCCGATGTCCAGGGGCTTAAAGAAGGGTATGTTATTGTAAGTGTAGAGGGACAAAAAGTTGATGATCTCGAAACATTAATTGACCTTATGGATCAAAATCTTAAAAGTGGTACAACTGTGACTGTGGAGATTAAAACACCCGGCGATTCTTATAAAAATATTGAATTAAAAAAATAAAGTATGGGTATAAAAAACATCGCCATAATTTCCTCTTGCTGGCGGGTCACAACATCATTTCTTGCCGGAAATCAAATCCAAGTTTATTAATTTATAATTGAATCAACTGATTTTAAATGACACGTATTTCTATTTGCCTGTTGCTAATTCTTTTAAGCTACTCATTCATTTCCTGTGCGCCCTCTGCAGAAACAAAAAAGGCCGATTCCTCCGAAACAGAAAGTCAAAAATATCCGGAATGGTATCAGGATGAGACTGTTATAAGTAACGACAGTTTATTCATCGTCTATGGTACGGCCCTGGCAGGCGATTCAAGTGCTGCGGGGGATAATGCTGAAACACAGGCAAAATTGAATCTCAGGTCTGCAGTTGCAGAAAGAATTGAAACTATTCGCTCTGATGCGTCGTCTGAACTGGGCAGCGAGGCAGGTGTTGATTCACCGCAGTTTATCTTTTCACTTCGAAAAGCAGAGAAGGTTGTTGATGACATAGCTGTCCGTACAGAAGTTGAAGTTGAACCTGTCGAAGATTATAAGTCATACCGGGGATTTTCTGAAGTTACTGTCTCAAAAGAAGAGCTTTTAAAGCAGTTAGACAGCAGGCTTTCAGTCCACCAAAATACCTGGAATGCTTTAAAAGAGTCGCGGGCTTTTGAGGAGTTTTAAGTCCACGTGACAGCGTTCCGGCGATTTTCGGGATCCTGTCAGCGTTGATATTATAACTGCCGGGCGAGCGATAAACCACTCGCAGATGAAGTGAAACCCGCCCGACGGTATCCAATTCACCTCTAAAACTCCCAATTCCTCGTTCCGCCCCCTGCCTGCACGAATCCCGACTGCTGTCGGGAATAGGCAGGCTCTGGTGCGGATACGCAAGACTTGTGACTTCCGGTCACGAAAGGCTGATGGATAAACTTCGGAAGCCATTCAACCTGCCACCGGAGGTGGCGGTGCCGGCTCGTACCGAACCAGAGGTTCGGTACGAGATAAATTTGATTTATTTTTTAACTACATATTGGCAACGATATTTTCGCCGAATTCCGAGCATTTCAGAAGGGTGGCGTCTTCCATCTGCCGTTCAAAATCATAGGTTACTTTTTTCTCACTGATGGAAGCTTCAAGTCCCTTCTCTACCAGGTCGGCGGCTTCTTTCCATCCCATATAACGAAGCATAATTACAGCAGAAAGAATTAGAGAACCGGGATTTACTTTATCCTGTCCGGTGTATTTTGGCGCAGTACCGTGAGTAGCTTCAAAGACTGCAAGCCCGGTTTCGTAATTGATATTGGCTCCGGGTGCAATACCAATTCCTCCCACACAGGCCGCCAGGGCATCAGAGATATAATCACCGTTGAGATTCATTGTAGCAATTACGTCATATTCGTCGGGACGTGTTAAAATCTGCTGCAGAAATGCATCGGCAATCACATCTTTTATGACGAGTCCGTTCGGGAGCTTGCACCAGGGTCCTTCGCCTATAACTTCGGCATCAAACTCCTCTTTGGCCAGCTCATAACCCCAGTTCTTGAAACTGCCTTCGGTAAATTTCATGATATTTCCTTTATGGACGAGTGTTACACTGTCGCGGCCGTCATCGATGGCATGATTAATGGCGGAGCGAACTAACCGTTTGGTGCCTTCCTCGGAAATAGGCTTTATGCCCAGCGAAGTAGTATCGGGAAAACGTATATTTGTTACACCCATGTCATCAACAAGAAACCGTTTCAGTTTTTCATTTTCCTCGGTGCCCGACTGATATTCAATACCCGCGTAAATATCTTCCGTATTTTCCCGGAAAATAACCATATCGGTAAGTTCCGGACGTTTTACAGGACTTGGAGTACCTTTGTAATACTTGACCGGTCGCACACAGGCATATAAATCCTTCTTCTGACGAATGGCTACATTCAGAGAACGAATTCCTCCGCCGACAGGTGTGGTGAGGGGGCCTTTGATAGAAACCTTGTATTCTTCAATAGCTTTAAGAGTGTCTTCCGGAAGCCATTCATCATCACCATAAAAATCCACAGCTTTTTGGCCTGCATAAATTTCAAACCATTCAATTTTTTTCTTGCCATCATAAGCTTTTTCAACAGCATTGTTTATGACATGCTGCATTGCAGGTGTAATATCGATGCCGATCCCATCGCCTTCAATAAAGGGGATGACCGGGTTGTCTCCGACTTTCAGTGAACCATCAGAATTTTTTTCAACTTTTGTACCGGTTTTGGGAGGAGTAATTTTATCGTAACTCATATGCCTTTCAACAATAATTTTTTGGGTTAAATTTCGGTATGAAGTATAGCAAAAAAATGATGCAGGTGCATGTTTGGATACTGGATATTCCCGGACTGCATTTTATATAATATTCTGGTTATATTTCGTTCTACATAAAACCAGAAAACAATCAGGTGGATGTTATGATTCGTCCTATGTTCGGGCACCGGCCCAAACCCAAAAGGTTCAACTACGAATTTCGGTATCACGACCCTAAGAAGGAAGAACGACGCAGGCAACGTATTAAAATCCAGCGGAGAAGGAAAAAATATCATCAGGGAAGATCGGTGATGATGTATGCATTGGGATTGGCTCTCGTAATTTACATTATGTATCTTCTGTAATAGTAATTACAATAACGATATTTATCGGAAATCTTTAAACTTCCACTTCTACTTTGACGCAGGAAACGGATTCAGAAAATTCCATTATACATCAGCTCCCTCCTGAAATTTCCAACAAAATCGCGGCCGGTGAAGTAATACAGCGTCCCAGTTCTGTTGTCAAGGAGTTGCTGGATAACGCTATCGACGCGGGCGCGGAAAATATTAAAGTTATTATTCAGAATGCCGGACGCACACTCATCCAGGTAATTGATGACGGCTGTGGATTGGGGAAAGAGGATATCAGGTTGTGTTTTCAGCGCCATGCTACTTCAAAGATCAACAACATTGATGATCTGTTCCGGGTTCGCACGCTGGGTTTCCGGGGTGAGGCAATGGCCTCGATTGCATCTGTTTCGCAGGTAACGCTGAAGACTAAACGTCCGGGTGCCGATGTCGGCTATGAATATGAAGTTTGGGGTGGTGAGGAAAAAAAGTTTGAACCGGCTGGTGTTGATGACGGTACTTCTGTGGCAGTACGCAACCTGTTTTTCAATGTACCGGCCCGACGGCAATTTTTAAAAACCGATGCAACGGAGTTCCGTCATATTCTGAAAACTGTTCAACAGGCTGCTCTTGCCAATTCCGACATCGGTTTTCAGCTGATTGCCGATACAGATGCCATCTATGATATGCCGCCTGCACAGCCTCTTAAAGACCGGATAGCCGAAATGTTTGGGAAAAGTTATAAGGCAAGTCTGGTCAGTTTTGAAGAGGAAACCAGTTATGTGAGAATCCGCGGAATGCTTTCGGATCCGAAACTGACTAAAAAAAGCCGGGGCGAACAGTTCCTTTTTGTAAATGACCGGCCGTTTCAGCACCGGTACCTGACCCATGTTATTCTGAATATATACGATACGTGGACCGGTGAAAGAGAATATCCCTTTTATGCGCTGTTTCTTGATATCGATCCGAAGCAGGTGGATGTAAATGTACATCCGGCTAAAGAGGAAGTAAAATTCGAGGATGAGCGAAGTATTATCAAGCTTACCAAATCTGTTGTTAAAAAAGCTCTCAACGAACGGTTTATGGTACCGGATGTTTCCAGGCAGCGGGAACGACCGGATTTCCGTAAACCGGGCAGTGATTTCTCAACAAATTTTGAGTTCAGCAGCCCAGGTGGAAGAAGTTCATCATCCGGAGGTTCCAGACCGGTTAAATTTCCATCCCGTATAAACAGGGATTCATCGTCATCAAAGGGGAGGGGTAATTCATTTTCCAGACAACTTTATGACTTTGATGACCGGGATTCAGATGCGGGGAGAAACCTGCAGGGACAAAGACCCGAACGGATGCGCGACCGGGGATTCTGGCAGCTGCATGATCGTTATATTTTAACGCAAACACGATCCGGGCTTTGCATGATCGATCAGCATGCGGCTCATAAACGTATTGTTTATGAGAAGGCGTTACACGCTACCGAATCGTCACTGCCCAGTACCCAGCAGCTGTTGTTTGCGCAGACTGTTGATTTTTCGGCTTCTGAATTTTCATTGTTGAAGGAATTGCATCCTATTATCCAGCGCATGGGTTTTAATGTCCAGTTGCTAAGCGGTAATACCGCCATAATCAGCGGCGTTCCAGCCGATATTGATATCGGCAATGAACATTCGGTACTTAAATCGATGCTTCATCAATACAGAGATCTTGAAGGAAGGCTGCAACTCGATGCCCGTCATAAACTTGCACTGGCGTTTGCTTCTAAAACGGCTATACCTCATGGAAAAAAACTTTCTGACGAGGAAATGGAAAACCTGCTTGATCAGCTTTTTGCCTGTGAGGAACCTTATAAGGACCCTATGAATAAGCCCACGATTGAATATATTTCCCTCAGCGATTTCGAGTCGTTTTTCGGCCGGTGAATACTTATACGTAATGCGTAATACGTGATACCAGGGAACCAGCATCCGGCAAAGCAGGGGTATATAAAAACAACAACCTCGAATGTTTCGGATTTTGAACATTTGAATTTAGAATTTATACTAACATGAATATTCTGGCGGTAGAACCATTTTATAGCGGTTCGCACAAAGCTTTTTTAAAAGGATTACAGGAAAATTCCCGCCATAACATTATTTCTGTCAACCTCAGTTATAAGGGACACAAATGGCGCATGCACGGCAATTCGGTTGCACTGGCGGGTATGACAATGAACATAGAAGAAGACATCGACCTGTT
>CAZPWQ010000017.1:0-30141 GCA_964590495.1 uncultured Balneolaceae bacterium
CCAGTTTGAAAAGGAGGCCTGTGATCCATTAAGACCTGCTATCCAGCTGTAATTCCAGCCCGAAAGACTGTCACTCAGTGAAATTGTTTCTTGTGCATATGAATGGCTTGTCAATACCAGTAAAATGGTGAGAAGGGAGTATAATTTTTTCATCACTCTTAAGTAGTAGTTTTAATTTTTGGTAAGTAATTATGAAAAAAGAAGAAAATGGACGGTCGCTTTAACTATGTCGCAAGTGATTGAGATGCATTAGGTTGAAATAGTTGAAATAACTTGTTACATATTTATCAATGAATTCCGAACGCACAGCGTTTCATAAGCAATGAACAGGGATCAGTGTGTCAGTGATCATTGTTCAATTCGGGTTGATAATAGTAATTTCGGCTTGTTCTACATGTAATTTTTGTAGTAAAAACTTGTATAGTGGGATCATATTATCTTTTAGCTATGATGATCGAGAATTATTATACTCTTTTTTAACTACGTGAAAATACGTAACTTAGCCGTAAGTTAGCAAAAAATAAGCCCGAAATAGGCGATGATATTTCTTAAAAAGATATATTGGCCGAACAGTATTGTGGTATTATTATCTTTATTGATAATTGCCTCATGTAATGAACTTGAACCTGGGGATCTGTCTTTTGTAGGTATTGATGACACGGAAGTGTCAAATCGGGAGGATTCCATTGCTTTTACTGTTCAGTTATCGGAATCCAGCGAGTTTGACGTCACCGTTGATTTTGCAACTTCTGATCAATCTGCTAAAGCCGGTGAAGATTATGTTGATACCACCGGCACGATTACATTCGAAGCCGGGGAGACCGAACAGAAGATTAATGTGGAACTGCTCGGAGCCACTTTCAATGCTCCTCATCGAAGGTTCAGAGTTAAGCTGGATAACCCGGAAGGTGCCGAAATTCATAACCGGAAGAAACAGGCGACCGGTATAATACTGAATACCGGAACTGGTTTGATGATTCACGATGCAGAAGCTTCACGATTGGATGAAGAAATAAGTTTTAAGGTAACCCATTACGGAGACAGTGACGAGGTAAGCATTGATTTTTCCACTTTCGACCAATCTGCCAAATCCGGAACTGACTACATTGATACCACCGGAACACTCAATTTTGAACCGGGTCAGAACGAACAATATATTAACATAAAACTGTTGGGAGCATCTTTTAATGCACCACACCGGCGGTTTCGTATGAGATTGGATAACCCCGTGGGGGCTGAATTACATAACCGGGACCGGCAGGCAACCGGTATAATTCTCAATGAAGAAGATGGTATATCTCTTGATATTTCGGATGCTGAAGCTGCCGTTGGCGATGATGAAATCAGTTTTCCCGTAACCCTTTCAGAAGCCCCTGATGATGAAGTAAGGGTTGATTTTGCCACCAAAGATCAATCTGCAAAAGCCGGAGAGGATTATGCTGAAACTGTCGGCACACTTGTTTTTGAAGCCGGCCAAACGGAACAGGTTATTGATGTGGAGCTACTCGGTGCTGCATTTCGTTCCCAGGGGCGAAAGTTCCGCATGGAACTTGAAAATGCTATTGGAGCAACCCTGAAAAATAACAACCGGCAGGCCACAGGTACGATTTTGAATAATGAGACAGAACAGGTGAATCTGTCTATTGATGACGCTGAAGCTATCGTCGGTGAGGAAGCCATGAATTTCCAGGTTACTCTGTCAGATGCCGCCCAAGGGGAGGTTAAAGTAGATTTTGAAACATCCGGGAGATCTGCCAAAGCGGGAGAGGATTATGTTGAATCATTTGGCACGCTCACGTTTGAGGAAGGTCAGGTTGAAAAGATGATTTCAGTGGATCTGCTTGGTGCCCCTTTTAATTCTCCGGAGCGTAAATTCAGTATGAAACTGGATAATGCTGCAGGGGCGGAACTAAAGAATAGCGAACGGCAGGCGACGGGTACAATTCTCAATAATGAAGATGAGCAGGTTACAGTAGCTATTTCAGACGCCGAAGCAGTTACCGGTGATGAGGAAATCAGCTTTCCGGTCAAATTATCCGGGTCAATTGATCAGGAGGTCAGTGTGGATTTCTCCACTTCCGACCAATCGGCAAAAGCCGGAGAGAATTACGAGGAAACAATCGGCACCCTTACGTTTGCAGAAGGCGAAACTGAACAGACAATCGACGTTAAACTTTTGGACAGTGAATTCAGTGGTAATTCTATACGGTTTACAGTTACCCTTTCCAATCCCTCAGGCATTGAGCTGGATAATCAGCAAAACAAAGCCGACGGTACTATTTCAAGCGAGTAACCCTGGGATGCGGTACTACCTTTCCTGAAAAAGAATCTGGGATAAACAGAAAATTTAAAATACTGTTCATGAGCAGGCTAGCCTGTATTTCTCACCAAGAAATATGGTTGGATGCAGTCAGTGGTCATTTTTTTTCATTTGATAAAGCCTTGGTTATACGATTTTGCAAAGCCTGCACCAATGATTCCCGGAGCTCAACCCGTGTGAAAGGTTCTATCTTCACGAAAGAGTAGTTCATATGATCGGCCTGACGAAAACGGTCGTAGAGTTCATGGGCCATATTCCCGTAATTGCTTTTATAGCAGAATACATTCTCTGCCTCAAAGCCGGTATCCTTGATATGTAAAAGGTACAGTGTATCAGATGCTTTAAGGCTTTCATTTTCATCCAGCCAGCCTACTTTGGCCTCAGGGGCATAATGAGAATATTTTGTGCCGGGACTTCGGGCGTTACGTTCGTTCGTTTGATTCCCATCCGTTTCTACTTTGACTCCTGCAACCGATTCAATTTCTTCTGCACTTACAGAACCCGGACGGTAGATTCTGAACGGTTTTCGCGAAACATCCAGTACGGTTGATTCAAGACCTATTTCGGTCTCCCCGGCTTCAACGACTGGGAAATCGCCGCCAAAATCCTCGCGGACATGTTCCGGTTTGGTGGGGCTCGGTTTACCCGATGAGTTGGCGCTGGGAGCAACAAGCGGTCCAGCCATCGTAATAAGCTGTTGAGAGATCGGATGCCTGGGCCAGCGCAGCGCAACGGTATCAAGTCCGGCTGTTATGGCATCGAGCACCGCCGGTTTCTTTTTGAAGATCAGCGTCAGCGGTCCCGGCCAAAATACCTCCATCAGTCTGACTGCCTCATCCGGTACTTCTTTAGCAAAAATTTGAACCATATCAGCCGATGAAATATGAACAATAAGCGGATTATCGGCAGGACGTCCTTTTATTTCAAAAACTTTTTGTATCGCTGAAGGATTCTCAGCATCAGCCCCCAAACCATATACTGTTTCGGTAGGGAAGGCAACTACTTTTCCCTGCTTTAACAACTCAACAGCTTTATTCAGGCTCAAATTTGACATTTTCTGGTATATCTACTTGTTCTTACACAGAGTTTCACAGAGAAAACACAATGCAAATTCATCTCACGTATTACGTATTTCGCATAAATTCACTGTTCACTGTTCACTGCTCATTACTCATTACTCATTACTCATTGCAAAACAGCTTCTTCTTTTGTTTCGGTCATGTTTTCCAGGAATTCCGCAGCCTTTTCCAGATTGGCAATATTATGGATGACAAATCGTACCTTATCACCTTTTTGGATCACTTCAAATTTTCTGTCTGCTTTATCTTGCAGAGTTTTCAGGAGATTTTGGAAGCGGTCACCGTAAAATTCTTCGCCGAGCTCGGTGTCATGTTTCGGACATACCATCCACAAGCGGTCGGAGCGGACGGTGACCTTTTTCATAAACAGACGAGAGGCAAATAGCTTGATTTGTGCAGCCGTAATCAGGTTTAGTCCATTTCGGGGTATAGCCCCGAAACGATCCTTGAGCTCCTCTTTCCAGTCATCAATCTGCTGCATGTCATCCGCCTTGGCCAGCTTTCGGTAGAGGTTAAGCCGCTCAACATTATCTGATACATAGTTGTTTTCGAGAAGTGCCGGCACATCGAACTCAACTTGTGTTTCCGGAAGTTCGACTTCAACTTCCACATCACTGAACAGATCGCTGAATTCGTCTTTCTTCAGCTCTTTAACGGCATCATTCAGGATTTTCTGGTATAACTCGAAACCAACATCATTGATAAAGCCGCTCTGTTCCGCACCGAGTATATCTCCCGCTCCGCGTATATCCAGATCACGCATGGCAATATTAAAGCCGGATCCCAGATCTGAAAACTCTTCAAGTGCCAGCAGCCGCTTGCGGGCCTCGTCGGTAAGGGTTTGAATGGGAGGTGTAATCAGATAACAGAAAGCCTTTCGCTGGGAACGTCCCACCCTTCCCCGCAGCTGGTGAAGCTCGGCAAGACCGAACCGGTCTGCGCGGTTGATAATCATTGTATTAGCATTTGAAATATCGATCCCGTTTTCGACGATGTTGGTTGAAACAAGGACGTTAAACTTGTTATCATAGAAATCCTCAATAATTTTTTCTAGCTTCGAAGAGCTCATCTGACTGTGGGCATGACGAACCCGGATGTCGGGAATGAGCTGGCGTACCATATTACCAACTTCCTCAATATTTTTAACTCGATTGTGGATGAAAAATATCTGTCCGCCTCGGGATATCTCATGTGTTACGGCATCACGTATCAGATCTTTATTAAAGCTGTGAATTTCCGTCTCTACCGGCTGGCGGTTGGGGGGAGGGGTATTGATGATACTCAGGTCGCGTGCGCCCATGAGAGAGAACTGCAGCGTTCTTGGAATGGGTGTAGCGGTTAGTGTCAGAACATCCACCGCTGCACGGTATTTCTTCAGCTTCTCTTTGGCTGAAACACCGAACCGCTGTTCCTCATCTACAATCAGGAGTCCCAGTTCATCAAACTTCACATCTTTGGAAGTAAGCCGGTGTGTACCAATGACGATATCTGTTTTGCCGGCTTCCAGACGCTCAAGCGTATTTTTTTGCTCCGCTCTGGTGCGAAACCGGGAGAGAACTTCAACGGAAACGGGGAAATCTTTCATTCGACGTTTAAACGTCTTGTAATGCTGATCGGCCAGAATCGTTGTTGGCACTAATACCGCTACCTGTTTGTGGTCCATGACCGCTTTAAACGCGGCGCGTACGGCCACTTCCGTTTTTCCGAAACCGACATCACCGCATACGAGCCGGTCCATAGGGATGGTGCTTTCCATATCTTCTTTAACGGCCTCGATAGCCTGCCGCTGGTCGGGCGTTTCTTCGAATTCAAAACGTGCTTCCATTTCGGTCTGCCAGGAGGTATCGCCGGAAAAGGCATGCGCTTTCTGGGCTTTACGTTTTGCATACAGCTTAATCAGGTCACGGGCAATATCTTTTACCCGCTTCTTGGTCTGCGCTTTTTTGCGCGCCCATTGTCCCGAGCCCAGTTTCGTAATACGCGGCTGTGTACCTTCTTTACCCGAGTATTTCTGGATTTTGTGGAGGCTTGAGACATTCACATAGAGCAGGGAATCTTCCTGGTAACGCAGGACGACCGACTCCTGTTCGACGCCGCGGACTTCAATTTTTTTGAAGCCGGCAAACTTGCCGATGCCGTAATCCACGTGTACTACGAAATCGCCGATGCTCAGATCGCGCAGCTCCTTGAATGATATCCCGCCCGTGTGGCGCTTCCTGTGCACTTTGGGACGGTGATAGCGGTTGAAGATTTGGTGGTCGGTATAAACGGCAAGACCCTGCTCGTTAAGAATGAATCCTTCATGGATCGATTCAATCGACAGATGATAGCGAAGATCCCGGTTGGGTTCCCCGAGTAGTTCTTCAAAACGATCACGTTGTCCCTCATTATCGCATAAAATATGAGTATCGAACCCCTGCAGGCTGAGTTTTTCGATATTTTCGCGCAGCAACTTAATACTGCCGTTGAAGACGGGCTGGGGACTGGCATCAAGTCGATAGCTCCAGTCGAAGGTAATATTTTCCGAAAATCCACCCATATAAATTTGAGCCTTCCCGTCGAAAGCATGTTTAAATGTATCGGGATGGAGATAGAGTTCATCGGGGGGAAGTGCTTCGTCACTGACATCAGGACCCGAATAGTTTTCCTCCGCTTTAGTATACCGTTCCTCCAGATTGCCGAGAATTAGTCCGTAATTAACTAAGACAAAAATTGTCTCCTCATTAAAATAGGAGAGGAGATTTTTTTTACCGCCCTGGCTAAGATTGGAAACATCGGGGACAAACCTCACCGTATTCAGGAACGAAATGGAACGCTGAGAATCTGGATCAAACTCGCGGATCGAATCGATTTCATTACCGAAAAACTCAAGTCTGATGGGATACTCGCCCGAAAAAGGGAATACATCCAGGATCCCCCCGCGCTGGGCAAATTCTCCCGGTTGACTTACAAATTTGACCGCGGTAAAATCCTGATCCGCGAGTTTTTCTTTCAGATCATCTGGATCAACAGTATCACCGTTTCTAATTGTAATCGAAGCCTGGTTAAAAATTTCCGGAGAAACGATTTTTTCGAATAGGGCAGGTACGGAGGTAATGATCGTATTCCGGGAGCGGTGGTTTATCTTCTCCAGCACTTCCGAACGTTGTACCATAAGTGAACTGTCTGTAATCTGCTGTGCATCGTATGGTTTGTGTCCGGTAGAGGGAAAGAGAACGGCCTGTTCGACTCCTATTGCTTCGAGGTCGCTTTGCAGGAATTCCGCCGGTTCTGTTTCAGGCAGTACCACCACAATGCGATCATATTTTTGGCTCAACTTGCTGATCATAAAAGCAGGAGCAGAGCCCACAAAGTGATCAAGATGAAGAATATTTTTATTATTGATATGATTGTAGAGCTCTTTCCAGGGTAACTGGGAAGCAAACGTTTTAAGAACTGATTGTAAGGCCATTAAGCTTATACGAATTTCGGATCATTATGCACAGCGAATAACGCGACAAGGTAAGGAATATTAGCCTTTATTTTGATTGCGAATGAGAAGAATACCACTTAGTACGCTAAGAAAAGGAATTTATTATTCGCAATATCTTTTCAAACCTGACAGGTTTTCGAAACCTGTCTGGTTTTAGCATAACTCCTCAAACGTATAACTGAACAACCCCTGAACGGGTGCCTAAAAAACACTCAGAACACTTAGAAAGTGCAGGTTTTTATAAATACGACGAACCATCCGGTATCCGGCATCCAGCATCCAGAATCATTCCACAGCGATTCGAAAGAATACTTTTTCAGAGACAAATGACAGGATAAGAAGGAAAATACCGGGAAACAGGAAGCGGGGATAGAGATCCTGGAAGTCGGTATATATAACTTCTTCGATTTCCGTTTTTTCCAGTTCATCGATCTGGTCATAAATTTGAGCAAGCTGTTCGGTATCAGTAGCCCGGAAATATTCACCGTCGGTCATATCAGCTATTTGCATCAGCATTTCTTCATCGATATCAACTTCTATATTCTGATACCGGTCGCCGAAAATAGGATCTCGCACGGGATAGGGGGCTGTTCCTCGTGTTCCGGCACCGATAGTATAAACCCTGATGTCGTGCGATACCGCCAGATCAGCAGCAGTCACCGGATCAATCTCACCCGAATTATTTTGTCCGTCAGTCAGTAATATGATGACTTTGCTTTCGGCATTACTGTCTTTCAGCCGGTTAATGGCCGTTGCCAGTCCCATACCGATAGCCGTACCATCTTCTACAACTCCCATCTCAACATCGGAAAGCAGTTCTTTGAGAAGTCTGTAATCGAGGGTCGGAGGTACTACTGTGAAACTCTGTCGTGCAAAAATAACGAGACCGATACGATCGGATATGCGTTTGTCGATAAAATCCTCAGCTACCTGTTTTGCAGCTTCCAACCGGTTGGGTTTCAAATCTTCCGCTTTCATTGAGGTGGAAATATCCAGCGTAAAGACAATATCAATCCCCTCGGCACTGCGTTCTACCGTTGTATTTTGATACTGCGGCCGGGCAATTGCCAGTACTATCAATGCAAATGATGCCCATTGAAGCAGCGGAGTAAACCAGCTGCCGTATGCACGCCAATTCCCGGAAATGCCCTTTAATCCGCTTACATCGGAAAAGGTAAGACTGGGATTTCGTTTTGAAATGCGCCGCCAAATCTGGACGGCGATCAGAGGTATCAGTAACAGAAGCAGCCATAACCATTGAGGATTCGCCCAGTCCATTAATCTTACTCCTCTTCGGTTTTATATTTATCATTAAACTTTTCTCTTTCTCTTTCCACTTTTGCCCGATGGCGGCGTTGCAGATGTTCAACTTTGGAACCGTCAACCTGCCGGGCACGTTTCAAAAAATTGTACCCCTTTTCAAGTGCTTTCTCCGCCTGTTCGGTGGTCGGAGTGAATTTGGCGAATTTAACCATATCGGCTTCCTGCAATACTTCCCTGGTGTCTGTTACCAGGTCCTGGTCAATAGCTCTTTTATTCAAATGTTGTATGATCTCGCGACTAGAGGATTCGAGAGCGGGAATCCTGTAAAGTGATTCAAAATATTCACGAATAGCATCTCCCAGGCTGATATAAAATTCTTCAAACTGTTCTTCCGTATTGGGGTGTGCCTCTTTCAAACCAGCAAGAGTTTGCTGCAATTCTTTAAGAGGATCGCGAAAGGGCGAAGGCTGAAAGGTTGGCCGGGGCTCGGTTTCAGGTTCGGGGTCCTTTCGTATCAAATAATAATAAAGAGCTGCGGCGGCGATTAACAGCAGAAGGAATCCTAAAATGTACGGCCACCATTCTGCGGCGAAATCGAAAATCGGTTTAAAGGGACGCAACTGATCGTCTTCGCCCGATAGCAGACTTTGAAAGGAAATAGGGACGGGATTGGTATATAAAGTAGTAGTATCCTGATCCTGAACCAGGATTACCGGCAGGGCGGGGAGCAGAGTGTCGGTTGTACTGAAAAACTGAAGCTGATAAAGCACGCTGTCTTTATAGGCATTTACCTTATACTGTTGTCTTTTTCGAATCTCAAAGGCATCGCCGAAATCTGCACTGTCCGGAAATATGACCTCATCATATTCATCTCCCCGGTTCAGGGTGATGCTGAATTCGAAATTATCCCCGGCACGAAGTGAATCAGCTTTTAAATATTCACTCACTGTCTGCGCCGAACCCGAATTAACAAAACTTAAGGCATATACCACGAAAAAAAATACGCACCGGTAGGTGTTTTTGTGAATTTTCACGTACAAAGGGTAAAGGTTAATTTCAGGTTAAATCCGGATAAATTATAAGCGATAAAAATAGAAAAAATCTTTCCTTTCAAAAAAAGCATTCCCGGAAAAAATTGTGTGCATAATAGATCTGAATATGGTATGTTT
Organism: uncultured Balneolaceae bacterium; assembly: GCA_964590495.1. GTDB lineage: Bacteria > Bacteroidota > Rhodothermia > Balneolales > Balneolaceae > CAZPWQ01. The sequence goes on from CAZPWQ010000017.1 coordinate 9,304, forward strand.
AAACGTAATTTTTTAACTCAGAATGTGATACATGAAATTCCTTTCTTTCTTTTTATTCATTTCCTTATTTATTTTTTCCTGCAACCCCGGCCAGGAACTGCCGGCCCGGTCTGAAGAGCCCGACAAACCCGATGGAGAAATTGAGACTGTTTCGCTTGAACAGGAGACCTATGATTTATTTGGCTTTTCCGTAGACAGCCTAAATATCAATGATCATGAGGTACAACGTAATGAAAGTTTATATCTGATATTGCAGAAATTTAATCTGTCGCCCCGGGAAATATACGAGGTGACAGAAAAGGCCCGGAACATTATAAATGTCAGGAATTTCAAGCCGGGTCAGAATTATCGTACGTATACATCTTCAGACAGCACTGAATTTCTAAACCGGTTGGTGTGGCAGCCGAACCTTTTGGACTATGTTGTCTTTGACTGGAAAAAGAAAGATGACGATGGCTCGTTCGAAATATATAAAGCATCCAGAACCTTGGTCACTGAAAAGAGCATAGCTTTTGGTCAGGTTAACAGTTCACTGTATGAAGCTATAGCAGACGAAGGTAATTCGCCGCTCTTAGCCTATGAAATGTCGGATATTTTTGCCTGGCAGATCGACTTTTTCCGGCTCCGAAAAGGAGATTCGTTTCGTGTCTTACACGAAAACAAGTATGTCGAGGATGAATTTTTGGGTATGGGCAGGATACTGGCTGCGGAATTTACCCATCGTAATGAAACTTTTGAGGCCTATTATTTTTCACATGGAGATGTGGATGGATTTTTTGATGAAGAGGGGCGAAGCGTACAGAAGGCATTGCTGAAAGCACCATTTAAATACAATCAGCGGATCAGCTCACATTTTTCTCACAACAGGTTTCATCCTGTTTTGAAGCGTAATGTTCCTCATCACGGTGTAGATTATGCAGCTCCCCATGGAACACCCGTACTGTCGGTTGGAGACGGAACGGTGATCGAGGCGCAGTATCGCGGGGCCAATGGAAATATCGTGAAAATTCGCCATAACAATACTTATAAAACTGCTTATCTCCATCTGAAAGGTTTTGCCAGTGGCATCCGACCGGGTGCAACAGTTAAACAGGGAGATGTTATAGGTTATGTCGGAAATACGGGGCGTTCAACAGGCACACATCTTGATTACCGCATTTATAAAAATGAGAAGCCTGTTAATCCTCTCAACGTGGAATTACCGGCTTCCGACTCAGTTCCGGAAGAATATATGTCTTTATTTGAAGAGGTGAGAGATTCGCTGAAACAGAAGATGCAGGACCGGGAGGATTCAAGCCCGTCACTCGTCATCAGAACCTGATAAATTCATGCTGTGGCGTTAGACTTGTACCCTTATCCCTCGTCCCGGTGCTCTGCCCCGGGACGTTGGCGCGGGCCGCTCTGCTGCCCGATAAATGTGGAGCAGAGCACCACGGCCGGCCGTTTCGCATCCGCCAAGCCGGCGGAGAAACGAGAATAATTTACTAAGTTCACTGGTAAGTGCCTTAGTGGTAGTTCAATACCGCTGTACACGGCGGTGAAAGAAATTCATCAGCGGTTGTACATATGATTGATTCGTTTTGAGTTCAATCGTATCAATTTTCATGCGCATGAATTGATCCCGCAACTTCGCCTTTCGAACATACCGTTTCTTTTGATATTCATTCCGGACCTTCCTGCTGGAGGTGTCAACAAGCACTTCTTCACCGGTTTCAGCATCGTGAAGCGGGACCAAACCTATATTCGGCAGTTTGTCTTCCAGTTCATCATTGATAAAAATATTAACCAGGTCGTGTTTCCGGCTGGTGATTTTAACCTGTTTATCAAACCCTTCATCCTGAAAATCACTGGCCAATATTATAATTGCACGGCGATTCAACATCCTGTTGACATATGATAAAGCTTCGCTGATATCAGTTCCTTGTCCGTCGGGATCTATCGTCAGCAGTTCCCGTATCAGGCGCAAGACATGCAGGCGTCCCTTTTTGGGCGGAATTACTTTTTCGACTACATCAGTAAAAAGTAGAAGACCGACTTTGTCGTTATTCTTAATTGCACTGAATGCAAGAACAGCACAGATTTCTATAGCAAGTTCCATCTTGCTTTGATTATTCGTGCCAAAAACACCGCTGGAAGATATATCCACACAAAGCATCAGTGTCTGTTCCCGTTCCTCCTCAAACTGTTTAATGAACGGATCACCCGTACGTGCTGTCACATTCCAGTCTATCTGCCTGATATCATCACCATAATGGTATTGCCGGACTTCGGAAAATTCCATACCGCGTCCCTTAAAAGCAGATTGATATTCTCCTCCGAAGAGGTTGTTAACCATGCCTTTGGTTCGAATTTCAATCTTGCGAACTTTCTTAAGTATCTCTTTGGAAATCATATTCTGTTCTATTAATCAAACTTTTATACAGGATAAAACTAAATATAGGATTATGAAAATAAATATACCGGATACCAGATACCAGATACCAGATACCGGATATCGGACATGCTGGACATGCTGACTCCTGACTCCTGCGGATTTTTAAAAGGTCTCTTAAAATTTTTCTGAAAAAATACCTACCTTTGGCACGTAATAAATTATTCCTGAATAACTATCAAATATACATCATCCATGATTATAGGTGTACCCAAAGAGATAAAAACCCATGAAAATCGCGTGGCGCTACTACCGGGCGGGGTTTTTAATTTAAAAAGAAATGGTCATGACGTACTTATCGAGAAGGGAGCGGGTATAGGCAGTGGTTTTTCCGATGAAAAATATATTGAAGCCGGAGCACAAATTATGGATGATGTCGAAAAACTCTGGGAACAATCCGACATGATCATGAAAGTTAAAGAACCCATCAGTGTTGAGTACGGGCGAATGAGAGAGGGTCAGATTATATTTACCTACTTTCATTTTGCAGCCAGTCGAGAGCTGACAGAGGCGGTTATTGAATCAAAGTGCATTGCCATAGCCTATGAGACAGTTGAAAAGAAAGACGGCTCTTTACCACTGTTAATTCCGATGAGTGAAGTTGCAGGACGAATGGCGACGCAGGAAGGGGCTAAATACCTTGAAAAGCCGCAGGGAGGCAAAGGTATCCTGTTGGGTGGTATACCGGGTGTAAAGCCATCAAATGTTATGATTCTCGGTGGTGGCGTAGTGGGAGTCAATGCAGCCAAAATAGCTGCGGGTATGGGAGCGAATACAACTATAATGGATATCAGTATGCCTCGCCTTCGATATCTCGATGATGTTATGCCCAGAAATGTCGATACCATGTTTTCATCCGAAGCTAATATTAAAAGTTTATTGCCGGATGTCGACTTAGTGATTGGAGCGGTTTTAAAACCGGGGGCCAAAGCGCCTCATCTTATAAGTAAAGAGATGCTTGGAGATATGGAAAAAGGTGCTGTTCTTGTGGATGTTGCCATTGACCAGGGAGGATGCTTTGAAACTTCCAAACCCACCACGCACGACCAACCTATTTATGATGTGAATGGTATTGTTCACTATTGTGTAGCGAATATGCCCGGGGCAGTGCCCTTTACATCTACGCTGGGACTCACAAATGTAACATTGCCTTACGCTGTTGATGTAGCCAACAAAGGATGGGAAAAGGCAGTGAGGGATGATCCCGAGCTGCAAAAAGGACTTAATATTCTGTTTGGGGATATCGTTTACAGAGATGTAGCTGAGGCTTTTGACCTTGAGTTTATTGCTATGGAAAGGGCATTCTGATCGATTCATAGCAGGAGCAGATTTTAACGTTTATCTATTGATATTTCATAATTACTGGTTAAAGGATTAAACCAATATGTGGATGAATTGAAAACTTGTATTATATGATATAGCCTAACCATTTGGCATCCAATGAGATATGATTTGTACTCACTACAGAGTAACTTGTTAATAAGTATTCTTGTTTACCATACAACATCCCATTATATTTTTGATTAACTATATGAATAATACTTGTTACAGACTTATTTTACATGGGTAAAGTAATCGCCATTGCAAATCAGAAAGGGGGGGTTGGTAAGACAACCACGGCTATTAACCTGGCTGCCAGCCTTGCTGCAATTGAACACACTACACTGGTTATAGATATTGATCCGCAAAGTAATACAACAAGCGGGCTGGGAATAGAATCAAAGACTGTTTCTAATTCGGTTTATGAAGTTATGGTAGGCGGGGTAGATGCAAGTGATGCGGTTCGGGAGACAGAACTTCCGTTCCTGGACCTGATTCCATCTCATATAAATCTTGTCGGTGCTGAAATCGAGATGATCGATCGCGAACAACGCGAACGTATTTTGCAGAAGGCGATTCAGGATATCAGAGATCAATATGATTTTGTAATTATAGATTGTCCGCCTTCTCTGGGTTTGCTGACAATTAACGCCCTGACCGGTTCCGATTCCGTTCTCATTCCGGTTCAATGCGAATATTTTGCCCTGGAAGGGCTCGGTCAGCTTTTAAATACGATAAAGATTGTACGCCAGCATCTGAATACCGAACTAGAAATAGAAGGTGTATTGCTGACTATGTACGATTCCAGAACCCGGCTTTCGGATCAGGTAGCCGATGAGGTTCGAAAATATTTCGAAGATCGTGTCTTTGAGTCAGTGATTTCACGGAATGTTCGTCTGGCGGAAGCCCCGAGTTTTGGCAAACCTGCACTTTTATACGATTCTACCAGTGTGGGTTCAAAGAATTACCTGTCTTTGGCAAGAGAGATTATTCATCGCAATAAAAATTTATTCAAAGATAGTCCTGTTTTCGCAAGTAGTAAGTAAGGATTAATCAATATATGGCATCTAAAAAAGTATTAGGTCGCGGTTTAGGAGCTTTCTTCCCTGAATATGATGATGAAGGAGAGGGAGAAAAGAGCAGCAAAGGCGAGCAGGAAAATGTGTATGTAGATCCCAAAAAACGTGTAAATATTGTTTTACATGTGCCGATTGAGAATATACGCGCAAATCCTCATCAGCCGCGGTCCGAGTTTAATGAAGAGCGGCTGGAAGAATTAGCCCATTCTATCAAAAAACATGGCTTGATTCAACCGGTAACGGTGCGTTATATCGGGGAAAAGCGTTTTGAACTTATCAGCGGTGAACGAAGATTGCGAGCTTCGAAACTGGCAGGGAAAAAAGAAATACCTGCTTATATCCGGGAAGTTGATGATGAAGATATTATTTCCTTTGCCTTAATTGAAAATATTCAGCGCGAAGATTTAAACCCGATCGAGATAGCGCTGGGCTATAAACGTCTGGTTGAGGAAGCAGGTTATACACAGGCAGAAGTGGCCGAACGTGTCGGAAAGAATCGTACGACGGTCACTAATATGTTGCGGTTGTTAAATCTTCCTCCTTTTATTCAGGCTGCACTGCGGGATAACAAAATATCGATGGGACATGCACGTGCGTTAATATCCATAGAAGACCCGGATGTCCAGGAAACTATTTTTAAAAAAGCGGTAAAAAATGAATATTCGGTCCGGCAGATAGAAAAGGCAGTACGGGCTTTGGATAAACATGAAAAAGAGGAAGATAAACAAGAGCAGGATACCGAAGAGCATCGTACATTTCTTGATGAAATATCTAATCGGTTGCGACGTACCTTAAGCACGAAAGTAAATATCAACTCTAAGAAGAATGGCGGCGAAATACGCATTGAATATTATTCCGATGATGAATTGGAGCGGCTTATCGAATTGTTCGATTCGATTGATTGATACTTTTTTTATCGTTTTCCTGCTTACAACCATAAGTTCAGCTCAAAACTATAACAGCAGATTTTCCTCTGCGCCAGGTATGTCAGCCTTTTCAACTCTGCAAATAGAACCTGTTCAGAACAGTCGATCAGGATATTTGTTGTTACAGGATTCCGTTTCTAATAATTATCCCGATCCAAAAAGTGTGATGTATAAGTCAATGATAATCCCGGGCTGGGGACAGATTACTAATAAACAGGTCTGGAAAGTTCCGATTGTGTACGGACTGATTGGAGGACTTGCAGGGTACAGTATTTTTTTGCATAAAAAATACCATGACTTTCGGGCGGCTTATTATAATCTCAACCCCGATACTCCTGAAGATATGAGGTTCGGTTCCACTCCAGATTATATTCCGTCAAACGCTAACCTGGAATCTCTTCGGTCGTCCAGAGATGCTTTTCGTAACCGCCGGGATATGGTATATATTGGGGTTGTATTGGCTTATGGTTTGAACATATTGGATGCCTACGTTTTTGCCCATATGCGTACTTTCGATGTGTCGGAGGATCTAAGTATGCGCACCCGCATTAAACCTTCTGTAATAGAAAATACCGCTCCGGCTTTAAGCGTATCGATAGATTTAATTTCCAAATAACAGATTTTTATAATGAAAAAGAACAATGATAAGCTGAATGTTCCGGCTTCGTTTGATGATCGCCATGACAGCGACGTGTGGAGTATTTTTAAAATAATGGGAGAGTTCGTAGAAGGCTATGACAAGTTGTTTAAAATTGGGCCATGCGTCTCTATTTTTGGTTCGGCGCGTGTTAAAGAAGGAGATACTACATATGAACAGGCACGTGTAACAGCCAGAAAAATAACCAAACAGGGTTTCGGGATTATTACAGGCGGTGGCCCGGGAGTCATGGAAGCGGCTAATAAAGGCGCACAGGAGGGGGAAGGGAAATCAGTTGGTCTTGGTATAAGTTTACCGTTTGAACAGGGGGTTAATGATTTTGTGGATCCTGACTATGTAATCAACTTCAATTACTTTTTTGCCCGGAAAGTAATGTTTGTAAAATATGCCCAGGGTTTTATTGTATTTCCCGGGGGGTTCGGCACCCTGGATGAATTTTTTGAAGCTATGACTTTAATTCAAACCCATAAAATAACCCGTTTTCCTGTTGTCCTGATCGGTACAGATTACTGGAATGGTTTGATTGAGTGGATGAAAGAAACCATGATTAAAAATGGCACTATATCCCCGGAAGATGTTAATCTGTTTCATTTGACCGATGATCATGAAGAAGCAGTGGAAATTATCTGTGATTTCTACCAAAAACATGCCTTAAGTCCTAATTTTTAAATTAGGTTGAAATACTGGTGAGCCTTTTTACGTTATCATCGTGAATTCAGAGAAACAAATGAAACAAATTTAGCTGAATTGAATTTAAAAACGTTAATAAGCGAGTAACCTCATCAATAGAGAACATAAAAGAGAACACATAAAGTATAATATTTACAAAGGTTTAGCTTCATATTTGTTTTACTTTTAAAAAATATGTTTTATTCATTACATTACTCGCTTTAATTACTCAAACTCAAAACGAAATGAACAATGAAGTTTCTTAAAACAAGCATTACCGGACTATTGTTAGGTCTTCTTGCTATTGGTATCACTGCCGACTTACAGGCACAAGATAAAACGGATGCTGTCGAGGCATATAACAAAGCTCTTGAATTGACGAAAGAAGAAAAATACGAGGAGGCCGTAAATATGTATAATCAGGCAATTGAGCTTGCCCGGGAATTAGAAGAGGAGGGGCAGGATATTGTTAACCGTGCTGAAAACCAGTTGCCTCCTGTCTATTACCAGATGGCCTTAGTGAAGTACAAAGACTTTCAAAAAGAGAAAAGTTTAGGTTCCCTTGAAACAACTATTAATGCTTTCGGGGAGGCTGCAGAAATCTCTGATGAGTATGGCGACGGAGAAAGAGCTGATAAATCAAAAAACGTCATAACACAGCTGCTCTACACAAAGTCAATTTTACAATACCGTAACCAGGATCTCGAAGCTTCTGTTGCTACGCTGGACGAAGTAATAGATCGTAACGCTAATTATGCAAAAGCCTATTACCAAAAAGGGATAGTGGTTAAGAATATGAATGCAGCAGAACTGGATCGGGTTTTGGATCTGTTTGATCAGGCTATAGAAGTAGGAGAAAAAACCAATGACGCCAAAATTGTACGCGAAGCCAAGGAGGCAGCGCAGGAAGAGTTGGTTTACAGAGGAGCCAATCATATTGAGGATAACAATTTAGATACGGCTATTAACCTGCTGAATAGAGCCCTCGAATATGATTCCAGTTCCGCCGATGCTTATTATCGCCTGGCTGAAGTCTATAATAAACAGCAAAATTGGGATCAGGCTATCGAACATGCTCAGCAAGCACTGGAGTTTGAAAATGGGGGCAGAACCGATCAGGCTAAAATCTATTTTGAACTCGCTACAGCCTACCAGGGAATGGGACAAAAATCTGAAGCCTGCAGTGCCTACGGTAATGCTGCTTATGGCTCATTTAAGTCACCTGCCGAACATCAGATGGAGTATGAACTTAAATGTGAGAGTACTACTAACTGATAAGTTTTAAAAAATCTTAAAAGGCTTCCGTATATCTCATACGGAAGCCTTTTTTATTTTATGAGAGTTTTTTGTTTTTAAGTGACTTCATCATTACCTATTTTCAGTTCAGCAAAAAATACATCCGAAAGAAGCTAAGAATTAAGAAAAGTATGTCTTCAAACTCACTGGAAGAACGTTGTGTAAATACTATCAGAACCTTATCGATGGATGCCGTACAGGCAGCAGAATCAGGTCATCCCGGAATGCCGATGGGAATGGCTGATGCCGCGTTCGTTCTGTGGACAAAGTTCTTAAACCACGATCCGGTTCATCCCGAATGGTACAACCGTGATCGTTTCGTATTGTCTGCGGGGCACGGTTCTATGCTGTTGTACAGTCTCCTTCACCTGACAGGTTATGAGCTCGCCCTGGAAGAACTCAAGAATTTTCGCCAGTGGGACAGCCTTACGCCGGGACATCCCGAATACGGTCTGACGCCAGGGGTGGAGACGACCACCGGTCCGTTGGGACAGGGTTTCGCGACAGGGGTTGGTATGGCAATGGCTGAGGCTCATATGGCCGCAAAGTTCAATACTGATAAATTTAAAATCACTGATCATTATACATATGGTATAGTCAGCGACGGCGATTTAATGGAGGGTATTTCCCATGAAGCAGCATCACTGGCGGGTCACCTCAAACTTGGCAAGATTATTTATCTGTACGATGCTAATGAAATTTCTATTGATGGTAGCACGGATCTCGCTTTCACCGAAGACGCCGCCACCCGGTTTGAAGCTTATAACTGGCATGTAAATGAAATCGACGGACATAACCGCAAAGAGGTCGAAGAAGCAATAAAGAAAGCGCAGGATATTGATGATAAGCCTTCAATAATTGTTTGCAGGACTCATATCGGGTTTGGAAGTCCCAATAAGCAGGACAGTGCTGCCGCACACGGTGCTCCTCTTGGCGAAGATGAAATTAAGATTACGAAAGAAAATTTGAATTGGGACCATGATGAAAAATTTTATATTCCCGGCGAAGTATCGGACCACTTTCGAAAAGCTCTTGATAAAGGGGGTAGATCATATGAAGAATGGAACAGTCTGCTGAAGGATTACGAAAAAGAAAATTCCGAACTTGGCAAACAATTTAAGGCAGCAGTTTACAGAGAGTTACCGAAGACATTTAATAACGCTTTACCACACTTTGAAACCAGTGAAAAGGGTTTGGCCACCAGGGCATCCTCCGGTAAAGTGCTTAATGCTATTGCTGATACTCTTCCTTCACTGATCGGGGGATCTGCCGATCTTACCGGTAGTAATAAGACATGGCTCGATGACAAAGGGATTTTCAATTCCGAAGATTACAGCGGACGTAATATTCACTTTGGTGTTCGGGAACATGCTATGGGAGCCGCATTAAATGGCATGGCCCTGCACGGTGGTGTAATCCCATATGGAGGTACTTTCCTGATTTTCTCTGATTACTGTCGTCCGGCCATTCGTATTGCAGCCCTTTCCCACATTCCGTCTATCTTCGTTTTTACCCACGACAGTATCGGACTGGGAGAAGATGGTCCCACGCATCAGCCCGTCGAGCACCTCGCTTCATTAAGAGCCATACCTAATGTACTGGTTTTACGTCCCGGCGACGCAAATGAGGTGGCATATTCCTGGAAGGCAGCCATTCAACATACCGGCGGACCGAGTCTGATAGCACTTACACGTCAAAACATCCCGACATTCGAGCGGAGCACCGATAAAAATATAGCTTCAAATGTATTGAAAGGAGCCTATATTTTGACGGATTCTGTTAAAGAAAAACCGGATGCTATTTTAATGGGGACGGGATCAGAAGTACAGCTCGCTGTAGAGGCAAAGGAAAAGCTTGCCGCCCGGGATATTGATGTCCGCGTTGTAAGTATGCCTTCGTGGGAGCTTTTTATGAAACAGGACAGATCTTACCGGGAACATGTCTTACCGAAGGATGTTACTGCCCGAGTATCTGTAGAAGCCGCGTCAACGTTCGGTTGGGAGCGCTGGGTCGGCCGGGAAGGGGTCGCCATAGGCCTCGACAGGTTTGGGGCTTCAGCGCCTTATGAGCATATTTACGAAAACCTGGGAATAACTTCAGACCGTATTGTTGAGGAAGTTTTGAAGATGAAGGAAAACGTAATTCGTGATACGTAATGCGTAAAATGGCAGTACTATTACGCATTACGCGATACGTATTACGAATCAGAATAATGTACACACGTAAATGTGACATCATCGCCGGGCGTTTCATTACCGATAAAGACTTCCAGGGAAGACTTTATTTTTTGAATTATGGTTTTAGCGTGTAGGGAACCGTACACACTGAGTATGGCATCCAGTCGATTTTCGCCATACTGTTCTCCAAACTCATTCCGGGCTTCTGTCAGCCCGTCGGTATATAATAAAACACTGTCGCCAGGTTTGAAATGAAACTTTTTCTCTTGTAAATGCCGGTCCAGGTTATGTGAGGAAGTCATACCCAGAGCAAAGCCGTCTGATCGTAAATCAAAGGTCACATCCCGGGCCTTGCTGTAGAATATCGGAGCATTATGGCCGGCCCTGGCAAATGAGAAATGATCGGCATTTTTCGGAAAAAATGCAGCACAGGCTGTTACAAATGTCTTATCCTTGATGTCTGATTTAACATAGTTGTTCAGCTCCATAAATAGCTCCTTGGGCGAAGGCTGACTTTTTTCAATCAGGAGATGGACTAAAGCCTGCATGCGAACCATGTAAAGTGCAGCACTCAAACCTTTGCCGGAGACATCAGCAATAATGATATAAGTACCGGCATCGGTTTCAATAATATCGACATAATCGCCGCCTACTTCTTTAGCTGTATTGGCAAAAGAAAATATTTCAAGTTTTTCACGTTTATGTTCTGTGTTGGGAAGCAAGCTCAGCTGTATTTCGCGGGCCAGATCAATTTCACGTTTTACATCTGATTTTTCCAGCAGCTCGACAAGCAGAAGCATCAGCATGGCTACAAACGAAAACGGTAATAAAAGATCATAAAAAAGTACAAATTGGTTAACCTGGATCAGATCAAAAAGATAGTATGAGATAAATTTAAATATCGATAAGCAAATAAATAGCCGTCGAGTTGGATTTAACCTCTGACTCAAAGCGGAAAAAAGCTTAATGACCTTAACATGTCCGGGTAAATCACGGCCATCGGTTTGTTCTTTGTCTTCACTGATAGCTTCTGTATAAAGCTGTTTCAGACGATCTGTATCTTCATAAAACTCCTTGCCCAGCCGTTCCCTGGTCATTCCCGAAACATACTCTTTATAGAATGATTTTGTATTTTGAAATGCTGATTGCGCTTCGTTTTTTAAGTCCATGCAAAATATATAAATATTAACCGGAAGTACTTATTCGTAAACAGGGATAAAAAGTTTTACTTTAATTTAGAAATGCTTTGCAGCTAAGATCAACTGGAATTTACATTTGCAGGTGCCGATTTAATAATAACGAACAAAAATATATAAGATTCACCGTTTATGTCTAAAAGCGTACTTTTTTTATTGGATGGGATGGCGTTGGCTTACCGTGCTCATTATGCATTTATCAGCAGTAATTTACGTAATTCAGAAGGTATACCGACCGGGCCCGTTTTGGGCTTTGCCAATACAGTTGAAAAACTCTTAGAGGAGCATGAACCGACCCATATTGCCGTGGTGTGGGATACGGATGCCCCCACTTTTCGTCATAAGATGGATGAAGAATATAAAGCCAACCGTCCGCCACAGCCCGATGAGCTGAAAGTAGGAATTCCGTTGATGAAAGAGATGATGGATTATTATCAAATTCCTAATCTTGAACAGGATGGTTATGAGGCGGATGATATTATCGGGACAGTTGCCCGGCAGGCCAATGCCGAGGATGTCGATGTTTTTTTGGTAACGCCTGATAAGGATTTTATGCAGCTAGTGCACGATCATATTAAAATGTACAAGCCCGATAACCGGAACGGAGGCTTTGATCTTATCGACAGGGAAGGAGTAAAAGATTACTTTGGTGTGTATCCGGAGAATGTTGTAGATGTATTATCGATTATCGGTGATACATCCGATAATATACCCGGAGTTCGGGGTATTGGTAAGAAGGGAGCACCGAAATTAATTAACAAGTACGGCTCCCTTGAAAAGGCGATTGAAGAAGCACCGAATATGAAATCAAAACGCCACCGTGAAGGACTCCAGGAATACTCTGAAGAAGCCCTGCACGCCAAAAAGATGATTACGATTAAGATTGACGTCCCCGATACAGTAAAATGGAAGGAACTGGAGTGGCAGGGGCCGAAGGAGAAAGAGCTGGGTAAGTTTTATAAACGGATGGAATTCCGGAGGCTGACCGAGAAATATCTGGGAGAAGTAATAACAAAAAGCCGTCAGAAAGAAAATGAAGATGACAACCAGGGAGATTTATTCAGAAAGAAAGAAGAAACGGATCTCGATGAGGATGTTATAAGGTCCTATACGAAAATGGAGGTCAGTTATGAGTTGATAAACAGCGAAGAGCAGCTTAAGTCCCTGGCTGATGAGTTCAGCAAGGCTGAAAGATTTTGCTTTGATACCGAGACAGATGGTGTTGATTCAATGAATAACGGGCTGGTTGGTATTTCTTTGTCGAAGACTCCGGGAGTGGCCTTTTATGTTTCTGTCGATTCAGAGCAGGGAATTAAAAAGAAAAGGGTAATCGAGATACTGCAGCCGCTGTTCACAAATGAAAATATCCTGAAGATAGCTCACAACTATAAGTTTGATTACATGATACTCCGGCGTTCAGACATGAATCTGCAGGGCAAAGCCTTTGACACTATGCTGGCGGCTTATTTGATTGATGCGAATCAAAAGCTCAAGATGGATGATCTGGCCAGAAAATATCTGAATTACGACCCAATTCCCTTGACAGATTTAATCGGCAGCGGAAGAAAACAAAAAACAATGGATGAGCTTCCGGCAGATAAAATAACCGTTTATGCCTGTGAAGATGCTGATGTTACCCTGCAGCTTTATAAAAAACTCAGCGATATTTTGGAAGAAGATGAATTGAAAGATATCGCAGAATCGCTTGAATTTCCTCTGATGGATGTGCTGGCAAAAATGGAAATGAACGGAATTCTCGTTGATCGTGAGATGCTGAATCAGTTTTCCGAAGTTTTGCGTGACGACCTGCTTGAACTGGAGCAAAAAATTTATGATCTGGCGGGAACGGAATTCAATATTAATTCACCGCAGCAGCTTGGGGAGGTTTTATTTGACAGAATGGGACTTCCTGCCGGAAAGAAAACCAAAACAGGGCAATATTCCACCGCAGAATCGGTGCTGAAAAAACTCGCGCCCGATTATGACGTTCCTGAATTAATCCTGGAATATAGGGCTATCAGCAAGTTAAAATCTACGTATGTTGATGCCTTGCCTAAGTTGATACATGAAGAAACCGGCCGTATTCATACTGATTTCAATCAGTGTGTTGCCGCTACGGGAAGATTGTCCTCTTCAAATCCGAACCTGCAGAATATACCGATACGTACTAAGCGTGGACGAGAGATAAGAAAAGCATTTATTGCTGATGAAAGTTATAAATTATTATCTGCCGACTACTCACAGGTTGAGTTGCGTGTAATTGCTTCGATAGCCGAAGATGAAAATATGATCAGAGCGTTTAAAGAAGGAGAGGATATCCATTCCAGAACAGCCAAAGAAATTTTTGATCTTGATTCAATTGACGAGGTAACACCCGATCACAGAAGGAAAGCGAAGGAAGTAAACTTTGGCATTCCATATGGTGTAAGCGCGTACGGTTTGGCCAGTCGTTTGGGTATAAACAACGACGAAGGCAAAAAGATGATCGATCAATATTTTAACCGGTTTCCCGGAATTCTGCGGTATATAAATGAGACAAAACAGTATGCCAAGGAGCATGGATATGTAAAAACCCTTATGGGCAGAAGGCGTTATATTCCTGATATTAATTCCAGCAACTGGAATGTGAGGTCGTTTGCCGAACGTACAGCTATAAATATGCCTATTCAGGGAACTGCTGCAGATATTATTAAAGTGGCAATGATCAATATTCAGGATTTTATTGATGAACATAACCTGGGGACCCGGATGTTACTTCAGGTACATGACGAACTCATCTTTGAAATACCCGATAATGAGCAGGATACGGTGCCATCCAAACTGAAAGAGCTTATGGAAAAGGCCTGTAAAATAGAAGTGCCGCTGAAAGTGGATATGGGCCTTGCCGAAAACTGGCTGGACGCCCATTAGTCAGTGATCAGTTTGTCAGTAATCAGTGAAAAACGCATCACGCATTACGTATTACGCATTCATATTCTTTACTATTATAGCTATTTTAATAAACATTCAAATGATAACTGATAACTGATAACTAATTCACCGTATCACAAATGATTTACTTGCTAATACATTCCCTTCGGCATCTTCGACTATGACCCGCCATCCTCCGGTCCAGCTCTTAAGAATCGATTTTGAACTCCAGGCACGCCAGTCACTGGATTCTACCGGAAGTTTTATTCGAGCTTTTTCTTCGTCTTTATAATGCCAGACATGATAAATTTCAGCCGTGTCTTCGATACCTTTGATATTTGTATAGCAAAAAACATTGCCGACATCCTGGGTAAACACAGTATCTACTCCTACCGGCTGACGATTATCAATTGAGATAGCAAAATCGAACTGTCCTATGCTGATATTTTGGGCTCCGGTTACCTGGAAACCTGAAAGAAGAAGCACAACCAATAATAAATGAAGTGATTTCATAATTCCCCCGAATTTCATTCAACATTAAAAGTAAAGTACAATAAAACGTTAGATACTACACAATTTACCTTTAAAAAAGTTTATTTAAATAAAAAAGGACGTCTTATTCGTTGAAACGGCCTTTTCTTGCCTTTATAAAAATTACCTGATACCAATGCCGAAACCTGCTTGTAAAGCAGGATATTTTGATAAAGTATAAGAGGCTGAGATATTGAATATCAATAATCTGATTCGTGTTCCGACGAGGGCATGAATTGAGCTTTTATTCTCATAGGTGATATCAATCGGATCATCAACTCTTTCAATTTCTTTGATCCGGTTATTTTCCGGGTCATTAGGATAATCTTCATTCGGAACTGTAACAGGATAAGAACCTGGTGTTCCCAAATTGACAGTAGAGCTTTCATAACCCACTCCCGCCCAGAGAGATATAATCGGAAGGGTTTTTCCAATCAGGGCATTAGCCGTAAATGCATCGGCAGTAAATTCCGCTTTTTGTCCATCCCAGGTTGAGACAGGATGATCGTTTTGGATATCAGGGCCGGATTCCGGCCGGATATCAAAAGCCAGGGAAGTATTCAGGCTGGTATAACCTGCCTGAATTGACAAATCCACCGGAAGGAGATTTCCCCCGGGCAACCATTGATTTAGTCCGTGTTTTATACCAACACCGAACATTTCAAATTCAACATCAGTTGGCAGCGTTAATGGAGGCATGAATCTTACTGTGACGTCCGTATTTTTAATGATTCCGAGACTGGCCTGGAGAGCAGGTGCAGGAACATATGGATAGCCAAAACCCTGAGGCATCTCAAAACTGTAGAGAAGTTCTTTCTCACCAGTTATAGGGTTTTCAAAAAAGGCACCCATAGTAGGCCCGGGTTCATCATTTCCGAAAGCCGTAGGACTAATTGAAGAAGAGGATTGACTTTCGAGATACTCTATTTCATTAAAATTTAAATTTTGGACATTGAACATTTCGTCTGAAGATGGAACTAATGCGACACTGGCATTCACGGTAATATCAAATCCGAGCGTTGAATGCGTTTTTGCCGTACTGAACCACCCTGAGTTAAGATCAGTACCAAAACCTTTACCAAGGGGATTAAAATATTCAGTAAGCAGAGTATTGGCATCCCCGGACCCTGCTCTAAGTATTGTTCCGGCTTCATCCAATTGAGCATATCCCGTATTAAGACTTACACAAAGTATACAGATCCCCAAGAACGGGGTAAGAAATAGTTTTCTAGTCATAAGTGAGTGATTAAATTATATATCCCGCCAACAAATAGACCTTTTTTGGGCTACTTTTTAAGTGCTATGGTAAATAAAAGAAATGAGATGTGCTAATTATAAAAATATTAAAGTGATTCCAGGATATTCAGATAGGAGTCGTACCGGTCGGGGTGAATTTTACCCTCCTCATAAGCTTTCATGACACCGCATTTTGGTTCATGGCTGTGTGTGCAGTTGTTGAACTTACAATTTCTGCGCGGTTCAAGCATCTCAGGAAAGAATAGAGAGAGTTCCCACGGTTCAATATCCACCAGTCCGAACTCTCTGATTCCGGGAGTATCTACAAGATATCCCCCGAAATGGAGCGGCAGAAGTTTAGCAAAAGTAGTAGTATGTTGCCCCTTTTCGTTATAAGAAGAAACTTCCAGGACTTTTCGGTCGATGTTCGGATCAAGATGATTCATAAGACTTGTTTTTCCAACCCCTGACGGACCGATAAAAACAGAGGTTTGATCGACTAATTCTTCTTTCAGGGCTTCAAGTGACGGTTCGTCATGTATGTTGGTTGTTAAAAAAGTATAGCCGATCGACTGATATATTTCCTGCAAATCATCAAGATAATTCTGGTCACTTTCGGAAGCCAGATCCGTTTTATTTATAACGATTTTTGGGGGGATCTGATAGGCTTCGCAGGTCACCAGGAAACGATCCAGGAATCCTTGTTTTAACTTTGGCTTCCGAATGGAAAGAACAACAAAAGCGTGATCGATATTGGCAGCTAAAATCTGCTTCTCATGCTTGTGATGCGTGGACTGGCGAAGCAGATAATTTTTTCGCTCTTCAATTTCCTCAATACTGCCGCTGCCATCATCATTAATCGTAAATTTTACATAATCGCCGACAGCTATAGGATTGGTAACATCATGTTCTCTAAGGCGAAAACGTCCCGGCAGGCGGCATTTTATTGTATCTCCATTTTCTTCCGTGTAAACAACTTCATACCAACTACCTGTTGACTGAACTACACGTCCACGTCTTTTTTCCTCCAAAATAAAATGAGTTTACATGATGTTTCTGTTAGCGGAAAATGTAACAAAAATAATGAAGCCATCCCATAAAGATGGCTTCATATTAAGTTAAAGATTTTTTAAAGCTGTTATTTTACAGCAAGTTCTTTGATTTCTCTCCTGGAGAAGGTATCGGAATTTGGGTGGCGAGATGTTTTCTGTTTAGCAGCCTTGAAAAACATATCTCAAAATGTAGCCGCGCGATCGTTACCAATCGTACCTAACGGAACGTATCTGTTGGTAGGGCATGTATCAGGCTACCGACCAGATCTTCCTAACGGAAGATATATTGAAGCAGATAATAATTTATTCTTTCGGCTCTGGCTAAAAACGTCGAAAGATGTCATTCCTTCCTTGTTCGCCAGGTTAGGTCACGATTTCTCGAGAGAAAGGAGCCGGAGGATAGGTCGGAAAGCAACAGACTGGGAACCCCAAGAGCAGATAGAACCGACCAGATCTGCATAACGGAAGATAAATCGCTATAGCTGTGAGGGAGCTCTGCTCCCGAACTTGCCGGCATTACCGTTTCGTTCCGTCAGGAACGTCTGGTCGGTAGAAAATGAATTCCAATCATGTACATGTTCCGTTAGGAACATCTGGTGTAATGAATCGAATTAGGTTTTGGGTATTCTACAGGAGAAGGGATAAAAAAGCCTGTTCCGGTAAGGGAACAGGCTTTAAATTTTGCTGATTAAGATGAATTATTCCATAATGATGGTTTCTTCTGTGGAGTCTTTCGTGTTCGCTGCATGACCATTTCTTGTTTTATACTCATCGCTTATTTTAAAGCGTTCTGCCGGATCTTTTACCGGCTCATCTTCAAGTACTATGCCCAGTAACGGATCCATTCGTTCAAGGTACTTGATTTTCAGATCGCCGAGCACATCCTTCTCTATCTCCTCAACATCCTTTTCATTTTTTTGAGGCAACAGAACTTTTTCGATACCGGCACGTTTGGCGGCAAGCACTTTTTCTTTGATACCACCTACCGGCAGCACAAGTCCCCTCAAGGTAATTTCGCCCGTCATTGCGAGTGTTCCTTTAACCTTTCGCTGGGTGAAAATAGATGCTACCGCTGAGAAAATTGATACACCGGCTGAAGGACCATCTTTGGGTACCGCTCCCTTGGGCACGTGGATATGCAGATCCCAATATTTAAATGCTTCTTCCGGTATGTTCAACTCATCCGAATGGGCGCGGAGATACGACATGGCAAGCATGGCCGACTCTTTCATCACATCCCCAAGCTGTCCTGTCATATGAAGTTTCCCGCTTCCTTTTGAGACGCTGGCTTCGATAAAAAGAATGTCACCGCCATACGGGGTCCATGCAAGACCGGTGGCTACCCCCGGCACTTTTGTTCGTTCGGCCACTTCGGAAAAGTATTTTCGCTTACCAAGATATTCCTGTACTTCGTTTACTCCTACGGTATATTGCTCTTCGTCTTTACCCTTGGCGATTTTTGCTGCAACACCACGGCAAAGTGAACCTATTTCACGTTCAAGTGATCGGACGCCCGATTCCCGGGTATATTCCTCAATAATTTTTTCTATAGCCTGAGAGGTGATTTTTATCTGGTCCTCGTTCAGCCCGTTTTCTTTTATCTGTTTCGGGATAAGATGATCTTTTGCAATTTCCCGTTTTTCCTGCAGGGTATACCCGCTGATATTTATAATTTCCATACGATCCCGCAGAGGAGCTGGGATCGTATCAAGTGAATTTGCCGTTGCAATAAACATTACGCGGGAAAGATCATATTCCAGCTCCAGGTAATTGTCGGCAAAACTGTCATTCTGTTCCGGATCAAGCACCTCGAGCAGTGCGGAAGTTGGATCGCCCCGGTAATCGGATCCGACTTTATCAATTTCATCAAGCATGATCACCGGATTACCTTTCCCGGCTTTTTTCATCGACCGGAGAATTCGCCCGGGCAATGCACCAATATAGGTTCGCCTGTGTCCCCGGATCTCCGCTTCATCATGTATACCGCCGAGACTGAACCGTTCGAATTTCCTGTTCAAGGCACGTGAAATAGATTTGCCCAGTGAAGTCTTGCCAACACCGGGAGGGCCGTAAAAGCAGAGGATAGGGGCCTTCATATCGCTCTTGAGCTTCAGCACAGCTAAATATTCGACAATTCGTTTCTTTACTTTTTCCAGCCCGTAATGGTCTTCATCAAGTACTTTCTGGGCATTGTCGAGATCCAGATTATCATCCGAATATTCACCCCACGGCAGATCAAGTATCCATTCGAGATAATTGTGGATAACACCGTAGTTCGGAGACGTATTCGGAGTGCGATCGAGACGCGTCAACTCTTTTTCAAAAGTTTCTTTCGCCTCTTCCGGCAGATTTTTTTCTTTTGCTCTTTGGCGCAGTTTGTCAATTTCCTGATGTTCGCCATCTTCACCGAGAGCTTCCTGTATCGCTTTCATTTGCTGGCGGAGATAAAAATCACGCTGCTGTTCGTCAATATCGGATTTTACCTTTGAGCGGATTTCCTCACTGAGGTTCAAAACCTGCAGTTCTTTGTTCAGGAACTCCATGACGCGCTCAAGGCGACGCGAAAATTTCCTTATCTCGAGTACTTCCTGCTTGTCGGCCGTCGAGACATTCAGGTTCGACGAAATAAAATTAAGCATGAAAGTGGGACTGCTGATATTGTTTATAGCAACCGAAGCTTCTGAGGGGATGTTGGGTGACAGGTTAATAATTTTACTTGCTGTCTCTTTAACCGATCGTGTAGAGGCATCCAGCTCGACTCCCGAGATATCCATCTCCTGTCGAAATGACTCAACAGTAGCCCTGAAGTACGGATCTTTTTGCAGAAATTCTTTAATAATGAATGTAGTTTTCCCCTGTATCACGATACTTTTGCTGCCATCCGGCATTTTGATAAGCTTCAGAATCTGAGCCACCGTACCTATCTGGTAAAGATCGTCACTGTCGGGATCTTCATCTTCTTCATTTTTCTGGCTGATTACCCCGATCGTTTTATTGGATTCATAGGCATCTTTCACCAGCTTAAGTGAGCGGTCTCGTCCCACTGTTATAGGCACCACAACACCGGGGAAGAGGACAGTATTCTTCAGGGGAAGTATCGGCAGTTCATCCGGTATTTCTGATTGTGTGAGTTCTTTCTCCTCTTCTTCCGACATAAGAGGGATAGCTTGCTCAAAATCATCAAATTCATCCTCGATGTCTTCGAAGTTGGCTATGTTTTTGAACATATTATTCATGAAAAAAATTTAATGTTTTTATTCGTCAGTTATTATGTCCTGCAAATAAAGAGCCAACATGCACGTATCTACCATTTAGTCATGGTTACTGGCAAAATAACAATTTGTAAGCTAATTAATT
>CAZPWQ010000017.1:30241-42032 GCA_964590495.1 uncultured Balneolaceae bacterium
ATCTACCATTTAGTCATGGTTACTGGCAAAATAACAATTTGTAAGCTAATTAATTATTTCCCTTGACAGGTTGGCATGAATTAGCCAGTATTTTAAAAATCACCTCTAAGAACATGCAACATAATGAGGCACAGCTAATTACCATATTAATATTATTTTTGGTGAGAAATGCAGGTTAAAAGTGCAACTGAAGCCCTGCAAAGGCCCCTCCGGCAAATTCAGAAGTTAACGTGTGAGAGCGCATAATTATTTGTGTACCAAGCTTAAAATCCCAGTAGCGGGATTCGAAACCGGTTCCAAAACCAATATTAGTGGGTGCTTCGGTAGCTATTTTTGTGCCTAAACGGATGGGTATTTGCTGATGGGGACGTAATTCCATGCCCAGATGTACAGCTAAGTTGGTAGTTGTAAAAGCCGTGTTATTGAGGCCCAATGTCAGGTCACTGATGAGCTTTAGTCTGTTTATTTCAAATAGCATGCCGGTGTTTACAGATGTTGGCAGTATTTGTACAAACCCGGACCGGTTTTGGGAATCGGTATTAAAAAAAGGATTTGGAAGTGAGGTTGCCTGATCGAAATAGGCAAGATATTGACCGCTGGCCCCGGTAAACATGGTTGGGGCTATTTCCTGTTGATCATTTTGTATGGAATCCTGACTGGAAGACATTTGCAGCGGTTGATCATAGTAACGGACGGCACCGATGTCAGTAACCGAAAAAGAAATTCGCAACGATTTGTTGATTTCAGCGTGTGCGCGATTTTCTTTCTCCGTCGGCAGATCTCCCCCCAGTGGAATAAGATAAGTGAAACCAAAATCAAAGCCGATACCATAACCGCCTGCTTTTGAGGCAATCTGCCGATCCATTGTGCCTGAAATAGCTTGTTGAATATCTGCAGTTGAGATATAGGAAGCGGTAGCTCTGCTGAAATCACCGGTTGAACGGAACGAAAAATCGCTGTTATAAACAATTTCTCCAGTGTCTGAAATCAAATAGTGGGCATCATAATGCAGATCATGATGCATACCGCTTATAACTAATTTGGGAGCTATGCCTACATAAAGCTTACTGAGACGGGGAATAAGTCCGTTGATAATGGTAAACTCGCGGCCATACCCGAAAGAAAATTCATAAAGCTGCTGTTTTTGCTGGTTGAGTGTGAAATCACGAATACGTTCATCGTTCTTATCCTGAAATTCAGAAGAATACCATCCCCGCCCCGTTTCAATTCTTGATCCCATTCTGGATCGGATTGCAAAGGAATAGGCTTCGTCATCCTTTTGCAATAAAAATCCGGCAATAATCATATCTGCACGATTCATATGTTGAGCCGTAACATTATCCTCTCTATAGTTTTCGTTCAGCAGAAGGTTACGCTGTTCACTGGTAATCAAATTACTGCCTGCAGTGTATGGATAAAAGCTGCTTTTGAAATTCGATATCTGAGTATTTGCAGAAGCTGCAGAAAGTACAGGTTCATAGGTCAGTCCAATATGGCCAAGTCCTATATGTAGTCGTCCCTCATGACTCGGAATCGTAAGATTGGCGGGGTTCAGGAATGATGCTTCAAAGCCGCTTAGATACGCTGTTCCGCCCCCACCCAGCGCCATATTATCAGCACTGATAGCGGGTTGTGCAGCGAGATCGGCTGATTTAAGAAACAGGCTGAATGTTGCCAGTAAGCCGATGATAGCCACCTTCGTAAAATACGTGCTATATTCTTTTTTTAGCATAATTAATTGATGCCGCCGTTTACTCGACAACCTGGAGTTTTGCGACACGTAACATCAGAGTTTTGCGCCCGCGGTTTTTAAAGAAAACAACCACTTTTGATTTTTCGCCCTGTCCCGTTCTGCTGATAATTTTTCCTCGTCCGAAAATATTATGTTCAACTTTTGCACCAACCTGGAAAGGGTCTTCATCGGGGTTATCGTAATGTATGGATGTATTTCCAGAATTCCGGTTATTTTTATTGTAGAGCGGTTTTTTCCAGTCATACTCCACTTTTGTGTTGCTGTCAGTGCCATTTCCATTAGCAGAGTTATTATCTGAAAACTTGTCTGTATTTTGTTTAAGTGATGCTCCCGTTTCGGTTCGGACTACATCAGGACTCACCTCATCCAAAAACCTTGA
Source organism: uncultured Balneolaceae bacterium (assembly GCA_964590495.1). Taxonomy (GTDB): domain Bacteria; phylum Bacteroidota; class Rhodothermia; order Balneolales; family Balneolaceae; genus CAZPWQ01. Next base: position 32,374 of record CAZPWQ010000017.1, read on the forward strand.
ACGCATTTTTGCCTGTTCTTCACCATATTTGTAACGGCTGCGGCAGTGACTGAAAAACAACTGGTCCTGTGCCCGCGTGATAGCTACGTAAAACAACCGCCTTTCCTCTTCAATATCCGTTTCTTCCGTATTTCGGCTTCCGACAGGGAAGAGGTCTTCTTCAAGTCCGACTACAAATACAGCCGGAAATTCAAGTCCTTTCGCAGCATGCACGGTCATCATTGTCACGGCCGGTTTATCTTCATCATATTTGTCGGTATCCGTAATCAGGCTGATCTCCTGCAGGAATGAGCTGAGTTTTGGGTTATTATTGCTTTTTTCATAATAGGAGATAGCATTTTGGAGTTCGAGTATGTTTTCGCGCCGCGTCATCGATTTTGGAGAATTTTCTTCTACAAGCGATTTCATATATCCTGATTTATTCAGAAGCTTCTTGGTGATATCGGTAAGTTTTTCATCTTCTTCCAAATCCTCTTTTAATTCGTTGATCATTTTTACAAAATTGCGGACACTTTTTTCCGCCGGCTTGTAAAGATCCAGTCTGTCCACATTTTCAAGTACTTTCCAAAGCGAACGGCCCGATTTTCGCGCTTGGGACATCAAATCGTGCAGCGATTTGTTGCCGATGCCGCGGGAGGGCTCATTAATGATTCGTATGAGGTTGGTATCATCATCAGGGTTAGTCAGCAGTGTTAAATAGGCGACAACGTCTTTAACTTCCTTGCGCTGGTAAAACGACAATCCGCCTACGAGCTGATAAGTAATACCTTTGCGGCGGAATGTTTCTTCGAAAACACGGCTCTGGTAGTTCGTACGATACAATACGGCAAAGTCGTTGTACTCGTAACCGTGACGTATTTTAAGCTCTTTAATGTAATTCGCCACCCGGTTGGCTTCATCACGTTCGTCATAATTATCGAGTACAGTGATCATTTCCCCCATGTTATTATCGGTCCAGAGGGTCTTATTCAACTGCTCGGTATTTCGCTTGATAATGGAATCCGCGACTTTCAAAATTGCTTTGGTAGATCTGTAATTTTGTTCGAGCGGGATTTCCACAGCATCTTCATAATCATTCTTGAAATTCAGAATGTTGCCGATATCGGCACCCCGGAATGAATAGATACTTTGGGCGTCGTCACCTACCACGCATAGGTTGCGATACTTATTAGCAAGCATATTGGTGACTGTATACTGGGCATGATTGGTATCCTGGTACTCATCAATCAAAATATACTTATATCGATCCTGGTATTTTTCAAGTATATCCCCGTGTTCCCGGAAAAGTTCAATGGGCTTTATCAAAAGATCGTCAAAATCCATGGCATTGTTATGCTTCAGCCGTTCAATATAGTATCTGTAAATTTTGGCTGTAATATCATCAAGCGTACTGTGGACGAACCTCTCGTTATAGGTATCGGGATTGATCAGCTCGTTTTTAGCGTCACTGATTCGCCGTTGAATGGTACGCGGCTGGATTTCCTTTGGATCATAATTATTTTCACGAAGCAGTTGTTTGATAGCATTTTTCGAATCGTCGGTATCGTAAATGGAATAATTGGAGGTGAAACCGATTTTTCCCGCCTCGAAACGCAAAATTTTAGAGAAGACCGAGTGGAATGTTCCCATCCAGAGCCTGCTTGCTTCATCACCGATCAGCTGACGGATACGGTCTTTCATTTCATTCGCTGCCTTGTTGGTAAAAGTAAGAGCAAGTATTTCGTCGGGGTGAGCCTTTTGCTGCTGAATCAGGTAAGCAATCCGATACGTAAGTACGCGGGTCTTCCCACTTCCGGCACCCGCAACAATTAAAAGCGGTCCGTCGGTATGTCTGACAGCTTCACGCTGCTGTTGATTTAAATCGTTTAAAAAATCTGGTTCTTTTGGCATAAAACTGTTTAAAATATTAACTCTTTTACTTCTTGTAGCTGTTTGACCGGAAGGATTGACTTCCTAATACTGATCCACCCGCGAATATCCCCCTTACCAAAGGGGGGAATAAAAGGGGGTTGTTGGACCATCTATAACATTGGCTCAAAACCTGATTAAGGAAAATATTTATTTTTCCTTTTCATCTTCCTATTTCTTTATCCACCCATCAATACTGCAAAATCAGTTCAACTCATCCAGAATTCCCTTCAACTTCTTCAGGTTTGTTTTGGTGTCATTTTTCTTATTCCGTTCGCGCTGAACTACATCATCGGGTGCATTATTCACAAATTGTTCGTTCTTCAGCTTACCGTTAATGGATTTCAGGAATCCTTCCAGGCGATCAATCTCCTTTTGGATTCGATCACGCTCTTTTTCCAGATCTATCAATCCTTTTAACGGTACAAATATCTCAGATCCTTCAATAACTGCTGATGCAGATGTTTCAGGTTTGTTAACATCAGGATCTATCTCGAATTGCCCGATATTCTGCAGTTTATGAAAAATCCATTTGTTGTCAGCCAGAGCATCAGCCATATGTTGATCGTTGGTTTTGATAAGCAGGTCTATTTCATCGTTGGGGGAGAGGTTAAACTCCGCCCGTATATTGCGAATCGCAGAGACCATACGCTGGACAGTCTTAAAAAGGCTGCGGTCTTTTTCAGAAACTTTGTCAGCCTCAAATTCCGGCCATTGAGTTACAATCATTGCTTGGCCGGTTTTACGCGGACGAATATGTTGCCAGATTTCTTCAGTAATAAAAGGCATGAAGGGATGCAATAACTTCATCAGTTCTTCAAAGAAGTTGAGGCCCCGTCCCAGCCGGTCATCGGGTATTTTTGCTCCCTGCTCATCAGCTTTAATCAATTCGATGTACCAGTCGCAGAAATCATCCCAAATGAGGGAATATATTTTTCGCAGAGCTTCATTTATGCGGAACGATTCCATGTCTTTATTGATGGCATCAATCGTTTCGTGCAGACGGCTGAGCATCCAGCGGTTAACAAGATTATTTTCATCAATCTGAAGTTCTGAAGAATATTCAACTCCTTCTTCTTTATTCATTGTAAGAAAGCGAAACGCATTCCAGATCTTGTTGGCGAAATTGCGTCCCTGCTCACACAAATCTTCTTCAAATAGCAGATCGTTTCCGGCGGGTGATGAAAACAGCATTCCCACCCGGACTCCGTCGGCCCCGTAGTCTTCAATCAGGCGAATCGGGTCGGGAGAATTACCCAGCGATTTCGACATCTTTCTGCGCTGACTGTCACGAACGATCCCGGTGTAATACACATTACTGAAGGGTTTTTCCCCACGGAATTCATAGCCGGCGATAATCATACGAGCTACCCAGAAAAACATGATTTCGGGTGCTGTTACAAGGTCATCTGTCGGGTAATAATAGTTAATCTCTTCGTTATCGGGATCCCTGAAACCGTCAAAAACAGTGATAGGCCACAACCATGAAGAGAACCAGGTGTCGAGTACATCTTCATCTTGGCGGACATCACCGGACGTCAGGTCGTCCTTCCCGGTTTTTGTACGTGCTTTTTGCACAGCTTCTTCTTCCGTTTTTGCAATAACGTATTCATCGGCACCCTCACCATAGTACCAGGCGGGAATTCGCTGTCCCCACCAAAGCTGTCGTGAAATACACCAGTCCCGGATGTTTTCCATCCAGTGACGGTATGAGTTTTTAAACTTCTCAGGATGAAACCGGATATTATCATTCATGACATTTTCCAGAGCCGGTTTGGCCAGGTTCTCCATTTTACAGAACCATTGAAGCGAAAGACGGGGTTCGATGACAGCATCGGTGCGTTCCGAATAACCTACCTTGTTACTGATCTCTTCAGTCTTAACCAGCTGGTCCTTTTTTTTAAGATCTCTGATGATGAGCTTCCGTGCCTCGAATCGATCTTTGCCAACATAAAAGCGGGCTTCTTCACTAAGTGTACCATCGGCATTAAGCATGTCAATGATTTCAAGTTCATACTTTTGGCCGAGTTGATAGTCATTTTCATCATGAGCCGGTGTTATCTTGAGGCAGCCCGTACCATATTCCATGTCCACATAATCGTCGGCAATTACCTTCACTTCCCGTTCGACCAGAGGAATAATCACTGTCTTGCCAATCAAATTCAGGTATCGTTTGTCATCCGGGTGAACACAAACAGCCGTATCGGCCAGTATGGTTTCAGGCCGGGTTGTAGAAATCGTTACCCAGTCGTCTTCATCTTTAATTTTATACCTGACGTGATAAAGTTTCGATTGTACCTCACGGTGGATCACCTCTTCGTCCGACAACGCCGTCTCAGCTTCCGGATCCCAGTTGATCATACGCTTGCCGCGATATATGTAGCCGCGCTCATACAGTTCTATAAAACAATCAATGACAGCTTCATAGAGGTCATCTTCAAGCGTAAATCGTGTGCGTTTCCAGTCGCATGAGGCACCGAGTCTGCGAAGTTGCTGCAGGATGATACCTCCATGCTCTTCGGTCCACTTCCAGGCATGTTCCACAAATTCATCGCGTGTTAAATCAGCCTTTGTTATTCCCTGTCCGCGCAGCTTTTGCACCACTTTGGCTTCCGTAGCAATCGAGGCATGATCGGTCCCCGGCACCCAGCATGCATTTTTACCCAGCATCCGGGCACGTCGTACCAATACATCCTGAATGGTATTATTCAGCATATGCCCCATGTGCAGTACCCCCGTAACATTAGGCGGCGGGATAACTACCGTGTATGATTCACGATCATCGGGTTCTGAGTGGAAAAAATTATTTTCTTCCCAAAAGCTGTACCACTTTTCTTCAACGCGGCCGGGTTCAAAATGTTTGGGAATGTCGTTCAATGTATTCGGGCTGTTCAAAATAAACGCAGTAGTTCGTTATAATTTTATCCGGGTCAAAGTTCCAATAATACGAAAAAGGAAAGAAGAGCGTAAACAGTTATTGATTTATTGAGGGAATGATGGATGGAGTTTTGACATTCAACAATCAGCCCCTCAATAATTTCTACTTTACTCGTTTCAGCCGTACGCCGAAGTGCCCGTCACAATTGTGTTTATGGGGAAATGTCTGATACGCCAGTTTGCCATCCATTATCACTTCTTCAGGCACATAACCTTCTACAGTCTCCATCTCGAAATTATCATGTTTATCCAGGAAGTTCATTACCTGCTCCATATTTTCCTCCTCTTCGAGCGAACAGGTACTGTAAACAAGCCACCCGCCTTTTTTGACCATTTTGGAGGCAGAGTCGAGAAGCCGTGCCTGCAAATCCACTGCATTTTTTAATCCTTTCTCATCCCGCCGCCAGCGGAGGTCTGCACGTTTGCTTAAAACACCTGTTCCTGTACAGGGAGCATCCAGTAGTACAGCGTCAGCTTCATCAAGTTCAAGTTCGGTGACGTCGGCCCGACGTATCCGGATATTTTCGGCATTATTATTGAGAGCACTTTCAGCCAGCTTGTCAAGCCGTTCAGACGAAATGTCGACGGCTAAGATTTCACCCTCACCGTTCATCAGGTCCGACATCAGGATACTCTTGGTACCCGGTGCGGCACAGAGATCATAGATCTTTTCACCGGGTTGGGGATCCAGAAGATACGGCGCAAAGCCGGCGGCTATATCCTGAACCTGGCAAAAGCCTTTGTCCAGCCATCCTTTTGAGATGAAAGGGGCCACACTTTCAACCTGGAAAAAACCCGGCAGCCAGGCACTTTCCGTGAATGGAACATCATTTTTTGTCATGCGGAGCTTAAAATTCTCCGTCTTCGTTCGAAGATTATTGGCACGGATATAGTAAACCGGACGTTTATTATTGGCCTGCATCAACTGAAACGCTTCACGCTCGCCAAACCGGTCTCTCCAGCGTTCTACAAGCCATTCGGGATGGGAAAAAGTAGTAGCAACCAGTTTGGTCCGGTCTTCATATGATGGTTTGGGAAGATTATCGATATCCCTTTGTAGATTTCGCATGATTGCATTGACGAGATCTCCCGTGCGGGAACCAAGGGAATATTTGGCTATTTCCACCGATTCGTTGATTGCTGCATAGTCGGGAGTACTGTCCATGAAGATCATATCATAAATACCAAGTCTGAGGATATTTTTCAGGCTCGGTTTCATCTCATCAATCTTTACATTTGAAAACTCATCAATCAGGAAATCGAGGTAAGAACGCCTGCGAAGAATATTTTGGACATACTCTCTTACTTCCGCCCGATCACGTGTTTCAAGATCATCGGCAACTGAATAGTCTAATATATTTTTTTCATCAAAGTTAATTAATATTTCAACGCTGACCGAACGAGCTGATGCTTCAGTTTCCAATGCAGTATCCGAATTTTTTATTAATCTTCTATTTATATGATGTAATTTCTTCTTGATGTAAATCATTCAATTTGTAACTGCTTTCCGGTAGTTTTAGCAGGTAACAATACAGAATAAAATTCACAGTCAAACAGGATGTAAAAAATACAGTTTTAGGAGGGGAGTTGCTAATGGCAATGAACAATTAACAGTGAACAGTGTGACAGTGATCAGTGATCAATTGAAAACGCATTACCATTTTATCTCGTGCCGTTCGCCTGCCTGCACGAAGCTGGATTAAAAATTACAATCCGTATTAGAAATGTTTCGGCGTAGGCAGGCTCTGCGGCGGCACGATGGATGTACGCTCTGTGTCTGGTTGGGTGCTTGAATTCAACATTCAAACTTTAACATTTAAAATTAAAGAGATTATTCACTTGTTCGGATTTTCTCCGCTTCTTTTTCAATCTCATTTCTTCGTTTGGCAAAATAATATACCGGAATACCTATCATCAGAATTCCGATTCCCACCAGTGCTCCCAAACCAGTGAACATTACACTGGAGTACAGCAGATAAAGGGACGCCATTATAAACAGTATGGGTGTCAGAGGGTACAGAGGCACACTGTAGTCCCGGTTATTATTATTTCCCGCCCGGTACCGAAAGACAAACAGCGAAGCCGTGGTAAGCAGGATAAAAAACCAAAAGACCGGCGCCGTATAATCCACCATCGTTGCCACTGCCTCCTGGGTAATGCTGCCCAATCCCACGAGTCCGAGTGCAATAACTCCCTGGACAAGCAGGGCGTTTCGTGGTGTATTGTGAAATTTATTCCACCGGCCGAGAAAACGAAGCATTGAAAAATCACGGCCAAGAGCATAGTTTGTCCGGGCACCGGTAATAATTGTGGCATTAACGGTGGAAAGGGCGGCTATAATCACGATAACTGCCATAATATATGAACTGCCAGAACCGAATATCTGATCGGTAAGTGCCACTCCAATGGTATCTGAAGACCGAAGCGTTTCCAGTCCGAGAACATGCAGGTATGCTACATTTATAAGTACATAAATAAACATGATCGTAAAGAGGGAGAAAAGAAGAACTTTAACCATATTCTGCTTGACCTCTTTAATTTCTGCAGATATATATACTCCTTCATTCCAGCCGCCGTAAGTAAGCAGTACAAAAATCATTGCAGCCCCGGCTGAACTGTTGGCGAGGGAATTTTCCGGTGCAGGCGAGGCGGAAATTTCACCGCTGATGAACATACCTGCCACACCGGTTATGACTAAAATAATTACGATCAGGCTTGTTATGACCGTTTGAATATTCTTAGATGGTTTGGTCCCCCATATATTTATCCCGGTTAACAAACATACAGTGGCTGCAGCATATATAGCTGAACTGTATTCGCCGAGGTCGTATATGACACGCGCGTAATCGCCAAGGATGAAAGCGGCGAGCGCAATTGAACCGGTCTGTATAACTGTCATTCTTCCCCATGAAAAAAGAAAGCCTATGAATGATCCATAGGCTTCGGTTAAAAAGTGGTATTCACCACCGGCATCAGGTTTATCGGTGGCAAGTTCAGCATAACATAAAGCACCGAGTATCGAAATTATTCCGCCGGCAACCCAGAAAAGGATATAATCAAGTTCGCCGGCTGAGTTTTGCGCGACAATAGAAGGGAGACGAAAGATGCCGATTCCTACAACAATACCTATAATTACAGCTACTGCGCTAAAATTGTTGAAGATCGGCAGTGGCCGTCCTCTTTCTGATGTATCCATAAAAGGGGTAATAAATTATCTAAAGCAGAATGCGCAAAATGGTTTAAAAAGAACGGTTTTGTAAACCTCCTGTTCCGTCAGATTTCCGGGAGGAGGGATTTAGATAAAGCCGTTATGTATTTAATATTATTTTTTTGTAGCGGTCCACAGTGAAAAAGATTTATTCATACCCTCATGGAACTGCATGGTTCCTATTATTTCATCATTTTCCACACGTCCGCTGAAAATATAATTATTACCACCGTTTTTGGCCTGCAGACTAATACGTTCGCCCCGAACTTCAGCCTTATTTATCTCATAGTTGTTGCCGTTTCCGTCAGAAAGCGAAGCGTTTATTTTCTGGAACTCCTGACTTACGTCAAGATTAAAGTCCCTGTTATCGGCGGTCCAGCTCCAGTTACCCTCTACTTTTGCAGGAATAACCCAGTAGTAAATTTGATTCGATCCGATCCCGTTGCCGTTTTGCACCATTTCTTCTTTATCCGGCTTCCAGCTTCCCATATCGAAACTGTGAGAGACAATTCTTGTGCCGGGTTGAAGCTTGTCGAGAAGTTCAGGGCGTAACTTTCTGTTTACACTTGAAAGCAGGTACATAGTAATTACCGAAGCCTCACTGAAATCCGTCTCAAATAAATCACCTTCAATAAACATAATCTGATCGCTGACACCCTCACGTTCTGCATTATCTCGGGCTTCTTTAATTCGCTGTGGATCAAGATCAACACCATGTCCCGCTGCACCGCGTTTTGCAGCAGCAATTACAATACGTCCGTCACCTGACCCTAAATCTATGACGTAATCACTTGGATTAACATCTGCCAGATCCAACATGCTTTCGACCACATTCTGCGGAGTAGGTACATACGGGACATCGAGATCCTGTGCAGACAGCTGTGGAATGGAAATAAAAAGGAGCAAAGTAAAAGCTGATGTTATCAGCAGGTTGTAAATTTTTGGACGGGCATTTTCTTTAAATGATCTTATCATAGTTGCCTCAAAATAATTTGAATGACAGTTGTAATTTAACAGGAGCTAAAACACAATTACGATACATTCAGCAGTTATCCCGAATATTGTCATACTTGACATTATTTACAGCTTACCGCTCAAATAGCGCGAATTATATTATTCCTGTACAATGTTAAACTATAAAGATAAATTAAATAACCAACTTCTGCTTGGTTGTGTTCCTGTTGCTATGTAAATAGTTTTAAAGGAGTTACAATACATATTATCCGTTCCTGTATAAGGATATGTATAAGCCAAGCAATTATAAAAAGATGTAATAAATCCAGCTCTGACGGATGCAGCTGAGGAAAGACCATATTGATTTCCGGCTTGATTTCTCACTTGACGGGTAAATGAACATTATCTTTCGCAAAAAAATGTTTTAATTAAAAGTCTGGCAGAATACCGGGCCGGATTGTGTGTATCGAGTGTATTATTATGAATTAGTTCTTTGCCTTTTCATACGAAAAAGGGTAACTTTTCCCGCTTCCAGAACGTTGGAACATACACAGCTTTCTAGCAAGAGAAATTTATAATATAAAACTTACTATAACACACTGAATTATAATGAATAAAGGAACCGTTGCACAGGTTATTGGTCCGGTTGTGG
>CAZPWQ010000018.1:0-4592 GCA_964590495.1 uncultured Balneolaceae bacterium
ACAGGATCAATCGGTTCAAACCACGACTTATACTTTTGATAGCTGATATTGTCCTGTATAATTTCCAGACATTGCTCCCATGCAGATTCGGCAGAAATAGTACTCAAAATCCCAAAACCTCCACTAAAAATTAAAAATTTACACCAAGCAGACCCTTCCAGTTATCCACACAATTGGGGCGTTCTCATCAATGCGACTGAAACGAAGATGATAATTTCCGCGACAGATGTCAAAAAAATATTGGCTGGATTATCGAAAGTTATCCACAATGCTCTAAACAGTGTATCTTTATGCAAGCCAATAACTTAGCATTTAATGCACTGATCTATCAAATTTTGCTTGACAGCGCGTAATACTGTCCTGACATTGTTTTTCCCATTTATAGACACTCATTACAGGTAGGAAAAAAAGTTTTCAACAAGTTATCCACAGTCGGAATCGACTCACTTCTTAACAAATATTAGGGAAATTTAATGGTTTGTTTCCGACTTCCTTTTATTGCCGCTGAGCGGTAATGAATCGGGCTTTTTTATCGTAATCTTTCACCAGATTTGTTTGCCACGTTTCGGCCCCGAAAAGATCCAAAATATCGTCAGCATGAAGCTCATGGATTTCCAGGTAAAGGCTACCCGTACTCTTAAGATATTTCTCGGCAAAACGGATAATACTCCCGTACATTTTTTCCATGCTGTCGTAAAACAGGGCACGGGATGGCTCGTACTCATATACCTGCGGTTCAAGACTCTCTTTTTCGTCGGGATGGATGTACGGAGGATTGGAGACGATGATATCCAGATCCGAAACCCATTCGAATGAACCGGGCTCGGTAATATCACCCTGTAAGCAGGTAATATCCGTTTCATTTTTGCGAGCGTTCTCCCTTGCAACGTCTAATGCGGTTTGCGAAATATCACAGCCCGACAGCTGCCATTCTGGGCGTTCCATTTTTAAAGCGATTGGTATGCAGCCTGAACCGGTCCCGATATCCAGCACATTCTTCAGGTCTTTCCCGGAATGTTGTTCAAGAATGATCTCTACCAGCTGTTCGGTTTCAAGACGTGGAATTAGTACACCGGGTTTTACTTCTATCCGTGCGTTCATAAAATCGGTATAGCCGACAATATATTGAAGCGGTTCATGTGCGGCACGTCTTTTGACCAACGGACGAAGAACATCCAGTTCCGAAGGAGAAAGGGGACGATCAAAATTCAAATAAAGATCGAGGCGCTTCATATCCAGCGTCTCTGCAAGCAGCCATTCAATGCTGTGCCGGGGATCGGGTATTCCTTTTTCTGAAAAATAATCGGTAGTCCATTCCAGCATGGAAAGGACAGTCCAATCCTCATGCCTGGTACTCATAAAGTGCTCGTAAATAAGTGAGCGTTATTTTTTTTCCTGGTCCTCAGGCTCCTGATCTTTTTCCTGCTGAACGGTAAGTCCGAATCTTTTTGCAAAATCCAAAATAAAGTCGGTTACTTCATCATCAATTGTTCGTTTCTCTTCATCAAGGGAGCTTCCACGAAAACCCATGCGTCCGCCGGTTTTCTTAAGCTCAAACCGGCTTTGTTTTCCGGTAAATTCAATAACACAGGTAAGAGTTACACTGGCGTTGATCTGTTTTTCATATTCCTCATAAACAGCCACATGTACCTCGTCGCTGGTCTCCGAAGACTGATATTTATACAAGTATTTAGGTTCGATACTGTCAAATAATTGTGTCGGCATTCTCCGAAGAGTCCCCCCCGGTCCAAATACAATATACTTGCTAACGGTACTCATAATGGTTTTACTTCAATTGTGAAATGCATTGATATGCTTTCTTCTTAAACAGCCTGAATAAACGTGATAATTAACCAATAGTCAAATACGGCTGTTTATATAAATGAAAAAAATACCTTATTGTCAATTTACTGAATAATTTTTTGGAAAAATGAATGTTATAATGTTAATCTTGCTTGTAATAGTACTAAATCCTAATGATTGAAAGTAGGTTTATGAAAAAAGTACCACAACTAATATGTGCGTTTGTATTTGCCGCATTTGCATTTCTGGCGGTAACTCCCGCTACGGTATTTGCCCAGCTCGAAGAGCCTGAAGTCAGAGATCTGCCGGATCCCAAAACGCCGGTATCTGAAGGTTTTAATAACAGCTGGTCGGTTGATATAATGATTAATAATTTCGGATTCGGGGTAGGAGGACAGTACGGGCGTGTTCTGGGACCTTATACAGAATTGACATTTAAGGCAGGTATTACGGGTATTCGTGATGTCAGTGAATTAACATTCCAGGATTTTTTTACAGGTAATCAAGTGATACCAAACAAGTATAACCGGGCAATTGGATTTCCATTTCTGGTCGGACTGAAAAAAAGACTCTTTGCCAGTCACATTCAGGATAATTTCAGGTTGTTCCTTGAAGGAGCTGCAGGCCCCGCATTGACGTTTGTATATCCTTATGTCAATGATGTGGATAACAGTGGTTACAGAACTTCCCAGGCCACGCCGCAGGGTTTTCTTGTACCGATTGAAACAGTTAATGATTTTTTCAGCGGATGGAAAGACGGCGAAACCCAGTGGGGATTCAACGGGGAAATAAAAATAGGAGCTGATATCGGCGGCGGTTTTAAAAATCAGACAACCGTCGAAATCGGTTATTTCTTCTATTTTTTCGATCCCGGATTACAAATCATGGAACCCTATCGCGCTACAGGCTATAGTGATGAAGATGGTCTTCCGACAGGCCGGGAACCGTTCTTCGACGCCCAAAAATTATTCGGCACTCCCCAGATCAAGATCACCTTCGGCGGAATGTGGTAATAGAACACGGATGACGCAGATTGAGCGGATGTACACTGATAAAGTATTTAATGATCTATAGTACGGTCATTTGTGCCTTTTGGTGTCTTACTTCTTGCTTCTTGTTCACTCTCTGTCATTTTGTTTTGGGTATCCCTTAGGTGTAATAACCCGAAAACACCAAAGCAGGCAAATATTGAAAGCCTTAAAAGCTGTTACACAGAGTTACGCCCCCGTAGGGATGCCCGGGGCAAAAGGAGCACAAAGCTACAAAAAGTGATGGACAACGAGTCCGTGTCTAGCATTTTGCGTCACACGTCTGGCATTTAGCATCTCGCGTCTTACCTAAAATACTTGTACCTTCCAGCCAATTATTTACCGGCAAACAAAATTAGTTACAGTTATGAGCTTTATTGATGAAATTATTGGTCGACAGATCATCGATTCACGGGGTAACCCCACTGTTGAAGTTGATGTGATTCTGAGTAATGGAATAATGGGACGTGCAGCTGTTCCATCAGGTGCTTCAACCGGCGAACATGAAGCTGTTGAGTTGCGGGATCAGGCCGATCATTTTTTGGGAAAGGGAGTTACAAAAGCCGTCGAGAATGTAAACGGTGTAATTAATGAGGAGTTGCACGGACAGGAAGTATATAACCAGGTAGAAATAGATAACCTGCTCCTGGAACTGGATGGCACTGAAAATAAGGCCAAGCTGGGAGCCAATGCTATTCTGGGTGTGTCGCTGGCCAGTGCAGAAGCTGCTTCAAGTGCTCTTAATTTGCCTTTATGGCGGTACATAGGGGGTGTTAACGCGAAGGTACTGCCTCTGCCCATGATGAATATTATCAATGGAGGATCGCACGCTGATAATAATGTCGATCTCCAGGAATTTATGATTATGCCGACGGGCGCCGAGAATTTTTCTCACGCCATCCGGATGGGGTCGGAAATCTTCCATAACCTGAAAAAGGTATTAAGTGGCAAAGGCTATAACACCTCGGTAGGGGATGAGGGAGGATTTGCACCCGATCTGGATTCCAATGAAGAAGCTGTGGAAGTAATTCTTGCGGCTGTTGAAAAGGCAGGATATGAGCCGGGTGAGGAAGTGGTAATTGCCCTGGACCCCGCCACCGCTGAATTTTATAACGCAGACGAGGAAGTCTACGAATTCAAATGGAGCGACGGCAGCAAACGATCGGCAGATGAGATGGTGGAATTCTGGAGCAACTGGGTTGACAAATATCCGATTGTTTCAATCGAAGACGCGCTTGATGAGAACGACTGGAAGGGATGGAAAACGCTTACCGATGCTATAGGCGACCGCGTGCAGCTTGTCGGTGATGATCTGTTTGTGACCAATACCGAGCGGCTTGCAAGGGGAATAAGAGAAGGCGTTGCCAATTCCATACTTATTAAAGTGAATCAGATAGGCACACTTACAGAAACATTGGATGCCATTGAAATGGCCCATAAAAATGACTATACAGCGGTTATCTCGCACCGCTCGGGTGAAACGGAAGATACCACGATTGCTGATCTTGCCGTTGCTACGAATGCCGGGCAGATAAAAACCGGTTCGATGAGCCGGACAGATCGCGTCGCCAAATATAACCAGTTATTGCGTATCGACGAACAGCTGGGAGCCAATTCCATCTTTTTGGGTAAGGATGTTTTTGGATTTTAAGACTGACACAATAGAGTTTCCATTTTAAAAATAAGTGACAGGATATAGCGAAGGTCGTTGGTCTTCGCTATTTTAGTATCAGCAAAAGAAACGTTCATGCTCAATACAAG
>CAZPWQ010000018.1:4692-8797 GCA_964590495.1 uncultured Balneolaceae bacterium
CGTTGGTCTTCGCTATTTTAGTATCAGCAAAAGAAACGTTCATGCTCAATACAAGCCTCAGGTTGCAGAATTTTCGGAACCACATCGAAACGGATGTGGAGTGGGCACCCCATATGAACGTAATTATCGGTCCGAACGGGGCGGGAAAGACGAATTTGATCGATGCTATTCATTATCTCTGTATGAGCAGGAGTTTTGTTGCAAGCAGCGACAGGTATGTAGTCAACCAGGATGCATCCTTTTTTATGATCAAGGGACATTTCAAGGGAAATATCCGCTCCAGCTTCGATGTGGGCTGCTCATACTCGCGCGGTGAAGGTAAGAAGATCTTCGTAAATGAAAGTCCGCTTGATCGCCTTTCGGATTTAATCGGTATGGTCCCGGTTGTTGTATTGGCTCCCGGTGACAAGAAGTTGACGAGCGAAGGTCCTTCTGAACGCCGCTCCTTTATCGATTCTTTTATAAGCCAGATCTCTCCCCGGTATCTGCAGGATCTCATTGATTTTCGTAAAGCCCGGAAACAGAGAAATAAGCTGCTCCAGGATTTCCGCGGAAGCCGTGATGTTCTGCTGGCCTATCTCGAACCGTGGAATGTGCAATTGACAGAAAGCGGCTCCCGTATTGTAGCAAAGCGTACACAGGTATTGAATCAGTTCCAGGATTATCTGTCGAGAGAGTATGAGGTTATATCCGGAATGCGGCACAAGCCACACCTTACATACCAAACTTTTTGTGATCCTTCAGATGATGCGGAAGTCATACACGATCGCTATACCGAAAAACTTAAAGAAGAACAGGATCATGAGCTGGAACGCGAAATTACCACTGTAGGCCCGCACCGGGATGAAATTGTCTTTTATCTGGATGATTTCGAATTGCGTAAATATGGCTCGCAGGGCCAGCATCGTCTTTTTGCACTTGCTTTGAAACTGGCTCAGCTTTTGTATTTTTCAGATGAACTGGATGATCTGCCGATATTTTTGCTGGATGACGTATTCGGTGATCTTGATGCCCAACGCACTGAAGTGCTTTTACAGGCGTTAACAGAACATGCCGGACAAACTTTTGTGACTGCTGCAAATCCTATTTCGTTTGATGAATATTTAACATTCGACGACCGAAATAACCGGCAGTACAAGGTAGAACAGGGATCGTTAATTGTTTTGTAACACACATTTTTATGGCACGTTTTAGATCAAATACTCCCAAACCCCTGAAGGAAGCACTTAAAGACTTCCTTGATAACTATCCGCATCGAAAACGACTCAAAAAGGGTATGATTTTGTCACTATGGCAAAGTACCGTAGGTGAACGCATCGCAGAACAAACCGAGAATGTTCATTTTGAATACGGTAATTTGGTAGTACATGTGAAAAATCCTGCCTGGAGGCAGGAAATTCATATGAAACGTTTTAGCATCGCAAAAAAGCTTAATGACCAGGTGGAGGAAAAAATTATAAAAGAAATTGTTGTACGATCATGACAGGAATTGATTCACGCTGCCGGAGGATATATATTCTGATGTTCCGGAAAGAGCCTGGAGACGGTATCTTAATATAATCACACTATGGAAAGATCGAAGTTTGAAAATTTCAAAAATAATCTGACGGATTCCTGGCAAGGATTGTTAAAGAAGTCGGATGAAGAATCTTCGTCCGGACTCGGCCGGGAAAAGATAGTTGTTTTTGCCGTTTCCGCTATTCTGGCTTTTTGTTTATGGCTTTTGGTTAATTTGAGCCGTGACTTTAATCTTGATATTAATTTGCCTATAACTGTGGCAAATGTACCTCAGGATCAGGCTCTGAGGGAACCCTTGCCGGAAACAGCCACAGTAGGAATAAGCGGGGAAGGGTGGAAGCTGATCAATTTTTATAATAATCCGCCTCCTATTGATGTAAATATTACTGATTCTGAAATAAACCTGTATGACCAGGTTCGTCAGAATATGAATGCCCTTCCGGATATCAACGTGCAAAAAGTTCAGCCACTGATTTTATCGGTAAATCTTGAGGAAAAAGTATCAAAGAAGGTGCCGGTTGTTTCTAATATTGAGCTTTCGTTCAGAGATCAGTTTGATTTGGTTGATTCCACCTCGATTCAACCTGACAGTATTACGGTAACAGGCGCTTCTTCGCTCGTGGAAAATATCACGGAATGGCCAACCGATTCACTTCTTATATCTGATGTTTCTGAAGATATATCACGCAATATACCCCTTGTAGAACCTGAAGAACTTATATCTTTGGAGCAAAGCGTGGTTCATTATACTGCACCTGTTGCGCAATTTACTGAAGGGGAGATAAGAGTAAGGGTGAATACGCGAGATCTGCCGATCACAAGTAATGTGAGTTTTAGTCCTTCATCCATCAGCGTAAAATTCGATGTACCGATAGTCAATTATGCCGATCTTGAGGACACCGACCTTTTTGATGCATATATATCGTACGAGGATCTTATGGACGATTCAACCGGATTTGTAAGACCGAAGATCGAGCTGAAACAGGAAGTTGATTATCCCATAAAATTACGGTCATTCCAGCCCAACAGGGTCGCTTACTTTATGGTGCTCGATAGTTAGGAGCCAGATTTCCCAAAACGTTACCGGCATCACAATCCCACCACTGACGTCATTCCGACCGCAGCATCGGACGAATTCCCCGATGCGGAGTGGAGGAATCTCATCCGTGGTGCAGAGGCATTGAATCCATTACAGTTGCATTTCCTTGCAAGGGCAACTAAAATGAACCTTTTATTGAGTTGACTGCCATTCCAGAGCGAATGAGATCCCTCCGTTTCAGTCCGCAAAAACCGCGGGCTTCCAGTCGGGATGACATCGTGGTGGTTATGAATACCTGACATAACACTGCAGTTTGAGATTTGAACAACATCCCTAGGCTATTTCATTAAGCTGCTTTTCAAACGGTTGTATTACATCTTCAACAGAACGCGTATTGTCAAAGAAAGACAATATCTTCAGGATCACCTCATCAACCAGTACATCCGGACATGAGGCGCCTGAAGTTATGGCAATATCGACGGGCATATCATACTTAACCAGCCATTCACTTGTCTTCCTGATTGATTTTTCCCACTGGTTGAAATGTTGTATTACCGACGGAGATTTTAATTCTTCGGCATCCCGTACATGGTAAGTTGGAAATGAATGCTCAAGTATTTCAACGAGGTGCATGGTATTGGATGAATTATAGCCGCCGACGACAATCGCCAGGTCGCAATCGGTTTCAGCAAGAGCAAGGGTCGCCGATTGATTTTCGTTCGTGGCGTAACAGAGCGTATCGGAGGTATCTGCAAAATGATTTAGCACATCCGAATCTCCGAAACGCTCTTTTGCAGCTTCTTTAAGGATATCCATTACTTCCTGTGTCTCCGTAGCCAACATGGTGGTCTGGTTGATGACCCCGAAATGTTCGAGATCTTTCAGGGGGTCAAAACCTACCGTGCTTTTATATCCGAAATACTTTCTGAAATCTGATTTCGGTCTGTCTTCTGTTAAAATCTCAGCCAGTATCTGTGCCTCTTCCGGGTTCAGCAAAACTACGCAGGGCGAATGATCGGAACTGTGCGAGAAAGTGGCACGGGTTTCTTCATGTTTGTGCTTTCCATGAATCACCAGTGAATAGCCCTTTTTCCCCAGCTGTTTTCCGCGCTTCCATACTTTTTCGACAAAGGGACACGTGGTATTATACTGGTACGGATCGATACCCTTTTTTTTCAGTTTCTGCTGGATCTCCAATGTGGTACCGAAAGCGGGGACAATCACAATGTCATCTTCGTCAAGCAAACTTATCGGTATGAGCTCCGTTCCATCGGTTTTGAAAAGGAATTTAACACCACGGGCCTGCAAGTCTTCATTCACTGTGGGGTTATGAATCATCTCGCTGAGCAGGTAGATATTCTTCCCGGGATGTTCTTCTATCGTACGATAAGCTATATCGATAGCATTTTCTACACCATAACAGAATCCAAAATGTCGCGGCACGTAAAAACGCAGAGGACCGAAATCGAGCAGGGTGGGATCGAGATCTTTCTTGCGCGGATCCACGATCTTGTTAGCGTCTTTAACCTTGCTTATAACCGGCGACTG
>CAZPWQ010000018.1:8897-39128 GCA_964590495.1 uncultured Balneolaceae bacterium
TGCGCGGATCCACGATCTTGTTAGCGTCTTTAACCTTGCTTATAACCGGCGACTGGTAAATTTCGGGTATGTCGAACTTCTTGCGGGCCATCTGAAAAACTGATTTTATTAGTCTGTATTTCCCCGAATGATTTCGGGGGGTCGCTACTCATCAATAAATCTGGTTGAATATGGCTATTTCACAAAGTTGCACAAAGGACCGCAAAGAAACCTTTGTGTAACTCTGTGCCTCCTTTGTGTATCTTTGTGTAACAGCTTGAGGCAACCTTTAATATACGGAGCTTAATACGAAACATCATTAAGGGAATAGTACTCAGTTTTCGATGAAAACAGGATTGCGACAGGGCCAATAAAAGAATTACGCTTCAGCTACTTCATCAAGCTTTACACCGACCAATCTGCTGATGCCGGTTTCAGGCATGGTAATGCCATACATCATCTCTGCCTTGCCCATCGTTTTCTTATTGTGAGTGATAATAATGAATTGTGTTTCTTCACTGAACTGCTTAATCATTGCCGAAAAACGTTCTATATTTGCGTCGTCAAGCGGGGCATCCACCTCGTCAAGCACACAGAAAGGGGAAGGTTTTACCAGGTAAATGGCGAACAAAAGAGCAATAGCCGTGAGTGTTTTTTCTCCCCCCGAAAGTTGATTGATAGAGGAAGGTCTCTTTCCCTTCGGATTGGCTTTTATTTCAATACTTGCATCGAGCGGATCTTCGGCATCTTCATCGATCAACAGGTCACAATAGTCATCTTCATTAAAAAGCGTGTGAAAGGCTTTCTGAAAATTGACCCGGATCTTTTCAAAAGTTTTGTTGAACCGTTCTGTTGCCGTTTTATTGATTTTATTGATGGTTTCGCGCAACTCTTCAGCAGCCTGGTTAAGATCACCAATCTGCTCTTCATAAAAATCGAGCCGTTCTTTCTCCTCATCGAATTCTTCGATAGCAAGGGGATTGACTTCACCTATGGAATTCAGTTTCTGCCTTAACCATCCTATACGTTCCTTGGCTTTGCCGGCCGGGGTATCTTCCGGAAGTTCGAGTTCAATCTGGTCCATCAGGATACCGTAGGTTTCCCAGATATGATCGGACAGGTTTTCTGCCTGCATTTCAAACTTCTCTTTGGCCATAGCCAGATGGTGGACCAGTTCCATATTCACCTCTTTGCGGCGGCGGACTTCCTTCAGTTCTTTCTCAATTTCATTGATACGTCCGCGTTCTTTACCCGACGTTTCCTCAGCTTCTTCAAGCGACTTGTCAGCTTCACGTTTTTTCTCTTTAAGTTTCTCCACCTGCTCTTGAAGCTGTCCGATCGACGATTCATATTTCCTGATGCGTTCTTTAGCTTCGCTTGTTTTTACAGAACGGAGCTTCAACCGCTCTTTGAGATTCTGAATTCCCGATTCTGCACGTTTGATATCGCGCTCATGGTTTTCAACCTTGTTTTTCAGATCCTGATGCTGCAGCTGCGCATCATTGTAGCGGCTCTGTGCAATGGAACGTTCTTCTTCCAGTTCCCCGAGCGTTTCTTTTTTGTTCTCCTGTTGTTCGTGCAGATCCTTCAATTTCTGCTGCAGTTCTTTTTGTTGCGGCTGCAGATGGTCGAGCTCCTGCCGGGACCTATCCTCATTTTCTGTGAGTGATGTTTTCCTGTTTTTCAGCTCACCGATATTTTTCTCATAAATCTGGATCTTTGAATCAAAGCTGTTGACCTGGTTTTCAATACCTCTTACCGCCTGTTCTTTTTCCTTGAGCTGATGTTCTATTTTCTGCAGATCGATTTCTTCGTACTGCTTTTGTGCCTTCTCAAGTTTTTCGCTGAATTTTTTAACCTCTGCGGTAATCTTCCCCGCTTTATCCTCCAGTTTGCTGATCTTGTCTTTTAGCCCGACCCGGATCCCGGCATTTTTACTTTTGCTTCCGCTTTGCAGGAACTGATTGCCGGTGATAACCTCTCCATCGAAAGTAACTGCAACCCGGGAGATTCCGTCTATGGATTGCCAGGCTTCGTCAACTGAATCGTAAACGAAGACATTCCCGAGAAAAAGCTGTTTAAGCGCTTTAAATTCGGAGTTGCATGAAACCCTCTGATCAAGGGCGCCGGACTCGGCAGGATAGGAATTTGACAGCTGGTCGAGCGGAATAAACGTGGCACGTCCCTTATCATGTTCTTTTAAAACAGAGCCTGCTCTGCGCGCATCTGCAAGAGTCTCCACTACTACAAAATTCAGCGCTTCGCCCAGAACAGCTTCAAGAGCAACAGCATGTTTCTCATCTGTTGACAGAATATTGGATACCACATCGAGCTGAGTAAAATCATCCTGGTAATTTTCCAAAAGAAACTGAACGCTGGAAGGAAACGCCTCATTTGAGTCGGCTATTCCCCGAAGCAGGCTTATTTCAGACTCAACAGAATCAAGCCTGCTTTGCCGGTTGCGGATTTGATCTTTCAGTTCGTCCTGTTTACTGCTGAGCTCATCACGTTTCTGCCGGGTCTGCCGGAGCTTTTCATCCGCTTCTTTGCGCTTTTGAACAGCTGTTTCAAGTTTCTCCTGTGCTATTTTTTTCTCGCCATGGAAATTCTGTATCTCTTCCTCAAGGTCTTCAATCTCTTGCCGTATTCGTACAAGGTCGCCGCCGGTGTTTTCAAGGCGGGATTCGATCTTTATCCGTTTCGTATGCAGATCATTCAACTCCTTGTTGGTCTGCGAAAACTGTTGCTCAAGCTGTTTCATCTTTTCCCGTTCCGAAGCATACTTTTGCTGGATTTCAGTATACTGTTCCTGTGACTCACCGAGGTTCTTTTCCGCTTTTGTAAGATCGGCATCAAAAGAATCCAGCTTCTTTTTGCTGCTGTCGAAAAGCTCCCGAAGGTCTTTTAAATCCTGCTCGCTTTGTTCAATATCCTTGGTGTACTGCTCGATTACCCCTTTTTCGTTACTGATCTTTTCTTTTGTAATGCGGATATTGGTTTCCCCGTCCCGTATTTTTGAATGCAACTGACTTACCCGGCGCTGCGCTTCAGCCTGATTGCGTTCTTTTTCAGCCAGTTTAGTGCGGGCAGACTCTTCGGCCTGTTCCAGCTCTTCAGCTTTGGAAAGTATTTGTTTCTTTTCCCTGTCTGCATTTTTGATGCGTTCCTGCAGTGGCTTCAGTTCTTTCTGGATGTTGTCATACTCTTGCTTGTTCAGTGCTTTATCCAGGTGCTCCAGCTCTTTCCGGTATTTTTTCGCCTTCTGTGCCTTTTCAGCCTGTATTTCAAGCGAGCGTGTCTTCTTTTTAACTTCGGACAAAATATCTTCGACACGCTGAAGATCTTTTTGGGTCTCATCCAGTTTTCGAAATGTTTTCTTTCGTTTGTCCTTATACCGTGTGATGCCGGCGGCTTCTTCAAACAGGCGGCGACGATCGTTGTTTTTATCGTTGAGAATTTCCTCAACCATCCTGAGCTCAATAACTGAATAAGCATCTGAACTCATACCTGTATCCATGAACAGTTCCATGATATCCTTCAGCCTGCAGGTGGTGCCGTTGATAAGGTATTCACTTTCTCCGGAACGGTATAACCTCCGGGCGATGGAAACTTCATTGTACTCCGTCGGCAGTAGCCCTTTGTTATTAACGAAAGTAAGAGAGACTTCAGCCATGCCCAGTGCATTTTTCTTGGCTGTTCCGTTAAAAATCACATTGGTCATGTTGGAGGAGCGCAAAAGAGTGGGGCGTTGTTCGCCGAGTACCCAGCGCATAGCATCTACGATATTGGATTTTCCGCAGCCGTTCGGACCAACAATAGCCGTAATACCCTTATCGAATTTTACGCTGGTCTTATAGGCAAAACTTTTAAAACCCTGAAGGTCAAGTTCGGAAATATACATTAGCTGGGATCAAAAATTCGAAATTAACCTGTATTTCCGATAAGAAAATTATAGAAATACTAATTGCCGGTGTCTTAATATGTTGCATTTTTTTAGAACAGAGGCGCAAAGTGCAAAGCGCATGGTTCCGACAGCTGTCGGGGTATAGCAGGCGTTGTTCTTGCGCTATGCGCTCGGCTCCATGCACTATGCCTTTTCGCTTTGCCCCCGAACAAATTTCTTGGTGAAAATGCAGGTTAGTAATACCCATATGATGGAACCAACCAAAAATCAACTTCGAATTTGTTAGAAAATCATACATTGAACGTACTAAACTGTCATTATCTCTTCCTCTTTCTGTTCGAGCAGTTTGTCGACGTTCTCCGTATGCTTGTCAGTTATTCTTTGAACCTCTTCTTCGGCCTCATACAGAGAATCTTCCGGAAGCGATTCATTTTTTACCTTTTTCTTAATTTCATCATTGGCATCCCGTCGCTTATTCCGGATTGAGATGCGTGTATTTTCAGCAATTTCCTTAACGTGCTTTACCAACTCCTGGCGCCGCTCTTCCGAAAGGATAGGAAGCGGTATACGGATGATATTGCCGTCGTTATTTGGATTTAATCCAAGACCCGACGACATAATAGCTTTTTCTATATTCTCCAGGGCAGATTTATCATAAGGCTGAACCGTCAGCATTCGCGCTTCCGGCGCACTGACATTGGCGAGCTGGTTGAGTGGCGTTTTCGAGCCGTAATAGTCAACTTTTACTCCTTCCAGCAGCGAAGGCTTTGCATTGCCGGCCCGGACATGAGACAGTTCTTTTTTATAAAAGCCGACGGCTTCATCCATCTGTTTGTTGGTTTCGTCAATAATAGATTGCAGCTCCCGAGGTATCATAATAGTTTTATTCTAAATTAACATCCAAGTTAGGTAAAGAGATCTGATAAAACTGAATTTAAGAAATCTCGGATTCTTCCCAAACTACCTTTGATCCAACGGCGGTGTCATCAGCCAATACGCGTTTCAGATTTCCCGGTATATTCATATTGAAGACAATAATCGGAGTTTTATTATCACGGCAAAGCGTAAAAGCGGTTAAATCCATGATATTAAGTCTGCGATCGAGTACTTCATCACCCGTAATCGTGGAAAACTTCTTTGCGTCCGGATTTTTTTCCGGGTCGGAATCGAAAATGCCGTCAACCCGGGTTCCTTTAAGTATAACTTCCGCCTCTACTTCAATTGCGCGAAGTGATGCAGCCGTATCGGTCGTGAAATAGGGGTTGCCGGTTCCGGCCCCGAAAATTACCACCCGGCCCTTTTCAAGGTGACGAATGGCACGCCGGCGTATATAGGGTTCTGCAACTTCTTCCATTCGTATGGCAGACATTAGTCGCGTGTGTACTCCTTTACGTTCCAGCGCATCCTGCAGGGCCATACTGTTGATCATGGTTGCCAGCATACCCATATAATCACCCTGTACCCGGTCCATACCTTCAGTGGCACCTTTAACACCCCTGAAAATATTTCCGCCGCCGATTACAATGCATATTTCGTAATCTTCTTCATGAATTGCTTTGATTTCTTCGGCATACTGCGTAAGAATGTCGCCGTCAATACCATGTCCCTGTTCACCAAGAAGTGCTTCGCCGCTTACTTTTAGTAGTATCCGTTTATATTGAGTTGCCACTATATTTTTTTACTCTTTAAGGATCGTTTATATATAAAAAAAAGGCTACCGAATTGGTAGCCTTTTTTGCGAAAAATTATTTAGGAATCTTCGCCGAGCTGCAGCCGGTGAAATGATTTTACCAGCGGCGTATCATTTTTCTTGAGATACTCCTGAACAGAAAGGCTGTTATCTTTTACAAATTTCTGTTCAAGCAGCACCCGTTCTTCATAAAAACGTCTCAGCTTTCCTTTAGCAGCTTTTTCAGCAATTTCTTCAGATTTGCCTTCATTAATCAGCTGATCTTTTGCAATATCCAGCTCCTGCTGTACTGTTTTACTGTCAACTTCTTCGCGGCTTACGGCAAGAGGATTCATCGCTGCAATTTGCATGGCAACGTCTTTGCCGATGTCTTCATCTTCTACATCTTCTTCAAATTCAACCAATACACCGAGCTGGTTGCCGGGATGTATATAAGAGACAAGATGGCCGCCGGATTTAAGAAGGACGACCCGGTTGATCTTTATTTTTTCACCAATTTTGCCCACCATGTCTTTTACATGGTCAGCGATCGTTAACCCGTTGACTTTCGTTTTAAGCAGCTCATCGACGCTTTCTATTTCTTCATCATATACAAGGTCCAGAAACTGACGGGTACGCTGCTGGAAATCATCATTACGGGCCACAAAGTCTGTTTCGCAATTTATTTCCAGTGCTGCGGCTTTGGACCCGTCGTCGCTGACACGTGCAACAATTAATCCCTGGTTTGCTTCACGGCCTGCTCGTTTTTCAGAAAGTTTTTGTCCTTTTTTGCGCAGAATTTCAATAGCCTTGCCGAAATCTCCATCGGCTTCCTGAAGGGCCTTTTTGCAATCCATCATTCCGGCCCCGGTCTGTTCGCGCAGTTCTTTTACGTCTTTTGCAGAAATACTCATATTGTGAGTTACGCTGTTTAATTTCTTGTTTTGTTTTGAATATGAAAGAGCCGCCGGTTATTCTTCTTCGTCGGAAGAATCATCATCTTTTTTACGACGCGAGCGGCGTTTCCCGGTGGCTTTTGTCTCCGTTTGCACTTTCTCTTCGGCCTTTTTAGCCTCGTCAGCCGCCTGCTCCATCAACTCATCTTCTTTTTGTGCTTCCCGTTCAGCATTGCCTTCAATAATGGCATCAGCTATTTTGGAAGATATCAGCTGAATTGTCCGGGCCGAATCATCATTGCACGGAACAATATAATCCGGAATATCAGGATCACTATTGGTATCGACCATTGCAATGATGGGGATATGAAGTTTGACCGCTTCATTAACGGCAATGTCTTCTTTAATAGTATCCACAACAAAAACAGCACCGGGCAGATGTCCCATATTGGCGATTCCACCGAGGGTCTGTTCCAGTTTTTCACGTTCCCGGTCGAGCATCAGTGCCTCTTTCTTTGTAAGCTCATCAAATGTACCGTCTTTACTCATGCGGTCGATCTCTTCCATGCGGGAAATACTTTTCTTTACCGTGGAGAAGTTCGTAAGCATTCCGCCAAGCCAGCGGTGGGTGATAAAAGGCATGCCGCAACGAATGGCTTCTGTTTTTACAATGTCCTGCGATTGCTTCTTGGTACCGACAAACAGAATGGTTTTACCGGCCCGGGCGAGTTTGGTTACTTCATCAAGAGCCTCCTGAAAAAACTTTTGGGTTTTCTTGAGGTCGATGATGTGAATCCCGTTTCGTTCCATAAAGATGAATTCTTTCATCTTGGGATTCCAGCGGCGGGTAAGGTGACCGAAATGGGCACCGGATTTTAATAATTCTTCCAGATCAGGTGTAGTAGGCATAGTATAGATTTAGTTTTGAGTTAGTCCGCTACGCAGGTCGTTCCCGGCGCTAATCCCGTCCCGAAAGCTTTCGGGACGAAACACTCGGCGCACTCGGTCGCTGCGTATGTGTGATTAATTATTAGGAAAAAAGAAAGTCGAACTGTAGCTCTGCAGATTAACGCTTGGAGAATTGGAATTTCTTCCGTGCACCCGGCTGACCGTACTTCTTGCGTTCTACCATTCGGTCATCGCGAGTCAACAGGCCATGAGCTTTGAGTACATCGTGCCACTCTTCGTCATGGTCGTCAAGTGCTCGTGCCAGTGCGTGCTGAATAGCACCTGACTGACCGGTAGTGCCTCCTCCGCGAACAGTGACTTTGATGTCAAAACTGCTGTCAGATTCGGTGACTTCCAGGGGGAGCAGCGCAACATTACGCTGTGCTTGCGTAGCAAAATAATCGTTCAGGGGACGCCCATTCACCACAAAGCTGCCGGTCCCGGGTTGAATATACAGGCGTGCAGTTGAAGTCTTTCTTCTTCCGATGAAGTTTTTTTGTTCCATTCCTTATTAAAGCTCGATTTTTTCTGGTTGTTGTGCTTCTTGGTTATGAACCGGCCCGGCATAAACCCGGAGATTCGTCATCAGTTTGCTGCCTAATTTATTTTTGGGCAGCATTCCTTTTACCGCATTTTCGATAAGAAATGTCGGTTTTTTATCCAGCATTTCCTCTGCCGAGGTAAATCGTTCACCACCGGGATAGCCGGTATAACGAAAATATTCTTTCTGCTGTAGCTTGTTCCCGGTTAATTTAACTTTGGCGGCATTTATTACAACTACATTGTCGCCAGTATCCATATGCGGGGTAAATTCTGGTTTATGCTTACCACGCAAATAAGTGGCAACCGTGCTGGCGAGACGGCCCAGCGATTGATCCTCAGCATCAACAAGAACCCATTTTTTATCAACATCGCTTGGTTTAGCCGAGAAGGTCTTGTAACTGTTTGTATCCACGATAAAAATTGTTTAAAAATTGCTTTTCTGTGAAGTCTCGCAAAATAGGCTTAATTAAAACCATTTGCAATCCCGAAGCAGGTAAATTTTACGTTCCCACGATTGTCTGCAATTTATGAGTTGACATTCAGTTCTTTATCAGAAATCATTGAACTTTTTTCAGCGGGGAATCATGAGATTTTCTGGAAAAAAAATCGTAAATTCCGTCCGCAAAAAAGACGCATCGCCTGCATTTTCTCACCAAGAAATTTGGTTGAGTGCAAGGCGAAGGGCAAATGGTGTAGTGAAACGTACTAAGGTACGTTGATCAAACCATTTGCCTTTCAACGCAGCACCCAGACCCCGAGAATTCGGGGCAACGGATGACAAACTGATTTAAGATATCCTTTTAAAAAACAGGCAACATCTGAGGCACAGTTAACTAGTTCTGTATATTTTTTGTGAGAAATGCAGGTTAGGATTTGTAAATGAAGATTTTTAACTCAACAGTTGAGGATAAATGAGCAACAAAACTAAACTACAGGAACTACGAACAGAATTTGATACGGGAACCGGCAAGGCCAGCCTGTACAGTTTAAAAAAATTAGATAATCTCGGGTACGGGAATATAAGCAGGCTTCCGTTTACTATTCGCATACTGCTCGAGGCGGTATTGCGCGAATATGACGGTTATATGGTCACCGAGGGTGACATAAAGAAGCTGGCCGGATACGATGCCAAAAATCCGCAGGGCGAGATTCCGTTTAAGCCTTCCCGTGTAGTTCTCCAGGATTTTACCGGTGTTCCCGCTGTTGTTGATCTTGCTGCTCTTCGTTCTGCCATGAAACGTATGGGGGGAAATCCTCAATCCATTAATCCACAGGTGCCGGTGGACCTGGTTATCGATCACTCTGTCCAGGTGGATATGTTCGGACAGGAATTTGCTTTCATGCATAATGTGGATAAAGAGTTTGAGCGTAACCGTGAGCGTTATGAGTTTTTGAAGTGGGGACAAAAAGCATTTGACAATTTCCGTGTGGTGCCTCCGGGACGCGGTATCGTGCACCAGGTTAACCTGGAGTACCTGGCAAAAGGTATATTCAGCCGTGAAGAGGAGGACGGAGCAACAGTAGTCTATCCCGACACTTTGGTTGGTACCGATTCTCACACTACGATGATTAATGGTCTGGGTATACTGGGCTGGGGTGTAGGCGGAATCGAAGCTGAAGCTGCTATGTTGGGACAACCGATTCACATGCTGGTTCCAGAAGTGGTGGGAATGAAGCTGACCGGTAAGCTGCGCGAGGGAATTACGGCAACCGATCTCACGCTTACCGTCACACAGATGCTTCGCCGTCACGGCGTAGTTGGCAAATTTGTGGAATTTTATGGCGAGGGTCTCAGCAGCATGAGTCTTCCCGACCGGGCCACAATTGCTAATATGGCGCCTGAATACGGTGCGACGATGGGTTTCTTCCCGATGGATGAAGAATCGATGCGATATATGCGTCGCACGGGACGTTCTGATGACCATGTGAAGATGGTGGAGCGTTATATGAAGGAGCAGGGATTGTTTCACACCAAAGATACCGAGGATCCTGAGTTTACGGATACTCTGGAGCTGGATTTGGGTGATGTTGAAACTTCCCTGGCCGGACCTAAACTTCCGCACGATCGCATTACGCTGCCGAATATGAAATCTACTTTCAAAAACAGCCTGACCAGTCCGGACCCGACAATGGGTTTTGACCTGGCTCAGGAAAAGCTGGCGAATAAAGGCGTCTTCAAAAATGGTCAGGAAATAGAAATGACCCACGGTGATGTGGTTATTGCAGCTATTACCAGTTGCACGAACACTTCAAATCCGAGTGTAATGCTCGGCGCCGGAATTGTTGCAAAAAAAGCGTTCGAGAAAGGATTGAAAGTCCCTCCGTATGTCAAGACATCGCTTGCACCGGGCTCCAGAGTGGTAACGCAATACCTGGAGGAAGCAGGGTTGACCGATTATATGGATAAACTTGGCTTTAACCTTGTAGGATATGGATGCACAACCTGTATCGGTAATTCGGGTCCGCTGCCTGAAGCCGTTGAGCGTGCCGTTAAAGAAGGGGATTTGATCGTAGCCGGTGTTCTTTCCGGTAACCGGAACTTTGAAGGACGGATTCATCCCTATGTGAAAGCCAATTACCTGGCTTCACCACCTCTTGTAGTTGCCTATGCACTGGCCGGAAGCGTTGATATTGATCTCGCTAGTGAGCCTCTCGGTAAAGATAAAGATGGCAATAAGGTGTATTTGAAAGATATATGGCCCACCGCCGATGAAATTGCCGAACACCTTGACAGTGCCATTCGCCCCGAACTTTTCGAGGAGCAATACGGGGATATCTTCAAATCGGAAGAATGGGACAAAATACCCGTAGGAGGAGGCGAATTGTATGAATGGAAGGAAGAATCCACGTATATCCAGGAACCGCCGTTCTTTATGGATATGGGGGAAGACCCCGATCCGATCCGGCCCATACAGGGGGCACGTGCCCTTGTAAAAGTAGGGGATTCAATAACTACGGATCATATTTCCCCTGCCGGAAATATTAAGGCAGACAGCCCTGCCGGAAATTATTTGATCGATCATGATGTGAAGCCTGAAGATTTTAATTCGTATGGCTCACGTCGCGGAAATGACCGGGTAATGACCCGCGGAACGTTTGCCAATGTGCGTTTCAAAAATCAGCTGGCTCCGGGTAAAGAGGGTGGTTACACCAGGTATTTTCCGGAAGATAAAATTACCACCATTTATGATGCAGCAATGCGCTATAAAAAAGAAGGTACCCCTCTTGTTGCACTTGCGGGAAAGCAGTACGGTACCGGGTCATCCAGAGACTGGGCTGCAAAAGGAACTATTCTACTTGGAGTGAAGGCTGTAATTGCAACATCCTATGAACGCATTCACCGGTCAAACCTGGTTGGTATGGGCGTACTTCCCCTGCAGTTCAGGGAAGGTGAATCCGCAGATTCGCTCGGGCTGGATGGCTCCGAAGTATTGAACATACAGGTTTCCGACGATCTGAAACCCGGAGACGAGGTTACTGTCGAGGCAAAAAGTTCGGATGACAAAACTATCACATTTAAAACGGTTTGCCGAATTGATACACCGGTAGAAATTGATTATTTCCGAAATGGAGGTATTCTGCATTATGTACTGCGGGATTATCATAAAGCAGAACAGAAACGAAGTTAGCCTGATTTCTTACAAAAATAATATATAGAAATGCTAAAATTGAGCCGTTAATGACAGGCTATGATACGCTGCCCCTTAAAACTGTTACACCCCGGAAGTACCAAATACCGAAATATGGCAGTATTGATAGCCTTTAAAAGCTGTTACACAGAGTGAGGCAAAGGAGCACAAAAGTTACACAAAGTTTTTCTTGACAGTCCATAAGTATTCAGCATTTATATTTATACTACCCTTCCATTCATCCGGCTTCAGACCCAGAACCCGGATGAAGATTTTTTCCCCGTCTGGCTTCTCTCTTTTTCACTTTTACAGGTTTTCTTTGCGGTTCTTAGTGTCTCTTTTGTGCAACTTCGTGAAATAGCCATGCCCAAGCAATTTATTGATGATCCGGAGCCGTTGGGAGAAGCGATCCCCCAAGCGTGCGGGGAAATGCCGTTTAAGCCGCTGAAAAACAAGTTAATTTTTATTTCGGCTATTTTTTCATAGATTTTCTAAAGGAAGATCTTAAAATTATCTACATTAAATACCCTTGGCTGGGGATCACCTCTGATTGGAAAGTGATATGGAATCTGATGAGCACAAATTACCCGATACGGCTGAACTGAAAGATAATTCCAGTGAAAATCTTCATGTTCTGCTGAATACCATCGAAGGTATTAACCAGTCTCGTGAATTAAAGTCGATATTAGAAGAAAGTATGGAAGCCACCCGGCTGGTTATGAGTTCAGCGGCCAGCTCCCTGATGCTCCTGGATGAAGAAACCGGCGAACTGAACATCTCTCTGCCAACAGGTCCTGCTAAGAAGGAAATCAGAGGAAAACGGATTCCAAAAAGTAAGGGAATAGGTGGATGGGTCCTGGAAAACAAACAACCCTATATTTCAAATGATCTTGAAAGCAGTGACATTTTCTGGGGAGAAGTGGCTGAAGAGTTTAAAACAAATAATATTATCTGTGTTCCCCTTATCAACAAGAATAATAAAGCAATTGGTGTGTTGCAGGCTCTGAATAAAAGGAGGGGGGAAGAGTTTAATCCTCATGACATTCCGGTCTTTCAGGCTTTGGCATCGCATGTAACAATGGCCATTGAACGTGCCCGAAAGCAGGAAGAACTACTTATCCGAATAGAAAACCAGGAGAAGTTGCTAGCAGAATTTCACAGGCAGGTAGAAAGTAGTTTGGAAATTATTTCCTCCCTGGTAGAAAAGGATACCGAAGGATTAAATAATGCAGCTTCTAAAGAAGTCCTGCAGGATGCGAATAACCGGATTCACTCCCTGGGAGGAGTTCAAAAATTCCTTTCAAAGCAGGAGATGGCAGATGAAGTTGCACTGGCGGTATACCTGCGACGATTGGGCTTAAAAATTTGTGAAGCGTTTTCGGGTACCGACTCAATTGAGATTGAAGTTTCCGGAGACTCGGTAGAAGTAGGGGCTGAGAAAGCTTTAATCAGTGGATTAATTCTTTATGAGCTGTTAATCAAAGTCCATCAATTTGCGCTTTTGTATAACCGCTGGGGAAAAATTTCGATTGATATAGCCAGGATGAAATCTGATCAGATCCAGATCAGGATAAATGATACTGCTACAGATATTTTACAGGAACTATTTAATGAGTCGATAAAAGCAACGGATATACTTGATACTAATATTTTAGAAGCGAGCGAGTTTTCGATCGTCCGGGGCGAAAATAAATCATCTCTTCTTATTCACTTTCAAAATTAAAATACGTCTGATATATTGGGTAGAAATACCACTTTTTTACTTTGCCACTTTAATATCGATGGAGGTTTTAAAAAATTATATTGAAGTTATCTCTAACCTTTTGTATCTACTTGGCATACATGATAAACTTATCTCTGTCAGTTAGTAAAATCATCTAAAATCGGGGGCTTTTCGATTAAGAGTTTATGGCACGAAAAAAAGAAGAAATATCTGAAGATAGTTTGACATTAAATTATCAGACCAGTGATAATTTCCATTTCCTGCTTGATACGATTGAGGGTATAAACCGGGCAATGGAATTCAAGTCATTGCTCAATGAGAGTATTGAAACCATATGCACTGTTATGGATGCAGAAGCAAGTTCGCTTATGCTGCTGGACAGGGATACTGGTGAATTGTTTGTAAGCCTCCCTACAGGTCCGGTGAAAGAAGAGATAAAAGGAAAAAGTATTCCCAGACATAAGGGTATCGGGGGTTGGGTTATCAAGCACAAAAAACCATTTTTATCTAATAACCCGGAAAAAAGTGACATTTTTTGGGGGGATTTGTCTGATGATTTTGTAACCAGAAACATTATTTGTGTCCCTCTGCTGGATCAATCAGATCGCCCAATCGGTGTTATACAGGCTCTTAACAGAAAAAAAGGAAAAGAATTTAAGGAGCATGATATTCCTGTTTTTGAGGCATTGGCAAATCATGTTTCTATTGCCATTGAAAGAACACGCAAGCTGGAGAAGATCCATAACGGGCTGAAGGAAAAGGAGGTAATGCTAACTGAAATCCATCACCGGATAAAAAATAATCTGGCTACTATTTCTTCTTTGATTGAGATCGAAATACCAGAAATAGAAGATCAACAGGCCAAACAGATCTTAAAAAATACGTATTCGCGTATTCAATCTATGACTGAAGTGCACGATCTTTTATGTAACAACGGGTTACTTGAGGATATTGAGCTTGGAAAGTATTTAAAGCAACTCGCTGACAAGATTTCTGAAATGCTTTCCAATGTTGAAATCAGGATGGATATTAAAATTGAAGCTGAATCTGTACAAATAGGATACGAACGAGCGATGCTCTGCGGGCTCGTGTTAAATGAGCTTATAATCAATTGTTACAAACATGCCTTTAAAGGCATGGATAAAGGCGAGGTCACTATCAATTTAACCACCCTGGAGGATGGAAATATCCGCCTTGAGGTATCGGATAACGGAGTGGGTGTAGATGAAAACTTCAGTCTTGAAAATACGCAATCCATCGGCACATGGGTTATTAATGTCTTGTTGCGCAGATTAGAGGCTGATGTCCGTATTGAGCGTTCAGACGGTACTCGTTTTGTCATCACTTTTGAAAAATAAGAGGTTAAAACTTCCGGTTTTCAATGCCGCGCATAGTAAACAAACGAGCCAGGAGATGAGACAGGGGAGTATTGATCATAAGATTGAGAATACCTTTCTTAATCATCGGATAATTCACTTTTCTTCCCAGCCTCATATTCAGTTCAGCACGCCACATAGCATTTTTGGCAGCTTTAATTCGTCGCTGTTCAAAGGTCAGAAGGACATTTTTATTCTTTTGTTCATGGAATATTTTATAAAAGGTTTGTGCCAGATCCTGAGCTCCCAGCCAACCGAGATTCATGCCTTGTCCGCCAATAGGACTAACGATATGGGCTGCGTCTCCGGCAAGAATTATCCGGTTGTCAATAATGGGATTTGCCAGATATTTTTGAACTCCAAAGCTGCTGAGCATAAAGTTTTGCGTATGCTTAAGCTTATGGCCAATACGGCGATATACGCGCCTTTCAATATCCTCCCGGGTAACTTCGGAAATATAAGTGTCCGCTTTAACCACCCATCTTCTTTTTCTCCCATTTAATGGGAAAGATTCTATCAGTCCTTCATCACACAAATATACGGCTGCGTCCGACCCCAACGTTGTGTTGTCTGAAAAATCACCCATGATATAGGTATCCGGATAGGATCTGCCGGAAAATCTGCTGTTTATTTGATCACGCGTTAAACTGTTTTTACCATCACATCCGACCAGAAATGCACCGGAAACCCGATGCATATCATTATTTCTCTCATAGGTAACTCTGACGCGGTTGGTATCTTGTTGAATGCTGATTACTCTCGCATTTCGCAGCATTAAATTTCCTAAATTGTTTATACGGGAGTTCAGTATTGCTTCTGTTTGATGTTGTGGCAGAGACAGTATAAAGTTGTAGGGTGGCGGGCAGCGCTCAAAAGATATTTCACCCACTTTTTCTGTATTTAAAAATGCTATTCCTCTCTTTATCTTAATCCCTTTACGAATGAACCTGTCTGTCAATCCAATCTCGTCAAAAAGTTCCAGTGAAACGGGATGAATGCCCAGCGAACGTGATCCTGTTCGGGGTTTACCGCGTTTTTCCAGAATAATGCATGAAATATTCTGTTGGTGTAGCCGTATAGCCAGGAAAAGTCCTACGGGACCACCGCCAACGATAATTACATCATATTTTTTTTCTCCTTTTTCAGTCATGATGGTAGGTTAATAAAAGCCGAAAGGGGAATAAACGTTTTACCTGCCAATCTTCAGGAGCAGTTTCAGAAAGTTCATGCCGGGTATAACTGCGTTTGATGGATGTGAGTCCGTCGGAAGTAATGAAAGAGCTGCGGAATATCGGTCGTGACATTAGATTAAAAAGCAGATATCCTGGATCACTTCTCTCAATGTCATTGAAAAGTACCTGGTGAGTGCTGAGCAGCTTTGCTTCCTTCAGTGTAGTATAAAAGGTATCACCATTCAAATGGTGCAACAGGTGATTCGAAATCACAAAATCAAAGCTTTTTCCCTCCCGGAGAAGGTTCGTTGAGGATGTAAGTTGAAAGGAGACGGTTTCCCGTTGCTCAAGCTTCTGAACATATTCAAAGGCGCGCTCATCGGTTTCAATCGCAGTAATGTCGGCCCGGATGCCATCCGATGAACACCAGCCGGCAAGCTTGATCGGGATATCGCCGCCCCCGAATCCGATATCTAGTATGGAGCAGGAATAGTCGTTGGCAAGTGCATAGGAGTGGATATAGCGCTTATAGATTGTGCGCCATCGGCTGATAAGAGCGTTTATGACACTGAACTGCCGATAGGTGTTAAACAGTTCCTCACGATCACAATTAGGATCATCCATCCGTTCTCTGCTTTCCGTGTCGCGTTGTGACAGAAATAGCGGCATCAATTCAGGATTTTAACTTTAAAAAAAGTCCCGTTTCGATTGTTAAACCAGGTCCGAAAGCCATTCCCAATATTTTTTCTCCGGGTGGATATATCTCCTTGTCCAGTAAATTTTTAAGTACAAAAAGGATGGTGGCGCTACTCATATTCCCAAATTCCGCCAATACAGCGCGCGATGCAGCAATCTGTTCATCATCCAAATCCATGCTTTTCTGAATTTTATCGAGTATTGCACGTCCCCCCGGATGTATAGCCCATCGATCTATACTCGTTGTATCAAGATTATATTCCTCAAGCAGCGGTTTAACGGCAGATGCCATATTTGTTTCGATAATATCAGGGACATACGTGGAAAGGATCATGTCGAAGCCGGTATCCCCGATGGTCCAGGCCATATCTTTTTCGCTGTTACCGGCAACGGAAGTTGAACATTGCTCGAGTTTAAAATAACTGGTTGAAGCAGAAGGTATCCGGCTGCTGATCAGTAATCCTGCTCCGCCATCCGCAAAAACCGAAGCTGAAATAAGGTTGTCGGTGACTTCCGAATTTTGCAGGTGCAAACTGCAAAGTTCAAGGCAAACGATAAGGACAACAGCATCGGGTTGTGATTCACAAAACGACCGGGCCATCTTTATTGCCGGAAAAGCCGCAAAACATCCCATAAAACCCAGGTGGTATCGTTGTGTACCGGCAGGAAGCCCTAACTGCTTAATAATTTCAAATGCAGGTTCCGGTGCAAAAAAACCGGTACAGGAGACGGTGATCACGTGGGTAATATCTTCTTTGCAGATATCTGCACTCTCAGCCAATGTTTTTTCAGCGGTCTGGGTAAAAAGGATTTTACCATATTTTGTGTAGAGAGCATTGCGTTTTCCGGTCGTCGGTTCTGAAAATGTACCGTCTTTCTGAAAGAAAAAACGGGGATCGCCATTAGCCCTGAAATCTTTAATGACCGTATGGCGTTTGTCAATACCTGAATTACTATAGATCTTATGAATTATACGACGACTGGTAGAACGATTGCTGATATATTCCTTCATCTTGTCCCGTAAAAAGTTCTGACGGTAATAATGCTCAGGAACAAGTGTTGATATATTGTGGATATATGCGGACATAAAAAGCCATTGAACTTGGTATTTATTGGATATACCTAAAATTGACGGGAATAATTCCGAATTCACAACTGAGAGGGGCCAATAATTAAAAGAGAAAACTCTAAAAACTGTTTCACAAAGTTTTTCTTGACAATTCTTCAGCATTCAGCATTCAGCATTCAGCATTTAACATTTAACATTTATACTGCCCTTCCATTCACCCGGCTTAGCCGAAGGCATTTCCTGGGAATAGACCCAGAACCCGGATAAAGATTTTTCCTCGTCTAGCTTCTTGCTTCTCGCTTTTCACTTCTTGCAGGTTTTCTTTTGGGGCCTTAGTGTATCCTTTGAGCAACTTTGTGAAATAGTCATACTCAGCCACGAAAATGCAGATTACCTCGTGTTGGTGCCCGAGGAACGGGTCAATTTATAGAAGCGGGCGTTATGCAGAATTGCGGCCACCGTCAACCCGGCAATGAGTCCCATCCAAAGTCCCTGTGGTCCTATTTCCTGTGTAATGCCCAAATAATATCCCAGCGGTAACCCTACAATCCAATAAGCTACAAAATTTACATACATGGGTTTTTTGGTATCCTTGAGTCCGCGAAGAGCACCATAACTGCTTACCTGCAGACCGTCTGATATCTGGAAGATCGCGGCCATATACAACAGGCCGATAGCCACTTCCTGGACCGCATTATCCTGTGTGTATATACCTGTGATCAGATCGGGGATGGTAAACATAATGACAGCAGTGAAACACATGAAAATAGTGGCCAGTGCAATGCCAATAAATCCCCTCCGCCGTGCTTCGGGAATTGAGCCTTTGCCTACGGCATTACCGACGCGGGCAGTAATAGCTGTTGCCAGACCGAAAGGCACCATGAAGGTCATAGCGGCAAAATTGATGGCCACCTGGTGTCCGGCTACAGCTATAGCGCTGAGTGAGCCCATGATAAGGCTTACAACGGCAAACATAGTTACTTCCATCGTCGAGCTCAGGCCGATCGGTATTCCAATCCAGAGAATTTCCTTAAAATATTTCCATTCCGGCCACCGGAAAGATGAAAATATCTCAAAGCGCCGGTACGGTTTATGCTTTACTGTGAAAATGAGCATACCCGCAAACATTACCAGTGATACGATAGAGGAAGAATAACCGCAGCCTATAGCTCCCAGCTGGGGAAACCCCAGGGCACCATACATTAAAATGTAGTTTCCCGGTATGTTAATGAGAAGTCCGAGCAGGGCGAAGTACATTGCCGGCCGGGTTACTGAGAGACCTTCATTAAAAAATCGAAGGGCCATATAGGCGCAGATAGGCAAAATACCCCATGAAATAGCTTCAAGGTAGCCTTGTGCTATTGGAATGATACCGGGGGCAACATCCATAAGACGCATCACAAAATCCAGATTCCGGATGATGAAAAAGACAGGAATTGCCAACAGCTGGCTCAGCCATAGTCCCTGTCTTGCGTTGGTACCGATTTCCCCGAAGTTGCGTGCGCCGATCAGCTGGGCCACAATAGGAGTTATCGCCATCATTATACCGGCAGCGAGCATTACAAAGGGAAAAAAAATTGCTCCGCCAATGGCAACTGCTGCAAGATCTTCGGCCGAAAGATTTCCCGCCATTACGGTGTCCACAAAGTTCATCGACATCTGTAACAGCTGCGCTGCAATCACAGGCAAGCCGATTTTCAGTGTAAGGCCGGCTTCTTTCTTAATTTTTGTTGAGGTTGAAGATATTTTAAACAAACCTTTTGCGGTTTTTAATCGGATTCAGCGAAATCACCCAAAATAGGGAAATGTCATACCATTGTCAGAGAAAATGTACATGGTTGGAAACCGGGCGAAAATGAGAGAGGTTTACGTATTGTTAAGGGGCAGTTTTATGATAAATGTTGTCCCTTCACCTTCAACCGAGGCGAATGAGATACTGCCGTGATGTGCTTCAACAACTTTTTTACAAATAGCCAAACCAAGTCCCGTGCCGCTTGATTTGGTGGAAAAGCTTGGTACAAAAATATTGGGTTTATCTTCTTCCCTGATGCCACTGCCGGTATCTTCAATTTCTATAAAAGCATGCTGTTGTTTTTGAAATAGCCGGAGAACAATTTTACCTTCCTCAGGTATTGCCTCATAGGCATTTTTCACCATATTAATAATGACTCTTTTAAGCTCATCTTCAGCTCCCTGAACTGTTATCTCATTCCTGGGCAGATTATTAATTATTTTAACATCTTCATCATGCTGATATAAATCGCTTACTGATTTGAGTAACCTATTCAGATTTACCGTGCTGAATTCTTCTTCGACAGGCTGGGCAAATTTTGAAAAATCGGAGGCAATACTATTAAGGGATTGTATCTGTTCAATGATGTTGCTGATAATTTCCTTGATTCTGGCTTTCAGTTCTTCCGGGTTATAGTCGGTTGAGGCCAGCTGACGCTCGAGATGCTGAACATTAAGTTTCATCGGAGTGAGGGGATTTTTAATTTCATGAGCAACCTGTTGTGCCATCTCTTTCCAGGCCGCCTCGCGTTCCGCTTTTGCCAGTTCCGTCTGCAACTGTTTCAGTCGGAATACCATCTGGTTGTAAGCTCTTGCCAGATTGCCGATTTCATCATCGCTTTTCACAGGTATCGTAGTGTTGAGATTACCTTCCGAAATCTTGTTCAATCCTCTTTGGATAAATGCCAGTGGCCGTGCCAGTTGATTGGAAATTAATGTAGAAGCTAAAATAAACAGTCCAAATACAAAGAGATAAATTAGGATCAGATAACTGGTGGTATCGAGAAGCTGCTGTTCGTATTTGGGTGAGTTTAAAAAGGTTGGAATTGCAATGGTCGCGACGGGCTCATTTTCTGGGTTCAGAATAGAACGGAATCCAATGAGCAACTGTTGCCCTGCCAAATTGACTGCTGAAGTTGTTTCCCTTTTATGTTCATTAAATAATTCAGAATAAACTGTAAAGGGTATGGCAGATGGCAGAAGGTATTGCTGATAAATCTGCGGGGTGGTGGATTCAGTCATCCATATATCTTCATAGTAGGTGGCGTCGACATTAAGTTGTGTAGTAATCAAATCCAGGGCAAAGTCGGTGTTCGATCCCGACCCGGTGTCTGTGCCCCGACTATTTTCTGCGGAATTGGTTAATCGTTCGAGCTTATCAAATAGCTCCTGCCGTACAATATCTGTATTTTGCTGTTTGATAGCATAATGACTTGCAATGATAAGGAGACCCAGAAAAATAAGGATCGCGAGCAGGAAACTGTCCAGTATTCGATCCTTAAACTTATTATTTCTGCCCATTAAATAAAAATCTTTCCATTTGATAAGTTTCACCATCAGGATCAAAAAGCAACCGGCCAGCAACAGGGTAAAACCAAAACGGAAATACGAGAAGAGAATAATACGCGGATCAGCTATCGTAGTACTGGTTTTAATAATATTATTATCGGCTTTTTCCCATAAAAGTGTTCGGTAAATATAATTCGCTTCTATTTCCGTTATATAGGTTAAAGTATCATTTTCCAGAGCATTTGACAGATGAGGTTGCAGTTGCTGATATTTAGGGAAATGATTTTCAAAGCCGTGAAGTGCTGTTCTTAGCGCCTGACCATCCTGGAATTCCTGCATCAAATAAGAGTTAGTCCAGTTTTCATTCAGCGATGCCATTACAGCCCGTATAGGTTTGTCAAATTTAGGCCTCTCCTGGTATACCGAACAGAGTATCCATGCAACGGGATTCTCACCTGTCGGACCAAAGATTGGAATCCATCCGCGGTAAAAAATACGGTAATCTTCTTGATTGATCAGTTGTGGAAGTTGAACTATTGGTCTTACAGAAGAGCGATTAATTTGCTCCATTTCGGTAGCAACAGAAAGGCGTGAGACGTCGTGTACATTAACCCAGTTGGGAGAATTAAGATCCGTAGAATAGTCGGCAACTAAATCGCCGTTGGGTTTTATAAGCTGAAGGTCAAAAGAATATGTCTGCCAATGTGGTTCGAGCAAACCTCGAAAGGACTGGGTAAACCGGGATTGTATGGCAGATTGGGAATCCTGCAGGGCAACCTGGGATATCCCCCGGAATTCCTGTTCCAGTGAATTCAATATTTTTTCTGTTAAATCTTCTGCAAGAGAGTCTTCTACTTTAGAATATTCGTTTGCTTTATCCCACAGTTGCGCCTCCATATTTGCCAGGTAGGTCTGGTATAGAACGGGTAATCCAAAAAGTGCTAAAATAAAGCTCGTTACCACAATTCGGCGCAAATATGAGGTAGCGTCTATGATATCACCATAAGTTTCATATATCAGCGATAATCCAAAGATTACCGCAAATATTCCTATGGATAAATAAAATATCCAGTTAAGTACCATCCAATCCGGGACAAACAGTTGGGCGATAAACAGAGTAAGTAAAAAAGCTGTAAAAAGAATAGCAGCTGATAGTTGGCGCTGATGACGGGCATATTTAAACAGGAAGCGATTCAGGGCGGTCAATAAAACGACAAGTGCCAGCAAAAAAGTACCCAGGCTGAGATAAAAGATAAAGGTATTCCACGAGGGAAATATTTGT
Organism: uncultured Balneolaceae bacterium; assembly: GCA_964590495.1. Classification (GTDB taxonomy): domain Bacteria; phylum Bacteroidota; class Rhodothermia; order Balneolales; family Balneolaceae; genus CAZPWQ01. Next base: position 31,084 of record CAZPWQ010000018.1, read on the forward strand.
AAATCCAAAAAAGCTATCTGACTTTCCACCGCTCCTTGATAACTTTCTGAAATCACGAAAAGAAGTAAGAGCGTATTTAAAAGGCCTATTAATACGGTAATACCAATAGTACTGAAATATGATGTTGAACCCAGTTCTTTGATTCGATTAACCAATTTACGGGCAAAAGTTACCGCTATCATTAGTGCAAAGAGGCTGTTCAGCGCAAAGTTACTCAAGGTTTTAGCAGTACTTATTAAATCTGGTCCGGCATTTTCCGGGAGCAGGCTCACAGCCCAGGTATGGTGAAAGTCGGTTATAATAAAAATACCCCAACCAATTCCGATAGGAATAATCTGCAGCAAGAGGCTCTGCCATTGGCCATAATAGTCAGCCACCGCAAACAATAGTGCTGCAAGAAATATAAAACTTACCAGAGCAAAAATAGAACGCCAGAACCGGGTATCCGACTCCCATTCCTCATATGTCTGATCAAAAGTGTCGGCTGTAGCATAGACCATACCAACCGAATCACCGGCAAGGGTTTCAAGTGTTCTTTGCTGCAGAAAATTTGAGGGGACAGAACTATATATACTAAACTGTACCGGGTATTGTGATGATGTTTGAGAAGATACAAACATATTATACTCGGCCTCTTTGCCTATGGGAAGGGGATTACTCTGCTCTATTCTATAGGATGTAAATAATTTGTAAGATGTTGAACTTGAACTGTCTTGTACGCTGAAAGGAAAAGTACATTCCAGCAGAAGAACGTTGTTTCGGCGTTGTATTTGTATGGACGGATCGGTTTGTTCATTGTCTCCCGACGAAGAGATGTGAGTTTGTCGGGCAAATCTATTCCAGACGATTGGTTCACCATCCTCCAGCAGGGTGACGCTCCAAAAATCCGGAAACCTTTCTATCATACTGTAAAGCCTGCTGAAAGATTGCTCCCGCATTAGCAAAAGCTCCAGGTTTATTGCCAGTGTTTCTGTCCGATTCAGCAGATTTTGCTGCCTTTCAGTGAAAAGTCTAACAGCAGAATCAAGGCTCTGTTCTACAGTGGCTTGCCTGTTAGAGGTAGATGGTTTTACTCCATATCGCCATCCTTCCAGCAATAACAGCAGGAATAACAGCAAAAATGCTGTTCGACCCAGATAATGATAAAGACGATTTGGTTTTAGTGAAAAATTCATAGATGAGGCACGGTTATCCACTTGGGGAATAATATGAACCCATTTCAAAGCTGAATCAAGTTCGGTATGGCCGATTCGGGCCGATGTTCAAGTACTCCGATAATAGCATCGGCGGCTAACATGCCAATTGCTTTTCGCGTGTTATGGGTGGCACTGGCAATGTGAGGAGTCAATATGCAGTTAGGGGCGTCTTTTAAATCAGGATGAACCACGGGTTCCTCCTCAAAGACATCAAGCCCTGCGCCTCCAATGGTATTATTGAGAAGGGCATTAGCTAATGCTTCTTCGTCAACAACGGGGCCGCGAGCAGTATTAAGTATAATAGCATCCGATTTCATCCGGGACAGAATTTTCGCATCAATCATCTTTTTTGTGTCTTCTGTCAACGGACAATGTACCGAAAGCACATCCGATTTTTTGGCAAGTTCTACTACAGATCCTATAAAGGAAGCACCGAGTTTATTTTCGATATCAGGTGAAACACGGCTTCGGTTGTGATAAATAATATTCATACCAAAAGCCTCGGCACGTTTCGCTACAGCGGTACCGATCCGTCCCATTCCTACAATACCCAATGTGCTGCCCTTTAATTCCAGTCCCAGAAACCCCAGGGGCTCCCATCCGTTAAACTTGCCATCGAGTAAATATTCCTGGGCATCAAAAAGTCGTCGCCCCACAGCCAAAAGAAGTGCAAGAGTAAAGTCGGCACAGGAATCTGTTAATACATCCGGAGTGTTGGCTACATAAATACCCGCCTCATGAGCAGCTTCCAGATTAATATTATTATAGCCGACGGCATGGTTGGCAATAATTTTCAACTTTTCTGCTGCATCTATAACCCGTTGGGTAATCGGATTGGAGAGCATCGGCAGCAATGCATCATATTCGGGTATCGCATCGACCAATGCTTCTTCTTTATTAAATGTTCCCCGCTCACCAACGTCAACCTCATAGTGCTCTTTCAGCTTTTCGACAACTGCCGGAATAACAGGTTCTGTAATTAATATGCGTTTAACCATTTATTCAGAAATTAAATGTAGTACCATTAACAATGACTGTGCTAAAATCTGAAAGTTCCCTATCGCCAAGCTTATCATACATAAAAGTAAATTTTGTTAAGGCCTGTGAACACATCAGGTCTGGATTACGCCAGGCCGAAAGGGAAATATTTAGTGTATCCTGATTAGTAGAATGCTCAGCAGATTCCAAACTGGTGCAGCCATCAGGAAAGTTACCATGGATCGCCAAGACGGGATGGTCCTCAACGTTTATGACAGAAATTGAGTCAATATAAACCTGGGAATCTTCCGTCGTTGACTGATCCTCCGGTGGATTAAGTGCAACCAAATCTTCATAAAGTTCTCCAGGATCTTCGTTTGGGGATGGGGTACAGCCGAAAGTCATTAAAATCAAGAGAGCAGATAAACCGGATAGAAATCCTTTCACAGGTTTTGTATTTAAGCCTTATCTTCTATTTTAGTGATTATAGCATCATTCCACATTCGTTCAAGAGCGTAATATTCGCGCAATTCCTTTTTGAAAATATGCACCACTACATTAACGTAGTCAAGAATTACCCAGCGTCGTGCATCACGCCCCTCTTCTTTCCATGGCTTTTCATCCAGTTGGTCTCCGGTTTCTTTACTCACGTTATCAGCAATTGCTTTGATTTGGACGTCAGTAGTTGCGTGACAGACAATAAAATTATCAGCTAGAGTCGTAAGTTTATGAACATCCAGTACCGTAACGTCTTCAGCCTTTTTATCAAGTAACGCTTGGACAATAACACTGATCAGTTTATCAGAGTCTGCGGTTTTCGTCTCACTTAAGCTTTTGAATTGATGATCTTGCTGCGGAGAATTAGCGGGCATATATGCTTAGTTAAGTTTGAGAGATTTATAATCAGAACCGATAATAACGGTTGCATCGAGGTAAAAATCGTCAGAAGCTTCGATAAAAACATGTTTTTGGTCCACTCCCAGAGCATTGGCAATACGTTCAGCATTTTGTGAATTAAAACTTCGGGCAATGACAACAGTATTTTGCATATCAAAATTATCAAAATTTCCTGTTTCAACTACATCAAACCCATTACTACGTAATACAGAGGTGAAATCATTCGCAAGACCAGGAACACCACAGCCATTTAAAACTTCCAGCTGAATAATTTGGCCGATAAGCTCCGGGTTGTCTCTTGAACGTTGATTTTCGATTCGGGGATAAATGACCCTGGCAAACAGACCAATGAGAAGTAGAAATAACAACAGCCCCAAAAATCCAATGACTGCATTTAAAATGAATGTATTGGACTCATTGCTTTTTTTCGCCATTAACTCCTATAAATTCAATAGTTGCGAAAGGTACTTCCGGAATGAAAAGAATCATTAAAAGGAGATCTGGACCATGGGTTTATTCCATAGCTTGGTATTTGCTGAAAGTGTAAGCTAATATTGCTCTTATCGCTTATCTGGTAATTAAGCTCTGCGTTTCTGATAATTATTTCTGTTCCCAGACCATTATTATTCATATAATTATTACCACCCAAAGGAGAGTGTAACAGGGAAAGATCAACACGTCCTGTCAGGTCATCAGTAAAGAAAAAATGCATGGTATTTGTATAGGCATTAACATTCTGGTATTGTCCGGCTATGCTCGAGAAGGTCATGGAATAGGAGTGATCCATCTGCATATTAAATAAATTGCTAAGATTTCCCGCGTTTTCTTTTACTACAGGGCCGGTATAGTCAGAAGATTTGCTCTCCATTTCACGCAACTGAGCATTGGCAACTGCATTTAAAGCGAAAAAGATAAGCAGGAAGCTTACAAATACAGCTGATATTTTAATTTCTTTCATAAAAAATACCGATGTTGAGTTAAGACTTTACTAAAAAAATAACACTTCAATATAACGCTTTGTCTACTAATAAAGTATAAAAAAGTCCGAAGGTACAATAAAGATTTTGCGATATTTTTTTATACGCAATATTGGTATATAAAATATGCAGCGGTGGTGAGATTCAGTCCCCATTCTCCCAAAGGAATTTCTTTTGAAGAATACTCTGGTATCCTTTCCCCGGCATAAAAATATAAAATATTGAAACTTGTCCTGCGGATTAAAATAGAGTATATTTATTAGCTTTGAATTCATTAAAAATACAGGTAAATCCAACCAAATAAAAGGCCGCACTTCAATAATGAAACTTACCGATTTCAAATTTGAGACAGACGATTACAAGGTACCTGAAGAACCGGTAGAGCCGCGCGATGCCGCAAAAATGATGGTCCTTAATCGTGAAGACAGATCAATTAAACATGAAAAATTCTCCGACATACATAAATATTTCAATGAGGGAGATGTTCTGATTTACAATAATACGAAAGTTTTTCCGGCTCGGTTAAAGGGGAAAAAGGAGAAAACCGATGCCGATATAGAAGTGTTTCTGCTTCGCGAGTTAATGCCGGAAAATATGTTGTGGGATGTACTTGTTGAACCTGCACGCAAAATCCGAATCGGGAATAAGCTGTATTTCAGTGATGAACTTATGGCTGAAGTAATTGACAATACCACCTCCCGTGGACGTACCATCCGCTTTCTTTTTGAAGGATCAAATGAAGAGCTTTATCAGATTTTGGATGAAATAGGCGAAATGCCGCTGCCTCCTGATATAAAGCGTGACCCCGTGGAAGAGGATAAAGAACGTTATCAGTCAATTTTTGCCAAAGAGCGTGGAGCGGTGGCAGCGCCGTTTGCAGCTATGCACTTTACTCCCGAACTGGTCAAGAAAATTGAAGATAAGGGCGTAGAGGTATTGCCGATAACTCTGCATATCGGCTGGGGAACGTTCCGGCCGGTTGAAGTTGAAGATCTGACCAAGCACCGGATGGATTCCGAAAATTACTACATTTCAAAAGAAACTTCCGAAAAAATTAACGAGGCGCTGAAGAGCAAGGACAGAAAAGTAGTGGCTTGCGGCACTACAGCTGTCAGAACTATTGAGACAAGCATTACAGCAAGCGGAATTTCGAAACCGGGAACAGGGTGGACCGACAAGTTTATTTATCCTCCTTATGATTTTAAAATTACGGAGGCCGTTATTACCAATTTCCATCGCCCCGAATCAACAATGTTAATGCTTGGTGCTGCTTTCGCAGGTTATGACTTCCTGATGGAAGCCTACGAAGAGGCCAAAGAAAATGATTATCGTTTCTTTGCCTTTGGTGATACCATGCTGATAGTATAATTACAGTGTCTTCAAAAACACTTATCATACCGGCAGCCGGTTCCGGTAGCCGGTTGAAGCAGGATATTCCAAAGCCATTTTTGGAACTGGCGGGGAAATCAATTCTGGAGCATACGATCCGCCGTTTTTTATCACTCGATGGTTTGACCGGTGTAATCGTATCAACTTCGGAATTGTATCAGCGTCGGGTGGAGGAAATTCTGAAAGAGGTATTGCCTGCGGAAATATCCGGACGATGTGTTACCGGTGGAACTGAGCGGCAGCATTCTATTTTCAATGCACTGCAGAAAGTGGATGAGGCGGACCTGATTATTGTCCATGATGCCGTGCGGCCTTTTGTGACACCGTCACAAATAGAACGCTGTTGCCGAGCTGCTTCTGAAGAAGGGGCTGCCGTGCCGGGAGTACCTGTAAGGGACACATTAAAACGAATAGATCAGGATATGTTTGTCAGGGAAACACCGTCAAGACATTTTTTATGGCAAACGCAGACACCGCAGGTTTTTAAAAGGGAAATTTTGACTGAAGCCTATAATAAGGCGTTCGAGGAGGGATATATAGGTACCGATGATGCTTCTTTGGTTGAACGTCTGGAGTACAAAGTTAAAATGGTGGAGAGTGATCACACAAATTTTAAGATCACTTACCCCCTGGATCTGAAGCTGGCACGGCTGTTGATCGAAAAGGAACAACAGGACTATGAGTAATATACGGATCGGGTATGGTTATGATGTACATCGGCTGGTTGAAGGGCGGCCGCTAATTCTGGGCGGGATTGAAATACCTTATGAAAAAGGATTGTCCGGACATTCGGATGCCGATGTGTTACTGCATGCAATTTCTGATGCTTTGCTCGGAGCTGCCGCGGAAGGTGATATCGGTCACCACTTTCCCGATACAAATGAAGAGTTTAAAAATGCAGACAGCCGAATTCTGCTTCGTAAAGTGGTGAAAATACTGGAGGGGAAAAATTTTAATATTCAAAACATAGATGCAACTGTTGTTGCCCAGCAACCCCGGCTTGCATCTTATATTCAGAAAATGCGTAGTAAAATTGCCGGAGATCTGAAAATCAATGCTGGTCAGGTTTCAGTGAAAGCTACAACCTCTGAAGGACTTGGGTTTGAGGGAGAGGGTAAGGGTATTTCTGCCACTGCCGTAGCACTAATTTATAAAAGTTAAATCATGATAGAGCAAGTAACGCATGATTTTATTGAATGGATAAACAGTTTGCCTGCTGTTAGTATTTACCTGGTATTTTTTCTGGTAGCCTATTTGGAAAATATCATACCTCCTGTTCCCGGAGATGTACTGGTAGCATTTGGAGGTTACCTGGCTGCTGAATCAGTTATCCGGATATTTCCCGTATTGGCGCTCACAACAATCGCTTCTGTTATAGGATTTATGACTATGTATTGGCTTGGGAGCCATTGGGGATCAAAGATTGAAGTGCAAAAAAATAAATTTTGGCTGACAAAGTTTATCTCTCTGAAATATATAACCAAGGTGCAATCGTTGATGCAGCGCTGGGGGATGGGCGTGGTACTGGCAAATCGTTTCCTCGCAGGTACACGATCCGTTATTTCTCTGACCGCAGGAATTAGTCATACGAGGATCAGTTACACCATAATTTGTTCAGCCATCAGTTCTATTTTATGGAATGGGATCTTGCTCGCCTTTGGCTGGGTCGTGCACGAGAATTGGTATGTTATTGGAGATTATTTGACTGTTTATGGCAGGGTCATATTAGCAGCAATTCTCCTTTTTCTGCTTGTGAGGCTTGGAATGCGCTATTATAGGAAGAATAAGGCTGGCTCTGAAGAGTGATTGTACTAAATTTCAGGTACTATTTTAGTTTAATTTGGATGTTGACATAAATCAAAAGTGTGCTTAGCTTTCGAGTCTTTCGGCGTGAGGATGGTATGTGCAGAAATTCCTTACTGAAATCCGGCATAATTCTTCGATAATCCAGTTAAATCAAATAATGAATAATAGTTATCGAAATGTCGGCTTGAAATTCAGAGCTGAAAATTATTTAAGATTCTTTGAAAATAATATTGCCAGCATAGCTCAGCGGTAGAGCAGCAGTCTTTGTGGACGTCGGTTCTGCCGAAGGCACCCCTTTCATGGGAATCCGGAGTTGCTGGCTTTTTTGAAATTGTGAAAGATTTGCCAGCGTAGCTCAGGGGTAGAGCAGCTGTCTTGTAAACAGCCGGTCGTCGGTTCGAATCCGGCCGCTGGCTCATTCGAACTCTTGATAACATGAGTGATTGAGAAAGTAGAGCAGTGCCTTGTAAACCCGACAGCTATCGGGACGTCGGTTTCCCTGGAATTCGGGTGCCGCTGGCTCTGGTAAATTGACTTTTATATTTGACATTTTGATTTAATACCGCGGGGGGATACCAAAGTGGCCAACTGGGGCAGACTGTAAATCTGTTGGCGTAAGCCTTCGGAGGTTCGAATCCTCCTCCCCCCACACGTAAAGGATTGCTTTATTGAGGGATTGAGGGACTGAGTGAATGCTCAACAACTCAACAAATCAGTAAATCAATAAATCAATCCCTTAAATAAGCGGGCGTAACTCAATTGGTAGAGTGTCACCCTTCCAAGGTGAATGTTGCCGGTTCGA
>CAZPWQ010000019.1:0-36841 GCA_964590495.1 uncultured Balneolaceae bacterium
GTTTTATCGGGAGTCATTTGGCAGAATCCCTGCTGGCTCATAAAAAATACAGCGAGGTACGTTGTCTTGTTCGAACTAACGACAAATGGTTAAAAAATAAAAGTTTTACAAGAGTCAAAGGCGACCTTGATGATCTGAATTTATTAAAGAAAGCGGTTCAGGATGTAGATGTTATTTTCCATTTAGCGGGTCTTGTTAAAGCGCCAACATATCGTGAACTTGAGTACGCCAATGCCGACGCCACAGAAAACCTGTTGCGTATAGCAAAAAAAAGCAGAGTTCCAAAAATAGTGGTTCTTTCTTCACTTGCAGCAGTGGGACCAAGTCATAACGGTCCGGTTACTGAAACAGATCCGATGAATCCTGTCAGTATGTATGGGAAATCCAAAAAGCGAATGGAGGAAATTGTACATACACTGGATGATGGTTCAATTTCAATAACTATTCTGAGGCCTCCAGCCGTTTATGGACCGCGGGAAGAACAAATATACACCTTCTTTAAAATGATGAATAAGCGTATATGTCCGATTGTAGGCGACGGACAGCATCCCAGGATTTCAATGGTTTATGTAGATGATGTGATTCAGGGTCTTTTAAAAGGTGCTGAAGAAGTAACAAAAGGAGTACATACATATTTTATTTCCGGACCAGATGTATACACGTGGGATCAGCTCCGCGGAACTGTAAGTAAAGTATTGGGTAAAAAATGCCTGCCGGTATATGTAAAACCGGGATTGGTTAAAAAAGTTGCCGGCATTCTTGAAAAAACCGCATCATTTTTCGGTGTTTACCCCGTTTTTAACAGGGAAAAAGCAAACGAAATAGTTATGGAATGGACATGCTCCAGTAACAAAGCCCGGCAAGAGCTGGGATACGAACCGGAATATTCGTTGGATGAGGGGATTTCACGCACCATACACTGGTATCAAAAACATCATTGGTTATAATCAGATTATGAAGATAATTCATTCAACAGCATTAATATTACTTTTTACTCTTCTGAGTTCCGGCAATGTCTTCGGACAACCTAACCTTGTTAAGGATTATTCTTTTGTGATGGAGATACCTTCCACGATTACCATAGAGGCTTCTCCGGCTCATATATACGTACTTTCCGATACAGAAGGAATGGTTGTTTTCCGAAATAAACCGGATACGCTCCAGTGGCTGTATTCATCTACCGGGATGGAACAGCGTGGATATAAGGCGACTGCAGATATTCGTTTTGCATACCTGTTCGGCGACAGCCGCCGCCTGACTGTGTTAGAACCCACTTCTGTACTTGGTGTTTATTCTTCTACCCTCTTGCCGGCACAGCCCAAAGATGCCCGGCGAATTGATCAAAATCTGTATGTGGCTCTGGGCGATGAAGGTCTGGGTAAAATTTCCCTGGAAACACCAGCTGCTGTAGATTCAACTGTTGAACTTGTTGAGGGCTCCAAACTGGAAGGTGAAGAGATATTGGATCTCGAATCGTCAACTGATCAGTTGTTCGCCCTGGTATCGGAGAATAAAATCTTCGTTTTTAATGAATCAGAGAATTCCATAAATCTGGCCCGTGAAATTAACCTGAACCAGGATCTCAAAGCTATTTTTCTTATTGAAAACACCCTTTATGGAGCAGATAACAACGGAAATATTTTTGAAGTAGATAATTCCGGCTCGCTCTCGAAGCTTGGGAGCATTGGCGAATCTGTAAATAAAATAGAGGCCTGGCAAGACTGGCTGATTATTAAAGGTACTTCAAACAGGATATGGACATCCTATCAAAACCGGACTCCAACTTTATGGAAAGATGATGAAGAGGCAGGTAATTATTTTGTTGTAAGTAAAGGACAGTTTTGGCTTTCGGAGTACAATCAAATCAGCAAAATAACAGAACATGACGCCGGTTCAGAGATTAAAAATATAAACGATACCTCTTCTTCCTCCGGGACAGACGGACTGGCATTGCAGTCAATACCAAATCAAACAATCCCCTACTCAAAGCCGCTGCTGTTAACCCTGAATATGGAAAACAATTCATCCGTTGATGAAGTAAAATTCAATTATCAATCGGATGTAGAAAATGCAAAGATAAGAGGTAACAGCTTTTATTGGAATCCTTCCTCGAATGATGTGGGACAACATCGTTTCAAGATTATCGCAACGACCAGCAGTGGACAAACCGACAGTACCAGTTTCACCGTGGATGTTCGTTCTTTTAATGCTCCTCCCCGATTTGCCCCCATCCGGTCGATGACAATTCCGGTGGGCGAAGAATTTACATTACCATTCAGTGCTACTGATCCGGATGGAATGGATCCAAAATTAGTTCGTTTTTTAGGGGTTAATTTGCCGGATGGTGCTGAAATTGATGAAAATATCGGTACATTCCGCTGGACACCCACTCCCCGCCAGGTTGGTGAAAATAAATTCAGAGTAATAGCAACCGATCAATTTGGCGCGGCATCTTCTGTTAATGTAACATTAGAAGTTACAGAGTCTGCCCAACGGGGTGATGATTGACAGAAATCAATTATACTGGGCTTTAGGATATTATCTATGCGATCTATATTTCGCATTCCAAAACATAACATACTGGCACAAGCGGACGCTTGCGCCAGTATGATTTTAAAGCCTGGGACCAGCATCCGCATTTTATAAAATCCAAACATAATAATTTAACGGCTTTATTTGTGACTGACGATACTTTTCGATCCAGTCTTCTTAACTGGTATGATCAATTTAAGCGAGTACTCCCCTGGAGGGATTGTGGTGATCCTTATAAAATCTGGCTTTCGGAAATCATGCTGCAACAAACCCGCGTTGATCAGGCCACACCTTATTTTAATAGATTTATCTCACGATTCCCCACAGTTTATGATCTGGCAGAAGCAGATCAACAGGAAGTACTGAAAGTGTGGGAAGGTCTCGGTTATTACAGCAGAGCTCGAAACCTCCATCATGCGGCCAAAACAGTTGTCAATAAGTTTGACGGAAAAGTACCCGACAATTGGGATGATATTAAGAAATTAAAAGGTGTAGGCCCCTACACCGCATCTGCGGTACTTAGCATAGCTTATCAAAAACCGCATGCCGTAGTTGATGGGAATGTTATTCGGGTATTAAGCCGGTATTTCGGAATCGAGGAAGATGTCCGCAGTACGAAGACTAAAAATCTGATCCAGGATTATGCCACCGATCTTATAGATGAGGAACGACCCGGTGATTTTAACCAGGCTCTGATGGAGTTGGGAGCTACTGTCTGTGCACCTTCGAATGCTGAATGCAAAAGCTGTCCATTAAAGGTTAACTGTACGGCCTATAAAACGATGAAAACGGATGAAATCCCTTACAAATCCCCGGCTAAAAAACGTCCGCATCATCATATCGGGGTTGGAATTATTCAAAATGAACAGCAAAATGTGTTAATTGCGCTGCGTCCCGAAGATGCTATGCTCGGCGGTTTATGGGAATTTCCGGGAGGTAAACAGAAGAAGGATGAAGAAATTGAAGACACAGTCATCCGTGAGCTAAATGAAGAACTCGGGGTAGATGTTTCTATTACCAGACCATTTATGAAACTTGATCACGCTTATTCACATTTTAAAATCACTCTTCATGCTTTTTTATGCGAGCTGAAAAATGGAACACCTTCTCCGAACAGCAGTCAAAGAGTTCGCTGGGTTTCACTCCGGGAACTTAACGACTATCCCTTTCCCAAAGCCAATCGCAAGCTAACTGAAAAACTGTTGAGCCTGAATAAAGGCCAAAAAGAATTAAATATTTAAATAAAGTGGTGCCTGAGAAGTTTAAGAAGCGTTCGCAAAATGATATTCTGGAATTAAAACCCTTTCTGGACGAATGGGTAAAGCGGGTGGAAAAGCCGTCGTATATTAATTCGGATCCTGTTCTTTTCATGCATGCTTTCAATGATAAGACGGATCAGCTGCTGGCTGGTTTTTTTGCAGCGATCATGGCTTGGGGACGGCGTGATGTTGTTATCAGCAAAGTACAGAACCTGCTCGATCGAATGGACAATCGCCCCGCCGAATTCATCGGCAACTTTTCAGAGAAGGATGTTCCCAGATTGGACGGTTTCAAACACCGCACTTTCAAACCGATTGACATTAAATGGCTCGTAAAGATCCTCCAGAAAATAGTACTTAAATACGGTACGTTTGAAAATTTTTGGGAGCATTGTCATCGTAAATCCCTGGAAAATGAACAACCGCTGATGACGATCTTTCATGAAGAATTCTTTGCACAATATCCCGAATCACCGCAACGCACGCGCAAACATGTCTCCAATGCTGACAAGAAAAGCTCATGCAAACGCCTTTACCTCTTTTTAAGATGGTCGATAAGAAATAACAGTCCCGTTGATCTGGGACTTATGAATTTTATCGCTCCTTCACACCTGATGATCCCGCTGGATGTCCATGTTGCAAGACAGGCACGGATGCTGGGACTAATGTCCCGCCGTTATAACGACTGGAAAGCCGTTAAAGAACTTACAGAAGCTATGCGTTTGCTTGACCCTTCAGATCCCGCCAAATATGACTACGCCCTGTTCGGCTTAGGAGTAAATCCGGGTAGCATTCCGATAGGATTAATCGTAAATCAAAATGTAGCTTAATAGAACACGGATATGACGGATACAGCGGAGCGTAGCAGATTATATTAAATAATTGGCAGTGTTCATCCGTTTTATCCGCGTCATCAGCGTTACCATTCCCGGAATGTTAATTATTTAAAAATCGTTATTAGTATGGTATTTAAGAAAAAATCCTTATATTTGAGGGCTGAAATTTTGAAGAAAAACAATTTGATATTATATGGTTGGAGTTAAAGTAAAAGATAATGAAAGCATTGACCGGGCTATCAACCGCTTTAAAAAGCTGGTTACCCGTTCACGGATTTTAAACGAATACAAAGAGAATCAACAGTATACAAAGCCTTCGGAAGAGCGCAGAGAGGCATTGAAGAGAAGTATTCGTGAAGAACGCCGTCGCCAGCGTCACAATTACTAGACGTTGTTTTAAAAATATTTCAGGCTCTTTAACTTTGTGTTAGAGGGCTTTTTTTATAGCTTGTGAAATATTATCCGCCTTACCAATTTTTAAGGCTATATCTTTTTGGGATTTACTTGATCGTGGAATGACAGCTTTCTCAAATCCCATTTTTTGTATCTCACCCAATCGCTGTTCTATTTTATTCACTGTCCTTATTTCCCCGCCAAGACCTACCTCACCAATAAAAGCAATATTTCCGGATATTGATTTATCCTTATAACTGGACACCAGTGCACAAATTACCCCGAGATCTGCCGCGGGATCATTTATCTTAAGCCCGCCGGCAACATTCAAATATACATCCTGTCCGGAAAACTGGTATCCGCCCCTTTTCTCCAGGACAGCCAATAGCAATGAAAGGCGACGATGATCAAATCCGTTGGCCGTTCGCTGCGGCATACCATAATTACTGGGCGTTACCAGTGCCTGAACTTCGATCAATAGCGGACGTGAGCCCTCAATGGAACAGATAACTGCATTTCCGCTGATATCACGGTCGTAATCCGAAAGGAACAATTGAGAGGGATTCAGTACATCGACCAATCCCGACTCACGCATTTCAAACACACCCACTTCCTGCGCCGGCCCGAATCTGTTCTTTACGCTGCGGAGCATTCGATAATTATAATTACTGTCGCCCTCAAATTGAAGTACGGTATCTACCATATGCTCCAGCACTCGCGGACCTGCAAGGTCACCTTCTTTTGTAACATGTCCGATCACGAGCGTAGTTATATTTTGTTTCTTTGCCAGTTGCTGCAATAATGCCGCACACTCTTTTACCTGTTGCACACTGCCGGCCATGCTTGAAAGTTCGGTACGATATACAGTCTGAATCGAATCGACAATCAGAAGGTCCGGATTTACTTCCTGTGCTTGTGAGAGCACATTATTAATATTTGTTTCCGTATAAATAAACAGGTTTTCAGATTTTACTCCCAGCCGTTGGGCGCGCTGTTTTATTTGTCCTGCTGATTCCTCTCCGGCACAATATAAAATTTTGAGTTCAGGTTGTGATTTAGCTATCTGTAACGTGAGGGTACTTTTACCGATTCCCGGATCACCGCCTATCAAAACAAACGATCCGGGCACGAAACCACCCCCAAGTACCCGATCAAATTCAGGTATATTACTTAAAAACCTGTTTTCAGACTGCTGGTCAATATCATCCAGTTTCTGTGGAGGGCTTGATTTCTCCAAACCATCGACTTTACCCTTATGGGATTTACCCGAACTTTTATTTCTCTCAACCTTATACTCCCTGAATGTATGCCAATTGCCGCAGTTTGGACAGTTCCCCAGCCATTTCGTTGAAGTGTGTCCGCATTCATCACACAGATATTGGATTCGATCTTTTGCCATAGGTCAGTTTGAATCCTGCGAAGTGAGGTTGCTTGTTATCTCCTCCTGCTCATTTATACCAAGGTTTTCCACCACCGAACGGTTTATATACCATGTTGTAGCCATCATTCCGAAACCAACAGTTATATAATAAGCGATTATTCGCCACGCAAAAACAGCAAGGCCGATAAACGCTTTGCGATCCATCAATGGTCCCTGGAAAATGGCAAATAATCCTTCAACGCCTCCGCTGCCGCCCGGGGTAGGCATGATCAGAAAGGCGAGATTCATGGCAAGGCTCCTTAAGGCAGAGAGAACCACATCAGCAGGAAGAAGGCTTAAAACCACAATAGTCGGGAGGGCGATCCGCGCCAGCCACGACATTGTGGATAGAAGAAAAGCATTAAACAGGAAACTCTTCGGCTTTTTTCGAAGCTCGTGAGAATATTCCTCCAGATTATCGGCTTCTTCACTTACCTGGTCCTTCCATTTCCGCAAAAACGGGAGCTTAAATACGCTGTTTACGACCTTTTTTATCGCTGCAGGATTCTTCAAAACTCCATATGCCATCAATCCGGCATACGATAAAAGTCCGGCATATAACAAAAACATTGATACATTACCGACCAGACCTATATTATCCGGTACGACATCGTAAAACAATCCAATAAACAGAAGAAACGGAATTGCCATGGCAAAGAACAACTGATCCAGTAAAACACTGTAAAGAATAATAGCAGTAGACTGGCCAAGGCGGAACCCCTCCTTCGTCATTGCATATGTTGCCATAGGTGCTCCCCCGATCGTTGATGGAGTAATAGAAGAAGTAAAATCCCAGCTGAGCATTACACGTAATGAAGCCATCCAGCTTAACTGTTTTTCGGATAAATACCTGATTTTAGCCGAAACGAACCACAATCGAAGAAAAGAGACGATTAAAGCGATAATTAAACCGGGAAGACGTTTGGGTTTCAGATGTTCCAGCACACCCGGCGTATAAGTTAAATAAACTACGAATGCCATTGAACCTACACTCAATGCAATAGAAATAAGAAGATATTTCTTTGAAAAGAACCTTTGGGGATCTTCTTGTATGTTTTCGGCTTTATTAGGCAAAAAAAAACTATTTGAGGATGTTACGTCATGGAATTTTAGCTTCAGAAATCAATCAATACACAATTAAGAAAGATATCAAAAAAAAGGCCCTATGGAATAATCCATAAGGCCTTATATAATAGTGTTAAGTTTAAGCAACGGTTATTTTATCATCCAGATATACATCCTGAATAAAATTAAGCAATTTTATACCCTCATCCATCGGTCGCTGAAAGGCCTTGCGTCCACTGATAAGCCCCATACCGCCGGCACGTTTGTTGATTACCGCCGTACGCACGGCCTGGGCGAAATCATTATCGCCTGAGGAACCACCGGAATTAATTAAACCGGCACGGCCCATATAGCAATTTGCTACCTGGTAACGCGTTAAATCAATCGGATGATCCGAGCTGAGTTTGTCATAGATGTCTTCATCAAGCTTGCCATAGGAAGAATCTCCCATATTCAAGGCTTTATACCCGCCGTTATTGGTCGGCAGTTTCTGCTTGATGATATCCGCCTGAATAGTCACCCCCAAATGGTTTGCCTGTCCGGTTAAATCGGCGGAAGCGTGATAGTCGGTTCCGTCCACTTTAAAAACTGAATTTCGGGTATAGCACCAGAGAATGGTAGCCATTCCGAGTTCATGGGCCCGTTCGAAAGCTTTTGCGACTTCCTGAATCTGGCGGCTCGATTCCTTTGATCCGAAATAAATGGTTGCTCCTACAGCAGTAGCACCCATATCAAATGCACGCTCGACGGTCCCGAACATAATTTGATTGTATTCATTCGGATAGGTCATCAATTCATTATGGTTGATTTTTACAATAAAGGGAATTTTGTGTGCATACTTACGAGAGACTGCACCCAAGACGCCGAATGTTGAAGCAACACCATTGCAACCGCCTTCTATGGCCAGTTTTACAATCTTTTCCGGATTGAAATAATCCGGATTAGGCGCAAAAGAAGCACCGCCCGAATGCTCAACTCCCTGGTCGACCGGTAAAATAGACAGGTAACCCGTTCCTCCGAGTCGCCCATGATTAATCAGGGCCTGCAAATTTCGCAATACACGGGGGTTTCGATCGGATTGATACCACGTATCATCTACATACGAAGGTGAGGGAATGGTAATATTTTCTTTGGAAATTGTCTCACATTGATGATTCAACAAATCTTCAGCTTCTTTGCCGAGTAGTTCTTCAATGCTTTTGGTTGCTAATGCCATAGCGTTATCTAATTATATTCAAAAATCTGTTCTGGTTTTAACGGAGGAGAAATATAAGTGATAAAAGATGAAATGACTAGTTTTGTTATCAGTAAATTAGTTTACCAGTTTATTAGTATAGCGGTTAAATGTAATGTGATAAAATATGTTGGCAACCGGCTCATTGCCCCTGCGGCACGGATGATCCTTAGAGCTTTCGGAAGACTCCGTCCCGGAAAACCACCGGGACTGCGCTCTTTTATAAATGACGCTGCTGGTTAGGTTTTTGGACAACTAATTAAAAAAACACTCTCATTGTCATCCCGAGAGTAAGTCCACGGGTTTTTCGGACTGGAACCGAGGGATCTCATCCGTTCTGAAATGGCAGCGAGCTTAACAAAAGGTTGTGATTAGTTGCCCTTGCTGGTAATGTAAGTTGATAACCTTACATACCCTCACGACACGGATGGGATTCCTCCACTCCGCATCGGAAAACCACCGATGCTGCGGTCGGAATGACGCAGTGGGGGGCAACTAACTAAAACCCACCTACGATGTCATCCCTGTAGAGTGGAAGTCCGCTGTGAAATGGCTGTCAATTTGATAAAAGTTTCACTGAGTCAAGTTACAGGGATACAAATCAATCGAACTTATGATTAAAGTTGTTTATATTTTATAATTGAAAAATTAACAAACCTAATATTTCTGATAAAGTGAAAATAGGCTCTATTGATTTAGGAAAACAGCCGGTTTTACTGGCGCCAATGGAGGATGTCACGGATTCTCCATTCCGGGTGATGTGCAGAAATAAAGGAGCGAGCGTGGTATATACGGAATTTATAAGCTCCGAAGCGATTATACGTGATTCCGATATTGCCCTCCACAAAATGGATTTCCAGGAAGAGGAACGGCCTTTCGGGGTGCAAATTTTTGGCGGCCGTGAGGAAGCGATGCAGGGAGCGGCCAGAGTTGCGGAAAGTAATAATCCGGATATAGTTGATATTAATTTTGGCTGCCCGGTTTACAAAATTGTAAAGAAGGGAGCCGGTTCCGCCTGCCTTAAAGATCTGGACATGATGGAAAGAATGGCCGGCACTGTAGTTGATGCCGTCAAATCAAAGCCCGTTACGGTGAAAACACGGCTTGGATGGGACGATAGTACAATCCGTATCTCTGAAGCTGCACTGATGCTGCAAAGCATTGGAGTTAAAGCGCTGACCGTTCACGCCCGAACCCGCTGCCAGAAATATAAAGGTGATGCACGGTGGGAATGGCTCAAAAAGCTGCGCAATACTCCCGGACTTGAAATTCCTATTATCGGTAATGGCGATGTCACCAGTCCGCAAGACGCTAAACGGATGTTTGATGAAACCGGTGTCGACGGAGTTATGATCGGCCGGGGCGCTATCGGGAATCCCTGGATATTCGAAAACACCCGTCATTATCTTGAAACGGGCGAACTGCTTCCGGAACCTACGGTGAAAGACCGGCTTGAGCTCTGTGCCGAACAGTTAAAACGTTCAGTCGATCATCACGGGGAGCGCTATGGCGTAATCATCATGAAAAAACATTACGGGCAGTATCTGAAGGGTGTCCACAACAGCAGACATCTGAGGGCAGATATAATGAAAGAGCAGGAAGTGCAGCCTATTCTCGACCTGCTGATGAATTTCAGGGATCAGGAACTTTTTGCCGTGGCCTCGTGATTTGGTTATTGGTTGTCTATCCCCGAATAAAGCAATAGCCTATACTGGTTCAGTTTTGATAGCTTTTTACCACATCAATAGCCTTTAAAAGCTGTTACACGGAGTTACGCAAAGGAGCACAGAGTTTCACAAAGGGTTCGATCCCCGGCTGATTCAAGCATCCACGCTTGAACCGGCAAAATAAATTGAATCCTTTACAAGATTTGCCCGTACAGCTTACAGAACTGCAATTAACCAGGATCACTATGTGGAATCGTCTACTGCGATTACTGACAACCGGATTGAATGTCTACAGCTTCTATGCTAATCCTGTCCGCTATATCATCAGCACACTAATGATTATCTTAATCCCCTGCCTTATCTATATTTTCTGGGGAAGTTTAATGATTTTGGCTTTGATAGCAGTGACCGTTTACTTTCTTCACCGGTCGCTCACCTCTCAAAGCGGGCGGAGCTACTCCTGATTTAATTTTCCTTTTTCCCTGTTTCATTCAAGGTATTTATTATTTCGACAGGCATTGCTTTACTCTTAGAACCGGCATACAGAGAAACATGCGGAAACGGTATCTCTATCCCCTCCTCATCAAACCGCTTTTTAATTTCTTCCTGAATTGTGTTTTTAAGAAAAATCCACTCCCTGACCGGTGCCCAGATCCTGAAATCCAGATCAATTGATGAAGTGCCAAAAGCCTCGAATATAATTTGTGGCTCAGGCTCACTCAATGAGTATTCGTTCTTTTCAGCTATATCCATTAAAATTTCACGGACCTGCGCTATGTCTTCTTTATAGGCAACAGATACTTTGGCATTAAATCTTCGTATTGGAAACCTGGTCAGGTTTATTACTTCGGTTTTGATAATCGTTTCGTTAGGAATACGTACAAACATATTGTCGAATGTGCGCAGCTTAACCGATAGCACATCGATCGATAATACAATGCCGATAGTGCCCCCTACATTGATGATATCATCGACTTTGAACGGCTGCTCAGCAATTAAAAACAGACCGCTGATAATATTCGAAACACTTGTCTGAGAGGCAAAACCAAGTGCCACACCAACGATACCCGCCCCTGCCAATAAAGGAGCCAGACTGATGCCCAGCTGACCCATTATCGTTATCAGCATAATAACAAGACCAGTATAAAAAACGATTTTACCGGCAAGCATCCCGTAATGCGGGGCATATTTTTTCGTGAAAAACGAGCGGGCCCAGCTGCGGAGAAGCAATAAAACAGGAATAGAAATACCAATAATGAGGATTACCTGAATTATCTGGAAGATTATTTCCTCGGATATGTAATTGTAAAGGTTCAATTCTGAGAAATCCATAATATATAGTGTTATTAATCTAGCGCCCCAAAAAATTCGTATCCTCGAAAAAAAGCTTAAAAGTCCGGGTCGCCAGGCTCTTTTGTATTTCCTTACGGGGCTTGCTCAGCAATATTTTCTTGTCGATGCCCTCCGGTAATTTACCGGTCATAATAACATCGCTGTTCAGATCCTCACCCTGGTATATGATTTGGGTTTCATCCGCCCACAATTCTCTGTCATGCTGATATATACTTAGGCGTTCAACCCGATAGCAAAAATTTTCAAAGTTAAGATCATCATTCGATTTATTTGAAATTACGATCGAACAATTAACTACATAAGATTTTAATTCAACTTCCGATAAATGTCTGCGGGCTTTTGTTGTGGCATGGTAACAAAGTTCCCCCTCCAAAGGAGTTCCGAACCATGTGCGGGACAATTTTACTGTAGGAATTTCGGTCAGCAGGTAGTCTTTATCCGGTAAGTTTATCCTGACCCATACAGGGATCCTGGTAAAAATTGGGATTTCAGTATCTGAACTTATTTTAAGTAGATATTCAGAAGTTACTACAAGCGGTAAATCCGGAAATACGGGAGCAAGCCGGATCTTTTGAGTATTCTTTTTAGTTGCCCATCGTAACCATTCCAGGTTTTCGGGAGGAGGGGCAGATTTGGTATATTTTGTTTCCCGGGAATCGACGTGAAGATAACCGATCCAGATATCTGAATCTTTTAGAATGAGCCACAGGCGTAGATTTCCCAGCGAAATGAATTCTGTTTTGCCTTCAGTAAGTTTTCGCTCACCCCATATATTTTCTGTTGTTGCATTCCCCATATGTACCAATATCAACCTTGTTCAAAAAAATTCATTAACTCCCAATTATTTCCGTACCGGTCAAAGGTACTAATACCTCCGGAACTTTGATGCTGCCATCTTCCTGCTGGTAAACCTCCAGTATCGCAGCAACAATTCGCGGAAGTGCCAGTCCCGAACCATTTAATGTATGTAAAATTTGGGTATCACCACCCTCATCACGATATCGCAGCATCATGCGACGCGCCTGAAAAGAACTAAAGTTCGAGCATGAGCTTACTTCCAGCCAGCGCTGTTGTCCCGGACTCCAAACTTCCAGATCGTATTTTTTTGTTTGGGTAAAACCCATATCACCGGTACACATTAACAACGTACGATACGGCAGATTCAGATCTACAAGCAGAGATTCAGCATATTCCCTGAGGCTCTCCAATTCTTCATAAGCAGTATCCGGATGTACAATCTTTACCAGTTCCACCTTGTCAAACTGGTGTAACCGGTTTAATCCGCGTACATCCTTACCATAAGAACCCGCTTCACGACGCCAACATGGAGTATATGCTGTATAATAAATGGGCAGCGAATCCAATTCGATAATTTCATCACGGTGGAAATTCGTAACCGGTACCTCTGCCGTCGGAATTGTAAAAAATTCATCGCGCGGAATCTCGTACATCATATCTTCCTTGTCGGGTATTTGTCCCGTTCCCCTGGCCGAATCTTCATTTACAAAGTAAGGAACCTGTAACTCCTCATATCCGTTTTCGATTGCTTTATTCAGGAAGTAATTAATAAGTGCCCGCTGTAATCTGGCGACAGGTCCACGATAAAAGGGGAAACCGGCACCGGTTACTTTGGAGCCGCGATCAAAGTCAATCCATCCCTTTTCTTCAACTAGCTCCCAGTGAGGTTTGCGCCAATCCTCTTTGGCAGGTTTTCCCCATGTTTTAAATACTTCATTTTCATCCTCGGTTTCGCCCACAGGCACAGAGGGATGAGGAACATTGGGAATACGCAGCAGAAGATCATCACGCTCCTGTTTCAAACTTCTTAGCTGGTCTTCATGTTCTTTGATTTCTTCTTTTAATTTGGTGGTATGCTGAATAATTTTTTGAGCTTCATCTTTTTTACCTTGTCCCATAAGCTCACCGATTTTCTGGGCTTTAGTGTTGCTTTCATTACGAAGCTCATCAGCTTTCTGGACCAGTGACCTCCACTCTTTGTCTGCGATTAATACACGATCAACAAGATCGGTATTCTTCTCTCCTTTATTCACCATACCTTTTTTTACTTCATCTGTGTGAGCACGAATATAGTTGATGTCAAGCATGGAACAATTTCATTTTTGATATATTAACTTAGGTGGCAAATATAAGGAGTTTAGTGCAGGTTTTAATCTTCAATTTTGCCCCTTCCCAAATTAAATCCAGATAAAAATAATTATCCCAAATCCTGAATTAAGTTCTTGAATTCCTAACTTATTAAGGTTATTTTATTTTATTCATAGATAATTAAGGATCCACACATATCATGGCACATTCTCTAGATGAAATTGATGTAAAAATTCTAAAGCACCTGCAAGTAGATGGACGCTCTCAGCGTAATAAGCTTGCTGAAATTGTTCACCTTTCTGTACCATCGGTATCAGAGCGCATGCGCAAGCTGGAAGAAAAGGAGCTTATCACAGGCTATCATGCACTTTTAGACCCGAAACGTTTCAAATTTGATATAACTGCATTTGTATTTGTTGAAGTTGATGGTTCTGATAATTATCCCAAATTTGTTGAACATGCAAGCAATGAGCCGGAGGTTCTGGAATGCCATTCTATTACCGGAGATGGTTCACATATTTTGAAAATTCGTACAGAAAATACTGCATCATTTGAAAAGCTTCTTTCAAATATTCAGGCGTGGGATGGTGTTAGTAAAACTCGTTCAAATGTAGTATTGAGCAGCTTTAAAGAAACTACAGAATTGCCGATCGAAAAAACGATCGTTCCAAAATAAAGGTCCAACTATTCTTGGCAACAAAAATATTGAATAAGCTTTTATTATATTTTTTTGCACTTTGCATGCTGTTGGCTACAACGCCTGATATAAAAGCCCAGCGGCAACTTGCCCTTCAATGGGAAATTCCACAAGACCAGGATGAGGCCGTTCGTCAGTTAAAAAGATTCAGGGAAATAGGTTTTACCATTCTTGAGATAGACCAGGTGCCATCCGGTGAAATCTGGAATCAAATTGAAAATTCCGGTTTCACTGTTTATGGTGCTGTTCCCATACGTTTTCCCACCATACAGACATTTGCAAAACCCGACAGCCAATTGATCTCAACAATTGAGCAATATGCCAATTCCTACCTGAAGCAACCATCCGTAACAGCAGTCAGATTCTTTGAATACGGACAAATTACGGAGCCCGAATTTCTTGAAGCTATACGGCCTTATGTACAACAGGTAAAAAATTCAAGCGAAAATGATATCACTGTTTATGCCAAAACCGCGCGCCTGCAGTCGATAGCCCTTCCCCCACTGGATACCTACATCTATGAGCTACAGGTTCAAGCCGACAATTTTGATCAGTTAACTATACCCGAACCCACAGATAGAATTAGTGGATTCTATTATAATCCTTCCGGACAAGTTGATGACCTGGTTACTCCCTTTAAAAATATCATTGAAGCGACCTCCGCACATAAGGATGTACCTGTTTTCCTTAATTCGCAATGGTTGTTGCAAATACTTGGCCACTATCCCTCTTTTGCTAATACACTGACAAGTATAAGCAGCGAATCTGATCCGATTTTCCCATTGCCGGATGAAACCATCCCGGAACCGGAACAATCAACTACTATACCATTAATCTTGCTGTTAGTCTGGGGAAGCTTTGCTTTACATTATAGCGGAAGTCCATTATACCGGAAATCTCTTTTCCGCTACTTTACCTCCCATAGTTTTTTTGTAGATGATATTTACCGCAGACATATAAGATCTGTTCTTCCCGCATTTATTATTCTTATGCAAAATGCATTATTAATTGCCATATGTATATATGCCGTGTTTGACACACTCTTTACTCCATTGGGACAAGATGCACTGTTTTACCACTTAAAGTGGTTTACATTTTACGGCTATAGCTCATTATCAATTTTTCTGCTGGCATTCAGCATAACTGTTACCCTCTCCTTTTTACTGATTCTTTGGCTTTATTTCAGTAACAAATCGCTTACCAATATCAGCCAGGTTGCTACCCTGTACAGCTGGCCTCTTCAATTGAATCTGATTATTACCACGATACTTGTACCTGTTTACATATCAGATGGGAATGCATTTACTATCACTTTGCTATCATTGTTTGCAATAGTGATTTTTCTTTCAAGTTTTGTATTCGCCTCGGCAGATACCGTGCGGTTTATGAGAAGTAAAAAGGGATTATTTCTTTTCGGAACAGCGGGTATTTATATAGCACTGTTGACTCTTGGTGTTATCTCACTGGCAGTTTCAGACTATTTTAATGAGGTCATTTTTCTGGCGTTGTCTCTTTAAACAATCTGCTTCCTCAGACGGGCAACCGGAATATTTAATTTCTTTCTGTATTTACTGACGGTTCGACGCGCTACTTTATATCCCTGTTCTTTTAGCATTTCCGCTATAGTCTGGTCGCTGAGTGGATTCTTTTTATTTTCATTATTAACAATTTCCTGAACGGCATTTTTCACTTCACGGCTTGAAACTTCTTCGCCGCTTTCCGTTTCAAGTCCTTCACTGAAAAAGTACTTAAGTTCAAAAACCCCGAAATGGGTTTGTACGTATTTGCCATTTACCACCCTCGAAATAGTTGAAATATCCAGATTCACCCGTTCTGCAATATCTTTCAGGATCATTGGCTTCAGACCTTCGCCATGCTTGAAAAAATCTTCCTGAAGAGCCACAATTGTCTGCATAGTATTCATGAGCGTATTCTGACGCTGCCTGATCGAATCAATAAACCACTGGGCCGATTCAATTTTATTCTTAATGAAATTTTTAGTCTCTTTTGCCTGCTTTTTTTTCTTCTTCTTTTTCAGATCTTCCCACATCTGTTTATAATGAGGAGAAATTCGCAATGGCGGCACATTGCTGTTATTGAGCCTTATTATGAAATCGCCTTCCTTCCGTTCACCATTTTCCTCATTCTCTGCCGGTTGATAATAAACTTCGAAATCGGGTTCAATATAATTTTGAGTATCGTCAACTTCATTACCTGATGCGCCCGGTTTCGGATCCAGTCCCTGAATGCATTCAAAAGCATCCTGGAGTTCTTCATCATTTACCTCCAGCTTTTTCTTGAGTTTACTAAAATGCTTTTTCTCAAATAGCTCCCAATGATCTTTCAGCATGGTTTTAGCAATATCACAACCCCTGCTGTTATTTCTCATTAAATTTAACTGTACCAAAAGACAATCCCGCAGATCATGGGATGCGATGCCGGGAGGATCCAAACGCTGAATCTTCTTTCTGACATTTTCTACTTCTTCATTGTTGGTGAGCGTACCGTGATTAAATGCTATATTGTCGACTACAGCTTCAATTTCACGCCGGAAATATCCATCCTGATCAAGAGAACCCAGGATCTGGTCGGCAATAAGCTTTTGAGCATCATTTAAATTGAGAAGGCTTACCTGTTGTTCAAGGTCTTCGAGCTGCGACTCATGATAAGGATTGGGTAAGTCTCGCCAGTCTTCATTACCTCCCCTGGCACTGTATGAAGAACCCCCGTAATCTTTTCCCTCGTATTCCGTATTATGCATGAACTCATCCCAATCAATTTCTTCATTTTGATCTGTCGGATCGAGCTCCTGCTCTTCGTTATTACCAGTCTGCTTATCCTCCCACTCTGCTGCCTCATCAAACTCATTCCGGCTATCAGCTTCTTCCAGTACAGGATTCACTTCGAGCTCTTCTTTAATTCTTTGCTCGAGTGCGATTGTCGGAAGCTGTAACAGTTTTATATACTGAATCTGCTGTGGTGACAGTCGCTGTTGCTGCGACTGTTTTTGATTCATCTGTTGACCGGTTTTAATCATTGTTATACGGCCTCCTTTTTGTTTGCACGAATGCTTTCACAGGCATTCTGAAATTCTTCATACCATTTATTTCCATATCGGCGAATCAGGGGGCTTTTTAAAAATTCTGAAAGATACGTTCCTTCCTCTTTTCCCTTTTTACAACCTGAAGCGCAAAGCTCAGGTACATATTCAAAACTGGCATAATCAAAGTTATTAATTTTTTTTAGTCTCACGGGAAACAGATGGCAACTCATTGGTTTTTCCCAATTTAAACGTCCTTCGAAAAAAGCTTTTTGGATAGAACATAAAGCTACGTCATTTTCAGTATAGGTTACGAAAACGCACTCTTTTTCATCCGTGCACATTAATTCGTAACCTTTTTTGTTATTTCCTTTAATCAGTCCCTCCTGTTCGACTACCTCCCGGGCCCTGGGCCGGAGCTCATCTTTTAGTTCCCGGAAAGCCTTATTCAAAATAGAAATTTCGTTCACCTCTATCGGTGCACCGGCATCACCGACAACACAACAGGCACCCTTGCATTTGGGGAGATTGCAGGAAAACTTTGCAGTAGCAATCTCTTCAGACAGTATGGTCTTTTGAACTTTAAACATAAATCAAGATACCGCTTCTTAGTACTAATTTAAACCGGAAGGCCATGCAAAATCTATACCAGTTCAAATTCTTTTCCTGCATTCTGCTTTATGCACTCCTGCATCTCCAGCTCAAGCAGCTTAGACAGCAGTTTGTGGGTCCTGATGTCCAGTTCTTCCGCCAATGAATCAATATGAAGCGGACCTTCCTCCAACGTCTCACAAATAGTAATTGACAAAGAATCCAAGTCTTTTGATTTCCAGTTTTTCTCTTTAATGATGGTATGCTGACCGGGAGTCGAATTCAAATGAACCTCGATTTCAACCAGGATATCTTCAATATTCTGTACGAGTTTACCCATACTTCTTTTTATCAGTGCATTGCAACCTTCCGAATTTGGCTGATTCAAAGGGTGAGGGATAACAAATACTTCCCGGTTCTGATCGATCGCCGATCTGGCTGTAATCATACTACCGCCCTTCAGTCCCGATTCAACCACTAATGTACCAAGGCTGAGTCCACTAACAATGCGATTTCGGACGGGAAAGTTTCCTGCATCCGGTATGGTTCCAAGCGGAAATTCTGATATCACGGCTCCACCGCTTTCAATTATATTCCGGGTCAGTTGCCTGTGACTGCCGGGATAAATATTATCAATACCCGACCCAAGTACGGCTATGGTGCATCCACCTGCTTCAACCGTAGCTTTGTGAGCCGCACCGTCAATCCCGAGGGCCAGGCCGCTTACAACGGTAATACCGGCGGCAGTTAGCCCGGCCGCAAATTTCTTTGCCATTTCTCTTCCGTATCGACCTGCTTTGCGTGTACCGACGATAGCAACACTGTCGTTTGTCAATGTCTTTCGATCCCCCTTAATCCATAAAAGCATGGGCGGATCGTAAATTTCGCGAAGCAGGGGTGGATAATCTTCATCCCAGTACGTCATCAAATCTGCGCCGATTTTGCCTGCACGCTCTATAAGTTTGTCTGCCTCATCCCATGAATTAAATGAAGTAATATCTTCTGCAGTGGCCAATCCTATACCTTTGATATATTGCAGTTCTTCACGATCGGCTCTGAATATATCCTGTGGATGTTCGAAAGCCTGCAAAAGCAATCGAATTCGCTGGGCACCCAGATTTGGAACAAGGTATAAGGCAACAAGTTCTCTAAGGTGCGCTCTCTGTGTTTTCTGATTTTTCAACATCTTGTAATTTCTCCCAGATAGCTTCTTTCAGGTTATCAATATTGTAACCCGTTGCGGCGGAAATTTCAAGCGCCGGAATATCAATATTTATTTCCTGCTCCAACTCATAATTCTCTTTTAAATCCATTTTAGTCACGGCCAACAGGCGTGGTTTATCCAAAAGGTCGGAACGGTAGGCCTCCAATTCTTTCAACAGAGCCTTATACTGGTACTCAACATCCTGCTGACAGCTTACCATAAACAGCAACAGGTTATTTCGTTCAATGTGCCGTAAAAATTGTATACCCAGTCCTTTTCCGTCGTGTGCCTCTTCAATGATACCAGGGATATCGGCCATCACAAAAGTACGGTAATCGGGCATGGTCACTACGCCAAGATTGGGCTGTAGCGTAGTAAAGGGATAAGAATCAATTTTGGGCTTTGCCCCCGACATTACCGAAAGCAAGGTGCTTTTTCCCGCGTTTGGGAATCCTACTAATCCGACATCCCCGATCAGTTTCAACTCAATCTCCACAGCATGTTCTTCCCCCTCCTTACCACCCTGGGCATGACGCGGAGTTTGATTGGTCGAACTGCGAAAGTGCCAGTTACCCAGTCCCCCCTGGCCGCCTTCTGCAATAATTATCTCCTGGTCATGTTCTGTTATCTCCCCCAGCCGCTCACGCGAATCAGCATCATAAATCACACAGCCGAGCGGTACTTCCAGAATTTCATCTTTACCATCTTTACCTTTACGTTTGCTCGATTCCCCTCTTTGTCCGTGCTCGGCTTTAACATATTTTCGATACCGCAGATCAAGCAGTGTATTGAGCTGTTCATTGCCGCGCAGGATAACATCTCCTCCGTCACCGCCGTCGCCGCCGTCAGGCCCACCCCTGGGTACATACTTTTCTCTCCGGAAGTGTACAGCCCCCGCCCCGCCGCTTCCCCCGGTAACATATATTTTGGCGTAATCTGCGAATCTCATTATTTAATTTTAAGTTTTGAATGTTGAATGTTGAATTATACCCGAATTCAACATTCAAAATTTAACATTTATAATTTTATAGGTTTTCAAGAATAAAATCGGTCATCATCTCATACAGATGCCTGCGGGTATTTCCGCCATAAATTCCGTGATTCCTGTTGGGATAATACATTGTTTTGAACTGGATATTTTCTTCCACAAGCTTGTTTACCATTTCAACAGCATTCTGGAGATGAACGTTGTCGTCACCGGTGCCATGAACCAGCAGGTAATTCCCCTCTATCTGATCGGTATAGGTCAAGGGAGACCCCAATTCGTAACCTTCCCTGTTCATCAGGGGCGTTTGCATAAAACGTTCGGTATAGATGGTATCGTAAAAACGCCAGCTTGTTACAGGAGCTACAGCGACTGCTGTATCAAAAAAGTGATTTCCTCGTGCCAGCACGAGACTGGACATATAGCCACCATAACTCCAGCCCCATATTCCCAGTCGTTCTTCATCCATAAAATCACAGGTATCGATTAGATATTCCGCCGCATCAATTTGGTCTTTAACTTCAAGCTGACCCAACCTTTTATAAACCTGTTTCTCAAAATCACGTCCCCTGGCCCCTGTTCCACGGTTGTCAACACTGACTATCACATACCCTTTTGAAGTGAGATAACGATGCCACATCGCACGCTGCCCCGAGGCGAAGCTTCTGGTGACCGTTTGACTTCCCGGACCACCATACACGTAAAATAGTACGGGATATGTTGTTGTCGAATCAAAATCGTAAGGCTTCAAGATATAACCATTCAGATCAGCCTGCTCGAGGTTCACATCAATGAACTCTTTGGTCGGAAGCTGATATTCTTTCAGCCGTTCCACCAGTTCTGAGTTATCCTCCAAAATCCTTACCTCGGTTCCATCGCCTTCATACAACGTATACACCGAAGGTGTCTCCGGCGACGAATAGGTTTCAATGTAAAATTTATAATCCCGGCTCATATTTACCTGGTAAACCCCCTCTTTGCCACTCATCTTCATTTTGCCGGTGCCGTCTCTGTTAATGCTGTAAAGATGACGCTCCAATGGTGACTCTTCGGTGCTGATATAATAAATTTGGCTGTTATCTTCATTATAACCCAGGTAATCCGTGACTTCCCAATTTCCGCTGGTTATCTGACGGATCAACTCGCCATCCATGCCATACAGGTAAATATGATTATACCCGGACTCTTCACTCGTATAAATAAAATGCTCCCGGTCTTCTAAAAAAATCAGATCATCATTAACATCAATCCAGGCGTCGCTTTTCTCAGTTTTTATAATCCGGGTTTGACCAGAACCGGCATCGGCAAGCATAAGATCCTGCTTATTTTGCAGGCGATTCATTCGCCGGATGGCCAGTGTACCGGGATCTTTGGTCCAGTTGATACGCGGAATGTACTGATCGGTCTCGTCACCGATGTCCATCCATATTGTTTCGCCTTTTTCAAGATCAAACACTCCGATCTTAACAATCGAGTTTTCTTCTCCCGCCTTAGGATATTTGAATCGCGTCAACCCGGGATACAAGTCTCCCCATTCAGTCATGAAAAATTCCTTTACCCTGCTTTCATCAAAGCGATAATACGCAATTTTTTCTCCGTCGGGCGACCAGTACCATGCTTTGGCAAATCCAAACTCCTCTTCGTATACCCAGTCGGTAGAACCATTTATAATCCTGTTGAACTCCCCGTCTTCGGTTATCGCAGTTTCTTCGCCGGCCTCAAGATCGACCAAATAGAGATTATTATCCTGTACATAGACTGCTTTATCCCCTGACGGCGACAATTGTGCATATTGCTGTTTTTCATCAGATTGTGTCAGCTTTGTTGTTTCCCCTGTTTCCAGATCATGAATAAAATAGTTTTCACGCGTGCTTCGCCGCCAAATCTGAACAACATCTGTTTTGATCAGTATCTTATTTTCATCGGCTGAAAACTGATAATCCTGTATAAGAATAGGATCATCTCTTCCTTCTGCTTTCAATCCTGATGAAGCTATTAGCACCTCATAGTCACCGGTGAGAATATCATATTTTCGCAGCTGTATATCATTCCCGGTGCGTTCCAATGTGGTATAGAATTGCCCGTCTTTCATCCAGTTGACATTATGAATCCCCTCCGGAGTAAAAGTGTCGTTAAATACATGCTCCAGTGTGAGCTGTTTCTCAGGCTGTTGCGCCTGGATTGGATGAATAATCCAGCCTGTCAACAGGACAAGCATTACTACCAGCTTTTTCATAGGTCTGCTCTGTTTAGTTATAGTATAATCCCTTCTAACCTGTAATTCTCACCAAGAAATTTAGCAAAAGGACATAGGGCATAGAGCAAAGTGCATAAGGCCGGGAACAATGCCTGTTTTTCTTTATGCCCCATGCTGTTTGCATTTTGCCGCTCCTGCTCTAAAACAGGATTAAATTATTATTCATACTTGTGAAGCACAATCTTCAACAGCTTGGTAAGCTTACTTTTGATCTGAGTGCGCGGGATAATAAAATCGAGAAATCCCTGGTCCAGAAGATATTCCGATGTTTGAAAACCTTCCGGCAGATCACGTCCGATGGTTTGCCGGATTACCCGCGGCCCGGCAAAACCGATCAGCGCTCCCGGTTCGGCAATGTTAAAGTCTCCAAGCATTGCAAAACTGGCGGTAACGCCACCGGTAGTGGGATTCGTCATCAGAGAAATATAAGGCACCCCTTCCTCTTCGAGCCGGGCGAGTTTAGCTGAGGTTTTAGCCATTTGCATAAGACTGAGTACACTCTCCATCATACGCGCGCCGCCGGACTGCGAAATAATGATAAGCGGAATTTTGTTTTCGCGCGCGTGATCGATCGCCAGTGCAATACGTTCGCCGACCACCGACCCCATGCTTCCCCCGATAAAGTCAAAATCCATGCAGGCAATAACAGTTTCCAGCTTATTCATCTTCCCTATTCCTACGCGAACGGCATCGGAATGGCCGGTTTTTTCCTGGTATTCTATCAACCGGTCTTTGTATTTCTTGCGATCTTCAAATCCAAGGGGATCCGTCGGTTGAATTTCCTGACCGATCTCCCTGAATTTTCCCTTATCAAAGAGAAATGAAAAATACTCGTCGCTGCCAATCCGGAAGTGATATCCGCTTATTGGATCAACCCACAGATTGTCTTCGAGCTCCCGGCGGTGAACCGTTTCGCCCGTAGTCGGGACTTTAACCCAGACACCCTCAGGCATCTCTTTCCGCTGATCGGTTTGAATATTTTTATCTTTCCGCTTAAACCAGGTCATAAGCTGCTGTTTTGATTTTAAAATGGATTCTCAAAAATAACGATTCTCCAACCAAGCTAAAATGTTTTTTAACCCTGACCCGAAGTATAGTATTTCGGCTCGAATGTTTTCGGGTCGATTTGAGTTATAAATTCATTGTTGGCGTCAATTTCGTTCAATCGAATTAAAGAAAGGGCTGATATAAAAGCCGAATCATAGGTTATGCTCTGTTCCAGAACCTTTCTATCTAATCTTTTCAATCCTGTTCCTATAATCCCGTCCCCGGGCTTTACAAGATCTTCAAATTTCTCTATCGGAATTACTTCGGTATTGTCATCTGATAACAAAGTACCTTTCTCAAACCGGAATTCCCGGTGATAAACGTGTACCCGCCGGGCATCGATAATGGCGTGAATCTTCCGCAAATCCGGATTCTCCTGCACAGCAGAGGCAGCAAATGATGCCAGAGTATTAACTGCCATCAGCTTGACTCCGGTTTGAAACAATAACCCTTTTACTGCGCTTGCCCCGATCCGGAGACCGGTATATGACCCGGGACCCTCGCTGATCAAAACTTCACTAAGATCACCGATCTTAAAATTGTGTTCAGCCATTAACTCTTTGATAAACAAGAAGAGTTGTTCAGAATGAGATCCCCGCTTGTCTGTGCGTTTTTCATACATTTCACCCACGCTGTCACAAAAAGCGACAGAACATACATTGGTTGATGTTTCCAGAGCAAGCTTCATTTTGGTTGTATCAGCGAACAGTGTGTCAGTGATCAGTGTGTCATTAAAACAGTTGAAGAAGTTTTTACGCATTACGTATTACGTATTAAAATAACTAATTCGCTTCCAGCAGCCACGCCGTATTACTCCGTTCGACCCACCGTTCGTAAAGATTAAACAACTGGGGAAACAGGTCGGTGGAAAAGTTCTTGCGACCGATATCGATCTGGTAGGAATACTGCATACGACGACTGCTCATGTTGTAAGATTCTTTAAAGTTTGCGCCGGGAAGAGAGATCGAGTGATTATTGTTTCCCTGTTCCACTGAAAAACCGGACGGAAAAGCAATATTATATTGCACATCCAATTTTTCGGGGGCATCCAGTGTAATCGGCAATTCGCGCCGGTTTTCATCAAACGGATTGTTCATAAGATGCCCCACGACCATGGGGCTATATCTTAGACCATCGGTAAAACTTATGGCATAATTTTCAATAGTAAAATCAGACCGTACTTGTACCGGGTTATCATAATCATCAACCTGATGTACTTCTATGTTACTGAACGAAATATTAGAAAATCCGTCAAACAGGGTCTCCTGCAAAATGCTCGATTCGTGTTCTCCCTGGGCCCGGTTGTTACGTATTAACTGCGCGGGATATCCTGTATATTCGGAAACTATCGTCCCTGAAAGATCTCCGTCCGCTGTCAACTGTCCGTCAATAGAAACTGCTATATCAAACACACTTTTTTCAGGATTTATATCTATCCACTCAAACGAATCTTTTTTTAACAGCAGTCCCGTTTCATTATAGGTTTCAACAGGGATAAGATCCGGCTGACTGTGCGGAAATGCGGCATCCATAAAATAACTTTGTCCATCGACTTCGGAATAAATGATCTGACTGTTAAACTGGTAAAAGGATGGAAAATCCTGGTTGATTTGCCCTGATTCACGGGTAGAAATAAGCAGCGGATATGCGCTTATACCGGCTCCCCGTAACATAGCAAGAAGTGTTTGTGCAATAGCTGCCTGGTCAGCTGCTTCGCCTTCCAGCACTTTGGTATCCAGTGTAGTACTGAAAGGTGTTCGCGAACCGGAATAGTTCATCCGGCTGTTCACATGGTGAAATATACTGTCCTGGATAGTTTCTGTCCTGTTTCTTCCTATTTCATCTGCAATTGCCTGACCGATTTTCCTTGCTTCCTCATTGAGTTCCGCAATCTCAAAAGGATTCTGATTTCTTCTCAGCCTTGCAACTACCAGATTCCAGTTGTTATCGAGCTGTTGGCGCGGAATTCCAAATTCACTGAGTTGGAATTTGAGTTTGCCGCGGTAATCATCAAGGGATGAGATATAGGTCTCCTGATCCACTGCAGGAATATCGGTAGCAGCCCACTCCTCTATTATAATAGGTTCGGGTTGCGGAACCGTAAATATCTTTGGTACTGTACCGGTGTCGATTCGTGCTACATTATTATTTATATGTCTGTCAAAGTTTTCAGAATAGACTTTATACCGCAAGTACTTGGGGTAGTTGATCGTTACTTTTGCATTGGAAGTCGGTACTTCTGTTGACAGATAAAAGTCAGGAAGCTCTTCGATATACCTGCGGCGGATCCGGTAGGTGTATTCAATTACGGCTCCATCTTCAATACCCGGCATGGTGAATTCCTTAACATTATACCGCGAGTTTAAATTAATCGTGCGTATGCTTTCCGGCTGAAGTGGTATTTCCTCACCTGAGGGTAGATAAGTTGTTCCCCGGATATTTGAAATGCTTTCCATCTCATTGTTGAAATAATAAGGCAAAGCCACAATCGAAGCCTGACGTGCTTCTTCATCAAAAATTTTGACCCGAACGTGATAATCCAACACAGCCACAATGGATTGATCACCATCTTCGAACGATATTTCAAGCTCTCTGTTCGTGAACAGATAGGGGACATCCTCAGCAGGAGAGTCCATCGAAAAAAGCGAATCGGGTATCTCTCCAAACTCGGCATCGGGCATACCGGTTATTTGCTGCGCACCGAGAACCCAAACCATACCTGCCTGGATAAGAATAAAAGTTAGTAACCTGAAAACGTATTTCACCATTAAATTGAGATTTAGCCCCGATTTTTCACCAAGAAATTTTTTCGTCAGCAAGGCGAAGGTAAAATAGCGGCGGAAATATACCTGAGTATGTTGAGCAAGCTATTTTAGCTTCAACGCAGCTGACGGATAAATTTCGCAGGAATCTACAGGGTGTTGATATGACGATCAATCTATAATCAGATTTAAACCTTTTATTATTAATAACTTAACTCAACCTTAAATATGTGAAAAATCCGGGTTAGGACTCAATAACGCACAAGCAGCGAGTTCATTCTTTATTCCTTAAAATTTGTTTAATGAAAAACCTGACAATACCGTTTATTGGTTCCTCTTAACGGTGGTTAGGAAAAATCCCCTCTTGAGAGGGGTGGCCGCCGTGACTTTCGGCGGTCGGGGTGTGTATACACCTTATATCGGTCATACCTATTACTTTTTTCAACGAATTACAAAACTTCTACAAGCGTATTTTACAGTTGAGCCTATTTTATCCCCCGAGGGCTGACATTACCCATATATTTAGCAAAAGCATTTAAAACTAATTGCTGCCTGATGATTCAGAGCGTTTATATTTCAAATTCATTTAAAATGTATTATATGTAACAAAAGCTAATTGAACCAACTATAAATTGTGCCATTCTATCTATTTATAGGCCAAGAATGATTATTATTTTTTGAATTGGCAAAAAGTCCCCCTTAGCAAAGGGGGAATTAAAGGGGGTTGTTGGACCATCTTTTGTCTACGAAATGTAACGTGAAATCCAACTATACCCTCATAGTTACAAGTATGGTAAACCCTCAGGGTTTGTGAAAGCCTGAGAGTTTTTCTTATCGCGATAGTTAAGCCATTACAATAGAAACAACCCCCGTGGCTAAAGCCGCACCCCCTTTTTTAAGGGGGAATTTATTCGCCCGAACAAAGATGACCATATTCTTCCTGATACGCTTTCTTCACCTACAACATGGCACCCAAAAATCGTATCCTGAACTTTTATGGGTAATGTCAGCTCACAAGGTGGTACAGACTAAAGATTGTTAACAACCCACTGTCCTTTGTTGTAGATTGCTTCAGCTCTTCCCAGCATCTCAGTATTCAGGTATGGTGAATTGTCGGATTTTGACCGAACCAGTTTTTGGTCGTACGTCCATTTTTCATCCGTATTAAACAGGGTAAGATTTGCCGCCACGCCTTCCTCAATCACCGGCACTTCCAGATTCAGTATATTCCGGGGATTGTCGACCAGTTTTGAGATCAGCTGTTGCAGATTGAGAACACCCGGTTCCAACAGGCGTCGCACACTTACGCTCCAGGCCGTTTCCAGTCCGATAATTCCATTCGGGGCATACATGAATTCGACTTCTTTCTCCTCAATCGAATGCGGGGCATGATCGGTACAAATTGCATCAATCGTGCCGTCGGCAAGCCCTTCAATCATGGCATCGACATCTTTCTGAGACCGAAGCGGAGGATGCATTTTCACATTGGTATCGAAATCGCGTTTCTCAATTTCCTCATCTGTCAGATCAAAATGATGCGGACAAACTTCAGTCGTCACATTGATCCCGTCCGCCTTTGCCCTGCGTACAAGCTCGACAGCTTTCGCCGTACTGATATGTGCCACGT
This sequence comes from uncultured Balneolaceae bacterium, assembly GCA_964590495.1. GTDB lineage: Bacteria > Bacteroidota > Rhodothermia > Balneolales > Balneolaceae > CAZPWQ01. The sequence continues at coordinate 28,076 of CAZPWQ010000019.1, forward strand.
GAATGTGTCCACCTGTATATTCCGCCAGCATGATGTCGCGGGCTATCATCACCTCCTCGGCAATCCCCGGCGTTCCTTCGAGCCCCAGTCGTGCCGATACTTTACCCTCGTGCATGTATCCCGGTCTCGAAAGCGACAGCTCTTCTTCGTGATTGATGATCGGTATATCCAGCATCGAAGAGTACTGCAGAGCCACGCGCATCAGTTCTGCATTGTAAACCGGATCGCCGTCGTCGCTGAATGCTACCGCCCCGCCCTCTTTCATATCCGACATTTCGGCTATCGATTTTCCTCTCCGTTGCTTCGATACGCAACCGATAGGATGCACCTCGACAGGAAGCTTTTCGGCTTTATTTTTGATAAACTCCACCACATCACGTGTATGAATGGGGGGACTCGTGTTCGGCATACATGTAACTTCGGTAAATCCTCCGAAGGCGGCCGCCCGGCAACCCGTTTCAATCGTCTCCTTGTGTTCATAACCAGGCTCGCGAAAGTGAACGTGCATATCCATCCAGCCCGGCGACAGGTAAGATCCTTCTGCATCAAACAGTTCTTCATCGTCATTGGATGACAAATCCTTTCCGATTTCAGCAATTTTACCATCACGAATTCGCATGTCAACCTGTTTTTTTCCCTTATGGGAGCGGCTGACCGGCTTCACATTTTTCAGTAATAAATTTGATGTGTAACTCATGTAAACTTTCCGTTATTTTTGAGTTCAAATATACATCTTTTGCATAGAATTCAATAATTGCCGCAGATCTTCAGTGATCTAAGAGAATAAATAATCATCCGTTTAAAATCCGCGTAAATCTGAGGCTAAATAAAGACATATGACACAACCGGATCTTTTCAAACCTTCTGTTCTTTCAGTATCCGATCTGACGGGCGAAATAAAGTCACTGCTCGAAGGACATTTCCTCGACATACAGGTGGAAGGCGAAATAAGCAATGCATCCACCAGCCGGAACGGGCACACCTACTTTACGCTGAAAGATGAAGATGCCCAGCTTTCCTGCGTAATGTGGCGAAGCACTACACTAACGTTAGGAGCAGATTTAGTGGATGGTCAACAGGTTATTGCCGGTGGAGATATCCAGGTATATCCCCCCCATGGCAAGTACCAGCTGATTGTACGTTCTCTGAAACAGGCGGGAGTTGGTGCTCTGCAGGAAGCTTTCGAAAAATTGAAAGCCAGGCTAAATAAAGAAGGATTGTTCGATGACGTCCATAAAAAAGAACTGCCCAAATTCCCGTTGCGTATTGGTGTGGTTACCTCGGCAACCGGCGCCGCCATTCACGATATAAGGGATTGTCTGGAGCGCCGCTGGCCACTTGCCACGGTTTTGCTGCATCATGCCAGTGTACAGGGGGTGAATGCTGCCCCGGAGCTGGTTAAAGCTATCAACTGGTTTTCTGAAAAACAGCATGTGGATGTGCTGATTGTCGGACGCGGGGGCGGTTCGCTGGAGGATCTCTGGCCGTTTAATGAAGAAGCTGTGGCACGTGCTGTGTTTGACTGTAAAGTGCCTGTCATCAGCGCCGTCGGACATGAGGTTGATTTCAGCATCACCGATTTTATTGCCGATGCCCGCGCTTCGACGCCCACACAGGCCGCTGCAATGGCCACACCGGATATCAACGAAGTCCGCTTTTTTGTGGATGATCTTTCGGAAAAATTATCGTCGATAATTGAAAGGCGGGTTGAATATCTTAAGGAACAGATCTATCAGCTGATGAAATCACATGCGTTGATGGCGCTTAACCAAAAAGTTGCTAATAAGTGCGAGCGGGTTGATAATCTTCTGGAGCGAATTCGTCACCGGAAGGAGATATTCTTTATGCAGAAACGGGAAAAACTCGGGGAGCTGACTCACCGGCTGGAGCTGAAAAATCCGAACATCCCCCTGGAGCAGGGATTCACCCGCATCTGGCAGGATGAACAGTGGGTAAAAACAGTGAAGGCATTCGATCCTCAAAAAGAGGTAACTATCGAATGGAAAGACGGGAAAGAAACTTCTCAGACTATAAGTTAAGCGAACTACTCGATCCTTTTTTATTTTGTTTGGCAAAATTGAGGAAGATATCTGTTCCGTTTTCTCCGTTAACGTTTATTTTAGCTCCAATCTGTTTTGCCAGTATTTTTATCAGGGTAAATCCAAGCGATTCCTGTTTCTCTAAATCATCCGATATTCCTGTGCCATTATCTTTAACCCGGATATATATTTTATCCCCATGCTCCCTGAGGGAAACCTTAATAACTCCCGTTCTTTCATCCGGATAAGCATGTTTAAATGCATTTGTTAACAGTTCATTGATAATCAGTCCACAGGGAACAGCCTGGTTGACATTAAGTTGAACCTCACTGACATCAAGTTTCAGCCTGATACGGGATGACTCAACAGCATAAACCTCTTGAATGGAATAGGCAATTTTTGATACAAAATCATCAAATGAGAGCTTATTAAAACTCTGGGACTGGTACAGCATCTCATGTACCGTAGCCATTGAATGTATACGCAACTGACTGTTTTTCAGAATACGTTCGGTATGGATATCATCTGCTTTGGAACCTTCCATCTCCAGTAATCCGGATATAACTGCCAGATTATTTTTCACCCGGTGATGTATTTCTGCCATCAGTATTTCATTCTCTTTGAGGTTTTCCCTGATATTAGAAACGAGCTTATTAAAAGTCCGCGTAAGCTGGCCGAATTCATCCCGGCTTACCACTTCCACCGGTTCGGAATAATTTTCATTCTCGATTCGATTAATACCCTGCAGCAATAGGTTAATTGGACGAGTAAAACTGCTTGTGAATGTCATTCCAAGTACAACTGCTAACAAAATACCACCCAATCCGATAAGAAATATAACTCTCTGCAATGCATATAACGGTTCCAATGCTTTGGTTAATGATTGTGCGACAACAGTATAATAACCCGCGCTACTGGCTTCATTTTGTTCTGAGTTGACCATTGGCAGTATATAAAAAAGCCACCGTTCGCCCTCAAAATCCAATTCTACAGTTTCTCCTTCCGTCATATCCTGATTGTCAGTCAATACATTCTGAATATCTTCAGTAAGGCTCTTTCTGCCTCTCTCTGATAATGATTCAATTGAAGTAGCCAGCAATCTGTTTTCCGCAAAGTAAGATACCTCATATTCAATTAACTGTGCCAGCAGTTCGGTTTCAACATTCCGGATCGGATAACCAAGTGAAAGCGCGGCAATCACCTGTCCCTGCAAAAAAACCGGTATCGTAATCACGTTGAAATAACTTTCCTCCTGTTTCCATATGAAAGACTGGCGCGGTGAACGTCCCTCAAGAGCTGATTGAATCCCGGCTCTGTCAGTCATGGAATAATCTGGAAGTTCTGTATTGGTGAGCTGACCCATGGGAATACCCTCCGGATCAAATACCATCACCAGGCCGACTGAGTCTACGGCGGTAGCAAGTGATCGTGAAGAAAGTGTATCGGATCTAAATGAATCAAAATGGAGAAGTTGTACCAGTTCTTCCCGTATTTGACTGTTTATTGTATTTACATCTCTTGTAGAAATGGCTGCCTTCATGTAAGGTATATCGGCAACCAGAATTGCTGTCTGGTGAAGCTGTCGATAACGGGTGTCCTGTAACTGTTCAAATATTTTGCCCGCCTCACGAAAATTGGAATGGATGTTTTCCCGAATGCGATTATCCAGTATCTGACTGACTGTAAACAAAACTACCAGCAATACCAAAAGAGTCAGCCCTGCAAAGCCAGCCAATAATTTCCATTTGATAGAATATTGTGGGGATTTCATAAAAAAGCACAGAACCTGATTGTATAAAATAGATACTTTCTTTGTACCGGTTCGCCTCAAACATTCATATTTAATTCGAGATTACCTAAAGTAATATAACCTTAGCTATGATATGTATTTTGCACCATAGATATAGTTATCGGCAAATACCTGCACGCTTAAAGTTAGTGCTATATAGTTAATTCAAAAACAACCGGCCGACATCTGTTATTGAGACGAACTCAATCCTCTCCGTTCCCCACCTGGGCGGGATAACAACCCAACACCTTAAGTGATTCGGCTTCTTGCCCGAGTTCCTTCATGGCTTTTTTCGTATCCGGATCGTCAATATTGGCTTCAATATCCAAATAGAACAGATATTTCCATGGCTCGTTCGGTCGCGGTCGCGATTCAAGTTTGGCCATATTGATCCCATGATTTTCCAGCACCTTCAAGCAGGTGATAAGTGATCCTTTATCATGCGAAGTTACCATCATCAGAGATGTTTTACACGGAAGCTGCGGATCGCAATGGACGGGTTCGGGCGCAACCACCACGAAGCGCGTAAAATTTTCAGGCTGGTTGGCGATATCCCGCTCCAGGATCTGCAGGCCGTATATTTTGGCGGCATGGCTTCCGGCTATAGCCGCCTGTGAAAGGTCACCGTCCTCAAGTACTTTCTTGGCCGCCATAGCGGTGTCAATGTACGATTCTACTTTACAGCGATGAAGTTTGGAAAGAAATACGCTGCATTGCGCAATCGCCTGCGGGTGTGACATAATTCTGCGAATGCGATCCACCGGAATTTTCTCCAGTGCCAGCAGGCAGTGCACCACCCGGATAGCTTCTTCACCTACTATGTGAAGCTTACGCTGACCCACAATATCATAAGTCTCATTAATGGAGCCCGCCGTAGTGTTTTCAATGGGAAGAATAGCATAATCAACCTTCTCTTCTTCCACGGCACCGGCTGCCTGTTGAAATGTATCATAACCGAAGCAATGCACTTCGGAATACCGTTCTTCAAAATGCCGGAAAGCCGCCTGGTGACTGAAAGCTCCGTCTGTTCCCTGATAAGCCACCCTGACCATACCCTGCTTTTTACGGTCATTGTGATGATCGATTAACGAATGGGTCTGAAAACGGACGGAATGATGGATAATATCCTTAAAAAGCTGTTCGGCAAAATAACGGTCCAGACCTGCCTTTCTGGCTAATTCGGCTATTTTGTTCAGTAATTCTTCTTCCCGGTCAATGTCCCGGATATGCTTGTTTTCATCGATCTTATGGTCGGATATTTCTCTGACCAGTTCCTGGCGCTTTGCCAGGGCATCAATAATTTTTTTATCGGTCTTGTCGAGTAACTTACGTATTTGATCTAATTTATCAGGCATTTTTTTGCTGCTGTTCAACTTCTGGTAAAGCTGGTAGGATATTAGATTAATATGTTATATGAAAGGGGAATATATTAAATTCGGTGGTTGGAGACGTAATGCGTAATAAGTAATGCGTAAGGTAAAAGGGCATAGCGCATAGAGCGAAGCGCATAGCACAGGACCAACGCCTGCTATACGCCATGCCCCATGCTCTATGCCCCTTGCCATTTCTGCTCTAAGGTAATGCAATATAATGAAGCACAGCTGGTCGGTATTTCTATAATATTCCTTTGCGCTAACCTGATCGTTTGCGATAAGTCAGTACTGCCAGTGGTAATAGAATGACTGCAATCAAGGTGAGCGCCCCTGTCATATGCTGAATATCACTCCATCCGGATCCTTTTAACAGTACCATCCTCATAACCTTTCCGAAATAGGCAATAGGATTTGCCAGGGTCAGCTGTTGAGCCCATCCGGGCATGCTTTCGATGGGAGTAAAAATTCCACCCATCAACAGAAATATCATAACACAGAAAAAATTAATAAACATCGCCTGTTGCTGCGTCTCGGAGACGGATGAGATCAACAGACCCAGCCCCTGGATGCCCAGCAGATATATCCCCGCTGTTACATAGATGAGCAGTATGTTACCTCTGAACGGTATTTGAAACCAAAAGTAAGATACTGCCAATGCAAATGTTAAAACAATCATAGCCAGGATCCAGGTGGGAATCAGCTTTCCGCTGATAAACTGGTATTTTTTGATGGGAGTTACATTAATCTGTTCTATGGTTCCTATTTCACGCTCTCGCACAATATTCAGTACCGATAGCAGCAGACAGATCAGGGTAATCAGGAGAGTGATGATTCCCGGCACCATGTAAAGGATATAATCCAGTTCACTGTTATACCAGTTCGAGGTCTTGATATTCAAAGAGGCCTTTTGCGCTGATCCGGCTGTTGAAACGGGACGTATTTCAGTTCTGATCTTTTGGCTGAAATCCCGTAGAATCGCCTGACTGTAACTTTGAATTAATCCTGCTGTACTACCGTCAACAGCACTGATTATAAACTGTATCTGCGGAGAACTGCCAGACAGCAGGTCTTCTTCAAAATCATGTGGGATAACCATCACCATTTGTGCCCTGTTGGCGAGGATATCTTCAATGCCTTTTTCGTCATTAAAACTTTGTCCGACGAGATTAAAATACCCCGTTGCTTCGAAATTGTTGACCAGCCGCCCAGAGCTTACAGATTGATCATGATCAGCCAGATGAAATTCAGCATTTTTAAGTTCAAAAGTAGCTGCGTATGCCAATACCACCAGCTGCACAATCGGAACAGCCATCAGGATAAACAACATCGCCTTATCCCGGAATATCTGTAAAAATTCTTTTTGGACTAAGTAATAAATCGTTCGCATTTAACTATTCCTTACCTGATTGATAATTACACAGACTGGTACAACAATTTTCTGCTCTGTGCATCTTTGTGCCTCTCTGTGAAACTCTGTGACATCTTCCTAATTCTCTCATTCCAGTCTATTATTAAAATTTCTTATACCGGCAAACACCAGGAATACCGTCATAATCGTGAGTATGATGATCTGAAACCACAAATGCTCAAAACCTGTACCCATCAGCATTGAACCGCGGGCGGTGATCAGGTACCATTTAGCCGGCACGATATGGCTCAACCACTGCAGGATTCCAGGCATACTGGCAATCGGGAAAATAAATCCTGAAAGGAGAAAAGTCGGAAGCAGAGTCCCCATAAGTGCCCCCATCATGGCTGTACGCTGATCTACCGCTTTGGTCGAAATCAGTACGCCCAGAGCAAGCGCTGAAAAAATGAATAGTAGCGAAACGAACAGGAAAAACAGCACCGATCCCCGGAACGGAACGTCAAATACCAGCCCTGCGACAATCAGTACGGTAATCACATTTATTATCGACAGTACCAGGTAGGGGATAACTTTACCTACAATAATATGGTGAGGTTTAAGAGGAGAAACCAACAGTACCTCCATCGTCCCCGTCTCCTTTTCACGGGCAATAGAAACGGAGGTCATCAGGGCCGATACCAACATCAGGATAACGGCGATAAGTCCGGGCACGAAATAAAAAACGCTTTCCAGCTGCGGATTGAACAACATTCGCACCGTCGGACGTATACCGATCCGGGCACCAGCTGGAAGAGCTGCAATCTCAGGTTCCCAGCTCTGGATAATCGCCCGGGTATAGTTTTGGACAAGTCCCGCAATATTAGGCTCTGAAGCATCGGTTATGATCTGAATATTGGCATGGCCGCCCCGTTGAATATTTCGTGCAAAGTCGGGTTCAAAGACGATAACCTGTTTGATATTTCCCTTTTCAAAAATGGGAGCTATCTCCTCAGAGGTCCGTAGGTAGGCAGTTATATTTAGCTCATTAGATGCCTGCAATTTTTGAATAATCCGGGTGGTAGCCTCATCCCGGGAATGGTCAAGAACCGCTACCTGTGCATCATTGACTTCATTGCGTACCGCATACCCGAAAATAAGCAGCAAAATAACCGGCAGCCCGAACAGAATAAGCAGTGTCCGCTTATCCCGCAGGATATGCCGGAATTCTTTGATTACAAATCCTTTAAATGAATTCATATTTCAGTGATCAGTGTGTCAGTGATCAGTTATCAGTTTATCCGAATCTTAGAAATCAGTGAAAGATCCAAGATATTTTATAAGTATATAGTTCTGAGATAGACATACTTTGTTGACTATTATTTAAAAAATAAAAAGGCATTATGGATAATAATTTATATAAAAAAGCATACGCGTTTGCCATTCGTATTATCAAAGCATATCAATATTTGAGTTCTGAGAAGCGGGAATTCGTTCTTTCAAAACAGCTTCTAAGAAGCGGTACAAGTATCGGTGCCAATATTGCGGAAGCCAATGGAGCCATTTCAAAAACAGATTTCTCATCCAAACTCTCGATTTCATACAAAGAATGTCTGGAAACCAAATACTGGATATCTCTTTTAAAAGACACAGGTTTTATAGATACAAATACTTTTAACAGCATATTTGACGATGCTGATGAACTCGCAAAAATTTTGTTTGTGATAATTAAGAAAACTCGCATAAATCAATAAAATTAACTTCCAAATTTGACACACTGTCACACTGTCACACTGATCACTGTCCACTGCGTTTAGCACCGCGGGCGAGCTCTATAAATACCTCTTCAATATCACCGGCTTCAAACGATTCCTTCAATCCCGCAGGGGTATCAAGTGCATCGATCCGGCCGTCAACCATGATCGATACCCGGTCACAGTATTCAGCCTCATCCATATAATGCGTCGTTACAAATACGGTGGTACCGTCATCGGCCGCTTTATAGATCTGTTCCCAAAACTGGCGTCTGGTAATAGGATCGACGCCTCCTGTGGGTTCGTCCAGGAATACAATATCCGGGTCATGCATCACTGCCACCGAAAACGCTAGTTTTTGCTTCCAGCCCAGCGGCAGGGAACCTATTCGTTTGTCCCCGGCATCCTGCAGCTGCAGGGTTTCCAAAAGCTCGTCCGCTTTACTTCTTATCTGTGCGGCCGGCAA
>CAZPWQ010000020.1:0-16234 GCA_964590495.1 uncultured Balneolaceae bacterium
TCAACTCCGAAGGAGTTGAACATGAATAGCCCCCTGCGAAGCTGGGGGTCAAATTAAGAGTTGAGATAATCAACCCCGAAGCGGGTTGAATCTGCAGGAACTTCAGTTTGCTTGTGATGAGAAATATCTGCTTTAATACAAGATCTTGTTTATTCAACCCCTTTGGGGTTGTCTGTCATTGATGAACAGTTTACCCCGCATTACATACGGGGCTATTCACGTTTAATCCCTTCGGGATTTAGAACAAAAATGTTATTCAAGACGGATGCTCCAAAATGGCTTAGATATCCGACTGTTGAGCCTTGATATAACAACAGCATTGTATATGTTCTGTAACGTCTATAGACAAGGAGCCAATTTAAACTAATGATTTACCCTCTTTCTATGACCACTTTCTCGTAAGCGGCTTTAACTTTGACACCGGCAATAGCTTCATTCACATTAAAGAGATGGTCACCGATCTTTTCCAAACGATTAACGTAATCGAGGAAAACAAATCCAACCTTATTTGAATAAACATTTTTTTCAAGCTGGGCGTAATGGAACTCCAGTAAATCATCTCGGCATTCATCTATGGCGTCTTCTATCTTAATGGATTTTTCAAGATCAATATTTCCATTATCTTTATCCAGATTTTCGCGCACATGGCGTATGGCATCATGTATCAAATCAAGAAGTTTTCTGAGCTTAGCCATCGCAGATTCAGGCAGTTCATTCCCCTCTTTTTGCATCCGTTCGAATGTTTTTGACATCTGGTAATAGATGTCTCCAACTCTTTCCAGATCATTTATCATACTGTGCATTCCGCGGATGCGACGACTTGCCTGTTCTGTCAGGTTATAGCTGGAAATCTTGGTCAGATATTCGGCTATTTCAAGCTCAATATTATCGGTAATCCCTTCTCTTTTTTCGATCTTTTTCAAAAACTTTTCCTGCTTATTCTGCTTATTAAACAGAAGCCCCTGCATATTGAAGTGCATTTTTTCGATCAGCTTGGCGAACAGTTCTATCTCTTTATGAGCCTGAGACATTGATAACTCGGGTGATGACATCATTCCGGACGAGATATACTGCAGTCGATGCTGGGTATCTTTCTCCTCTTTCTGGTATCGCTCTATCAGCCGGACAATATGTGGAACAAAGCCGACGAGCAGCAGAACGTTCACTACATTAAATACGGAATGGAACAACGAAACTGCGAGCGTTGCATTCGCCCTCCCGAGTTCATCAGTAGCATGAAGTATAGAGCCTACTTCCGGTGAAAAATAGCTCATGATATTATCTATTCCCATAAGAAACGGATCCATGAGAATCAGCATCCATAACACACCGAATACATTGAACACGAAATGAAATCTGGCGGCCCTTTTCGCATACACATTACCTACAACGGCTGCAATATTAGCTGTTACCGTAGTTCCGATATTTTCTCCCAATACCATAGCTGCAGCCATCGGGAAATCGATCCAGCCCTGGAATAACATAACAAGCGTAATAGCCGATGCCGCAGAGGATGACTGGGTTACCAATGTCAGAAGCGTACCGACAACTACAAAAATTAAAATAGATAAAAAACCAAACTCTGTAAATTGATCCAGGAACATGAACATTTCCGGATTTTCCTGGATATTGGGAACTCCATTCTTAATGAAATCGAGTCCGATAAAGAGAATTCCAAAACCAATCATCGCTTCAGCGAGATTTTTTAACTTCTCGCGTCCAAAAAACATAAATGGGAAAAAGATACCGATAAACATTACTGCAATCGGAGTAATCTGCATCTTAAATCCAAAAATAGAAATCATCCAGGCAGTAACAGTTGTACCGATATTGGCTCCCATAATCACACCGGTTGATTCTACGAAAGTGATCAAACCGGCATTTACAAAGCTCACCACCATTACCGTTGTTGTAGATGAGGATTGCGTGATAGTTGTAGAAGTAAACCCCGTAAGAATTCCCCGAAACCTTGTACTGGTCATTCCTTTGAGAATAGCCCGCAGTTTGTTTCCTGCAACTTTTTGAAGTCCGTCACTGAAAACTTTCATCCCATAAATGAATATTCCAAGTGCACCTACCAGTTGCAGAAGATCAAAAAAAGTATAGCTCATCGTTATTTTTGTTAGGAATAATGGACAATCTGAAAGTCAATCAAAATTCGGCTGGCAATATAAGGGATATCATTTCTTTATGAAATGAATGTCATAAATTTAACATATACATAATATAGACCGGTGTATTCCCGAATCTCGTTTTTAATTTGCAAAACAGATATTTCTGAAATAATCCCGCGACCTTTTTTATTGTAATAATTTTTACCTGCGGTATTCTGTTTAATATCTTGATTCTGATCAAGATTTTCTATATTCGACAGATAACCTTCTAATCATTCTTTTCTTCCTAATTTTGAACCATGCGAATATTATCACTCTTTATAATTATCCTGGCAGCAGGTGTTATGTTGTCGGCCTGTAGCAAAACCAGCAGTAAATCTACCAATATGAGCAGCAATCCACTGTTTTCACCCAGCTCCCTTCCTTTTGAAGCACCCGATTTTGAAGCAATAAGTGTTGAACATTTTCGCCCGGCTTTCAAAGCCGGTATGGAACAGGAACTCGAGGAGATGAAGACCATAGCTTCCAATCCGGATACCCCAACGTTTGAGAATACCATTGTCGCCATGGAGAAAAGCGGAGATCTATTACGCCGGACCAGTTCGGTATTCTATAATTTAACCTCAGCCCATACGAACGATGAGATCCAGGAGATACAGTCGGAAATGGCTCCGAAACTATCGGCACACTCCGATAATATTCTGCTGAATGCCGACCTGTTCGAACGGGTCCAAACACTTTACGATAATCGCGAAGAACTGGATCTGGATGAGGCTTCATTGAAACTGCTGGAAGACACGCACCGCAATTTTGTCCGGGCCGGCGCTCAGCTTACTGATGAACAGAAACAACACATGCGCGAGATTAATGAGCGTGTTTCTACGCTGACTACTCAATTTCAGGATAACCTGCTGGAAATTACAAAGGAAAGATCCGTGTTGGTTGATGACGTAAAAAAACTCGACGGACTCAGCAAAAACCGTATCACAGCAGCTAAAGAAGCCGCCGCTGAGAGAGACTGTGAAGATGGATATCTCCTCACAATTACCAATACTACACGGATACCTATACTCATTGAACTGAACAATCGCGAACTGAGGCAACGGGTGTGGGAGGCTTCCGCCTATCGCGGCATCGGTCAGGATGGCGGTATTGACAACCGGCCGATCATCCTGGAACTTGCCAGACTGCGCGCTGAAAAGGCCAAGCTGCTGGGATATTCGAATTATGCCGCCTACAAGCTGGATCCCCAAACCGCGAAAACACCCGAAGCCGCCCTTGATATGCTGGGCGACCTCATCCCGCCGGTAATCACCAATACGAGGACGGAGGCAAAAGCTATTAAAAAGATGATGCGTAAAAACGGTATTGAAGGTGAGGTCAAGCCGTGGGATTGGAACTACTACGCAGAAAAAGTACGTCAGGCCGAATACGATATCGACCAGTCGGAAGTTCGTCCCTACTTTGAGCTGAACCGCGTATTGAAAGACGGAGTTTTTTACACGATGAACAAGCTGTTCGGCATCTCTTTTGAAGAGCGCAACGACCTGCCGGTTTATCACCCCGACGTGCGTGTGTTTGATGTATTTGACCAGGATGGTACACAGATTGGCCTCTTCTACGCCGATTACTTTGAACGCGACTCCAAACGAGGCGGAGCGTGGATGAATTCCTTTGTATCGCAATCGCACCTGCTGGATAAAAAACCGGTAATCGTGAACGTGATGAACATCCCGAGACCGGCCGAAGGCGAACCCGCCCTTATCAGCTTCGACAACGTCACCACCATGTTCCACGAAATGGGTCACGCCGTACATGGTTTGTTTTCAGATGTGGATTATCTCTCCCAGTCCGGCACCTCAGTCCCGCGGGATTTTGTAGAGTTTCCTTCCACATTTGAAGAAGACTGGGCCATCCAGCCGGAAGTACTTAAAAATTACGCCTTTCACAACGAAAGCGGCAAACAGATACCACAGGAACTGCTCGACAAGGTGATCGCTGCCCGATATTTCAACCAGGGATTCGATACCCAGGAGTACCTGGCAGCTACTATGCTGGATCTCGAATGGCATCTGCTGGAAACGGGCGGAATTCCCTCAGATGTGCAGGCTTTTGAAGATAAAGCCCTTGCCAAACATAATCTTGACATGGAAGCCGTGCCTCCCAGGTACAAATCGCCTTACTTTGCCCATATCTTTTCGGGAGGTTATGCGGCTAATTATTACGCCTACATCTGGAGTGAGATTCTCGCGGCCGATGCCTTCGCGTTTATGCTGCAAGAAGGCGGGCTCGAAAGAGAAAACGGAAATCGTTTTCGTGAATACATTCTCTCACGAGGTGGCAGCCGGGAAGCTATGGAGCTCTACAGGGAATATCGCGGCCAAGACCCCGATGTTAAACATTTGCTGAAAAGAAGGGGGCTTGAAGTAAGGGAGTAACGCCACTATTACGTGTCATCGTTGAGCCAACAAAACGTAAACCACGGCGATAAATTCACAGTTATTGACCTTTATCAAATCTTCCATGTTCATTTTTTTAACGACAAAAAAACGAACCAAAAAAAGTCGCCGGCTGATGAATCCTTGTCGGCGGCTTCGGTCGGTGCGCGGGATAAATTCAATGGTCCTTCACGTCAATCAGTTACTTCTGAAATCTCACCGGTGTGAATTTATCCACCTCGCGCACCAACCTGTGCCTGTACCCTCCAACGATTCAAAGGCCGGACCTTTCGACTTCGTTTAGGCTCACACATACCGTTCGCCTCCACTGGGGATGCCTTCGGCTGAAACATTCTGCAATCTTAATTTTGACAACGAATTATCTAACTTCTATAAGAAGGACAACAGAGGAGAGAAAGTGAGAACATAACCCTGCTCCTACCACCATAAGCACCACAACCTGTCATCCTGAGACACCAAAGCGTAAATCAGGGCAACCAGTGAGCCAGTCGAAGGATCTCGCTTTCATGGCATCTGCCTTGACAAGAACTCCCCATTCACCAATTAGCAGCTGTCGGCAAAACAGGAACTGTTATAGTGCCTATTCTGTTGTCTGATAGCAGCTGCCAGGTTTAATAAGTAATCAAGAGACTAAAAAATGGATATCATAAAAATTATTTTTGCTGTGATTCTGCCGCCCCTCGGAGTATTTTTAGAAGTTGGATTAACCGGTGCTTTCTGGTTAAATATAGTGCTGACGATACTTGGCTACATTCCCGGGATTATCCATGCTGTGTATATAATCGCCAGTCGTTAATCTCAGTTATGTGGTATTAGAGGTGCAAACAAAGTCTCTATAATCAAGGAGCTTTATGCGTAATAAAAACCTTCCTTTATATCCGGTTTTTATCTTTTTGATCGTACTGTCGGTTCCGGTTTTTGCACAAGATAATACGCAGACTGAATCTTCTGAAAATACCCCCGAAACACCTGTTCCCGAACAAGTGGATGTACAACCGGCGGCAGACGATTCGGCAATACAGCAGCGTCTTTCAGGGATATTAACTTCAACAGGTTGGTTCATCGAAACCGAAGTCGAAGTAAAAGACGGGGTTGTATTTCTCAGGGGCTCGACAGAAACCGATGATTATAAAAGATGGGCTGGTGAACTGGCACGAAACACACAGGATGTTGCTGCGGTCGTAAACCAAATGGAGGTGACAGAACCTGACATCTGGAACTATGAACCCGCTTTTACCGGGATGCAGGAGTTGTGGCGCAATATCATGCGCTCCGTTCCTTTTTTGGTATTCAGCCTGATTGTTTTAATCATTTTCTGGGGAATCTCTTTCCTCGTCGGCAGAGCTACACGGGTTTCTTTGAGAAAGCGGAATGTGAATACCTTATTACAGGATATTGCTTCGAAAAGTGTAGCAGTAGTTGTTTTTCTTTTAGGCCTGTATATCATTTTTCATGTTGCCGATTTAACCCAGGTAGCTCTCACAGTTTTAGGCGGTACGGGATTGCTGGGCATTATTTTGGGAATTGCCTTTCGTGATATCACCGAAAACTTTCTGGCCAGTATTTTCCTGAGTGTACAAAACCCATTTCACGCCGGTGATCTTGTAGAGATTAACGGTCACACCGGTTTCATTCAGCGGCTTACCATTCGTGCCACCCTGCTTATGACCCTGGAGGGTAATCACATGCAGATCCCGAATTCCACGGTTTACAAAAGCACTATTCTCAATTTCACGAGTAACCCTAACCGGCGGCTGGATTTCACTATCGGTATCGGTTACGACGACAGTATCACTGCTGCCCAGGAACTCGGCGCCAAAATATTAGACGGTCACCCCGCTGTTCTTAAAGAACCAGAGCCCTGGGTTTTGGTCGATGAAGTGGCCGCTTCTACTATCAATCTGAAGTTTTATTTTTGGACGGACGGAAGTAAACACAATGTGTTAAAAGTGAAATCTTCTGTACTCCGACAGATGAAAGCAGCCTTTCAAAAAGAGGGGATTTCCATGCCCGATGAAGCAAGGGAGATGGTCTTCCCGGATGGTGTACCGGTACAGGTTTCTGAAGATTCCACCGGCAAGCGTAAAAAAAGCAGAGATGCTGACTCTGCCGACGAATCGAAATTAGCTACCGCTGCAGAGGGACAGTTAGAAAATACTGATGAGGAAATCAAAGAACAGGCCCGAAAGTCACGCTCACCTGAAGAAGGTGAAGACCTGCTAAAACCGCAGTAAGGGAGAACTATTCATCCTGCCGGCGGTTTTTTATCTGCACACCACCGGCCTCATTCCGACTGGAGCATCGGTGGGGTCGCCCGATGCGGAGTGTGCCGAACGCTTTCGGGATCATCCGTGTGGCAGAGACATTGTACCTGATATCAGCTGCATTACTAAGCAAGGGCAACTAACTGAACTTTTTATAATATAGCTGCCATTTCAGAACGGATGAGATCCCTCCACTACAGTCCCTTTTCCTACCCACCGGACGGTGCCCAAGGCATTCCCTCGGATCAAATTCAGCCGCCCGATGGGAAATACTGATTAATCATTCCACGACCTGATGTCCAGATAAAACCTGCCTTTGAATCCTTTCCGGGAGCTCAGGGGGATATATACTCCATTTTCATCTTCACTTACATCGGTACCGCGTTTTTCACCCCATTGTTCGTCGGTGGGAATATATCGGATATTCAATCTCCCGTCGGTCATCGTGGCGCGGATAGTCAGCTTCTCGCGGTACAGATTCTCAGCTGGAATCCGTTTGTTAAAAAACAGCTTTTGATTGATGCGGTATTCCGTGGTACGGACAACCAGGTCGACCGTAAAGACGATCGTGCGTCCATGGGTAATCTTTCCCGTATCAAGGAATACGGAAAACAGCACGGGCGAACGCGGTTTGTCATTATCTGATTCTTCGGGTGGAAAGAGTTCGTCATAGGTACGCAGGACGGCGGAATTCGTATTATAGGTGCGCTCATTTAGTTTATAGGTGATTGCACCGCGGGGAACGACTATCGATTCAAAGTAGTAGGATACCCTTACCTCTTTATCCTGATCAAACGCTTTCTGTACGCTCGGTGGAAGAGGCAGGTGATCAACTTTCAATACCCCTTTTACATAGGTGTCGCCAAACAGGAAACGGACCAGGTTCTGGTAACCCGGTTCCGAATTTACGATTCCGTAATGACCGCTGTGACTGTTATGTATAAATGCACGCGGAGCCTTCTGAACGGTGGCATTTTTAATTTTTACAAGACCGTCGCTCATAGGTCCGACAGCAAACCGTGCAACGTTGTAATCGCGGTGATTGGTTCCCACCAGACAGAAAAAACGTTTCGGATCAAATTTTCCCTCCAGAGAATCTACCCGCCCCTTTTCGGGTGTCATATCCAGATAATTTGCGATATTTTTGCGATTGAAATTGTTGATGTCCCAATTACCTATAAATCGCGGAACGTTGACGCCTCCCACCTCAATACCATTATGGGGTGTGCCGTAGGTGTAGACTTTATCCACCAGTTTTTTCGCTTCGGCCGTACCGACATTATCATTCTGCAGCAGACACCGGCAGATCAAACCACCCATTGAATGGGCTACAAGGTACACCTTAAAATCATCCTTCACCTCTGAATCTTCACCGCAAACCTGTTCGCGCACTTTCAGGATCAATTTACTAAGCTCCCCGGCAGCCTCGACGATAGATGGGCGGTCGCCCGTTCCC
Organism: uncultured Balneolaceae bacterium; assembly: GCA_964590495.1. Classification (GTDB taxonomy): domain Bacteria; phylum Bacteroidota; class Rhodothermia; order Balneolales; family Balneolaceae; genus CAZPWQ01. The sequence goes on from CAZPWQ010000020.1 coordinate 8,294, forward strand.
AAGTCGCGGTCGGCCTGCTCATAGTAACGGTGAATAATGACGCTCCGGCACGGTATGCTGCCTTCAATTTCATGCCCGTCGGAATAGACATCGCGATACCCGTAGTCTTTCATAAGACGGATGAGCGGCGACTCAAATATGTGGCGAGTGACATCGCGATCCCACTCCTGACGTATTTTGGTGGATCCGAGATTAAATCCCATATAGGGAGTAGAAACAGTATCTTTAATCTCAGACTGCCGCATGGCATATCCGCGGATATAGATGATCGGGTAATAAGGATGTTCAATTTTAGACATAATTATCTCCGTTGGTTAAATGGAACGCAGATACAGCTGATTAAGCTGATGAACACAGATTATTTATTTTATCTGTGAATAGCCACCACATCCGCTTTATCCGTGTTCTATAAAAAAACTCTATCAGTAAGTATATCATAGATGAAAAACCTTACAAAAAAACTGCTGAATTATTACATTAAATTTATTTCAAAGATAAAGTAGATAATTATGAGTTCAGACTTTTCAAACCTGGAACGGCCAAAACATCCTATGCCCGACTTCGTAAAAAAAGCTCTGGAGGATCGGGGTTTAATAAAAGATTATAAAGACCGCCCCGCATATCAGCAAAACGACTATATCGGGTGGATAAACCAAGCTAAACGCAAAGAAACTAAGGAGAAGCGACTCCGGCAAATGTTGGAGGAGCTGGAAGCCGGAGGCGTATATATGAAGATGGAACATCCTCCGTCGAAAAAGGGCTAAATGAATGAAATAAGAATGATTTTCAAAAAAGAAGCCTCTCGGTGTATACTCCGGCTGAAAGACACAAAACAATCCTCATTTTATCTTATTATTAATCATAATTTCACGGAACTAATAATTCCACCAATGACCCCAAACGAACCAAACCCCCAAGAACTCCCCATCGACGGTACGCTCGACCTGCACACTTTTCACCCGAAAGATCTGGGCAGTCTTATTCCTGATTATATCCAAGCCTGTATCGAAAAGGAGATCTATCATATTCGGATTATTCACGGTAAAGGGACGGGGAATCTGAGGCGTTCGGTTCATGCGCTGCTCGAACGAAATCCGTATGTCGAAAGTTACTCGCTGGCCGGCGACAAAAGCGGATGGGGTGCGACTGTAGCAGACCTGAAAAAAGTGTAACTTTTTCTGCAATTCTCCCTGCCGTTTTCTATCCTATGCCATATAAAAGCATTAAAAATCTGACCCGACATTCATGAGTTCATACACGCGGGATTCTCTGCAACAGGCGCTGGAAAACCAGCTGAACAGACTGGAAAAACAAACTGCGGATTTTCAAAAACAAAGCAAAAGACTGTCCGGAATCCGCCTCATCGCTTTTCTCGCCGGCGTACTTGTTGTTTATCTTGCCGCCCACACCGGCATTGAAATCCTCTTTTGGACAATACTTTTAGCTTTTATAGCCGGTTTTGCTACGCTGGCATCCTATCACAAGCAAATCGAACAGGCCGGTGAAAAGTTCAAGATCTGGAAAGAAATCCGTGCCGGGCATGCTGCACGTCTCAACCTTGACTGGCAAAATATTCCTTTCAAGCAGAATACGATTGATGATCGATCCCATCCGTTTGCCGGCGACCTGAATATTACCGGACGCCATTCACTGCTCCAGCTGATCGATACTTCCATTTACGAGGGGGGGCAAAAAGAACTGACAAGCTGGCTGCTGGAAACAGAACCGGATTCCGCTACCGTTGCAAAACGGCAGGAGATTGTCAAAAAGCTGACCTCCATGGCTCATTTCCGTGACCGGCTGCACCTGCGGGCGCGACTGTCCAAAAAGAAGGAACTGGAAACCGACTGGTCTATGGGTCGCCTGGTTAAATGGCTGCAAAAGCCGGATAAAACAAACTATAAGCCGGCGTTGTACCTGTTAAGCGGACTGGCAGGTTTAAACATACTTTTGGCGGGTTTATACCTGGCGGGCCTCGTCAATCCTTATGTGATCATTTCATTTGTAATCTACCTGGTAGTTTATAATTTGAACAGCGAAAAAATTCAGGGTCTGTACGATGAAGCCTATCAGATCGAAAAACTGCTGACTCAGTTTAACTCTGTTCTCCATTACCTTGAATATTACCCCTATAAAGAGTCGTCTTCGCTCAAAGATTTTTGCCGCACTTTCCGGGACAGTGAAGCATCTCCATCTAAATTCGTAAAACGTATCATCAGGATCAGCGGAGCGGCGTCTTCGCAGCAGAGTGAGATTGTATGGTTGCTTTTGAATTTCCTGGTACCGTGGGATCTATACTTTAAGCAAAAACTAAAAAAATACAAGGAGGAACTTTCGCCCCGGCTTTCTGAATGGGTTCATAACTTTTATAAACTGGAAGCGTACTGTTCGCTTGCTAATTTCGCCTGGCTGAATCCGCATTATACTTTTGCCGTTCCAAAGGAATCAGCCGGTTCAGAGGCATTCAATGCCACGGGACTCGGTCATCCGCTGATCCCGGAGAAGCAGAAGGTTACCAATGATTTTACAGTCGATGAACTCGGAAATATTGTCTTGGTCACCGGCTCGAATATGGCCGGTAAAAGCACTTTTCTCCGTACCATCGGCATTAACCACAGCCTCTGCTTTGCGGGCGGACCTGTAAACGCGGATTCTTTTAACACCATACCCTTTCGCCTGTTCAGCAGCATCAATGTGAGTGATTCGCTCGACGACGGTATATCCCATTTCTACGCAGAGGTAAAACGACTGAGAGCCCTGCTGAACAAGCTTGAAGATGATCATCAAACTCCGGTCCTGTTCCTCGTGGATGAAATTTTCAAGGGAACCAACAACCGTGAGCGACTGCAGGGAAGCGAAGCTTTTCTGAAGCATATAGCAGGCAAAAACGGCGTAGGATTTGTCTCAACACACGACCTGGAACTGGCTCAACTGGAAAAAGAAATTCCACAACTCAGCAACTGGCACTTTGCCGAGACGATTAAAAACGGCAAAATGAGCTTCGAATACAAAATCAAACCCGGCCCCTGCCCCACCACCAATGCACTCACCATCATGAAAATGGAAGGCTTGCCGGTGTAGGAGTTTTGATTTACTGATTTACTGAGTTTTGAGTTGCGTTATTTCAAATTTTTTCCTGTTGTTTTTCTGGATTTAGCTACAACGGCGAGTATTTCATTCCCTTCATTTATTAAAAATTGTAGATCTTTTGAGGAAGATAATTTTGTTGCTTTTATTACCTCAAGCCAAAAAATAGTTTCATCCGCCTCCTCAACAACAATACTCATCTTTGCATAAAACTCTTTCCTTGATCTACCACGGCAAGCAGCTCTATAGTTTGATGCCACTGAAGTAGAACATCTCATTAATTGACCACTAATTATATTCGCTTCACGGTTGTTTGGAAGTTTCCTGCAAAATTTAATAACAGAGACAGCAAATGCTTTGGTTCTTTTCTTAAAATTCTCTGCAAATTCTTTATTTGAAGACATAACTAATATGTTTTTTGGGTGTTCTTTTAAGTAAGACTCTCTAAAAAGCCATTCCTTACATTTTTTTACCTCCCACAAATTCAAAACTCAGTCCCTCAAAACTCATCCCTCAGTAAATCAGTAAATCAAAACTTCATCTGTAACCTTTCGAATTTATTTCAGTGTACCATAATGAGTGAATTAAAACCTAATGGTATACGCGTTGGATTCAACTTCAGATAATGCACTAATGATGAAAGTCAAAGAAGGCAATCTGGATAAACTGGAACTGCTTCTTAAGCATGAAAGGGGATATTAATATCCGGAAAAAAGAAGGAGAATGTAATGAAAGCGGGCTTCACTCGTCTAACGATAAAAACTTTGTTTCAAAAAAATACTGAAACTAAATGACGAGTTTCACGAACAAGGGAAATAAAATCAGGATTTCGACTGCCCTATGAAATTGCACAAAAGCATGTATATAGCCCTTTTTATTATTTGTATCCTGATAGTGGTAAGCGGGCGTTCTTTCGCACAGGGAATAAATGGAGAGACCGAAGAATCTGCTTCCACCCGACCTTCTTTAAGAGCTGTGAAAATGAATGTGCATAACGAAATTACACTTGACGGAAAGCTTGACGAACCAATTTGGCAGAAAGCACCTGTTGCCACAGATTTTATACAGCGTGAACCTCATGACGGTAAACCCGCCACCGAAAAAACCGAAGTCAGAATTATTTATTCCGGTGATGCCATTTACATAGGAGCATGGGCTTATGACAGTGCCATGGACTCCGTTGCAGCCACACTCTTCCGTAAAGACGGTGATGCCTACAGCGACTGGTTTTTTGTGGCTATCGACAGCTATAACGACAACAGGACCGCCTTCGCTTTTGGTGTAAATCCCAGAGGGGTACGCAGGGATCTGCTGTTGTATAACGACAATAATGATGACCAGCGATGGGATGCGGTCTGGGAAGCTGAGACCAGTCTGGAGGATGATGCATGGATTGTCGAAATGCGAATTCCATTATCCCAGCTTCGCTTTGATGCCCGCAAAATTGTACAAACCTGGGATATCAACTTTCTGCGTGAAATAGCCCGCAAGGAAGAAGAATCTTTCTGGGCTCCAACTCCACAAAATAAATCAGGCTTTGTTTCCTTGTTTGGCTCATTGTCGGGAGTTGCAGATCTCAAAGAACCAAAGCGCCTTGAAATTACTCCCTATACATCTGGAAATCTAACCCGTGCCCCCGGCAATACCGCCAATCCTTTTTACAATCAAAATGCCTGGGATGGTTCTTTAGGAGCCGACGTTAAATATGGGTTGTCTTCGGATTTCACACTTACCGGGACCATAAATCCGGATTTCGGCCAGGTTGAAGCTGATCCCGCCGTTATCAATCTCAGTGCCTTCGAAACATTTTTTCCGGAGCGAAGACCTTTTTTTCTGGAAGGAACCGATATATTTGAATTTGGCCGTACTCAAACCTTTAACACCTTTGGAAATCCATTGATATTCTATTCACGCAGGATTGGCCGGCAGCCGCAGGGAAATGCCTCTGTTGCACATCCCAATGCCAATTTCATAGATACCCCTGACCAGACCACTATTGCAGGCGCAGCTAAAGTAAGCGGTAAGACTGACGGGGGATTATCTCTGGGAGTTTTAAATGCCTTTACACTACGCGAAAACGCACAGTTTCGAACTACCACTAACGAGGATGGCCGCATCAGTGTTGAACCACCAGCCAACTATTTTGTGGGACGCATGAAACAGGATTTGAATGAGGGCCGGACCATTATCGGTGCATATGGAAGTGCTGTAAACAGGATCATCGGCGAAGATTACCTTGAAAATTCACTACACAATTCTGCTTATATCGGAGGAGTAGATTTTGAACACAGCTGGAACGACCGGGAATGGATTTTAAGCGGCGTTGTTTCCGGGACCAGCGTTAACGGTACTTCTGAAGCTATCTTACAAACACAGCGCAGCAGCGCCCGTTACTTTAATCGAGTGGATGCGGATTATCTCTCTGTAGACCCTGATAAAACAAGTTTGAATGGATACGCCGGTGAGTTTTCGTTTGCCAAATACGGCGGGGAACACTGGCGTGGCTCCCTCACCTATTCTACTGTAAGTCCCGGTTATGAAGTTAATGATATCGGATTTGAAAACCGGGCCGATTATCACAGCGCCCATTACAGTATTATGTATCGCGAAAGTTCCCCGGATGCGGAATTTTTGAGGCTTTATAACCTTTGGCATTTTGGCGGGCAATCCTGGAATTACGGAGGTGACCGAATCAACGACTGGTATAATACCGGAGCTTTTATCGAATTCAAGAACCTCTGGTCTCTTAACTATAATGTAAACTGGTGGGGAAATGAATTTGACGACCGCGTTACCAGAGGCGGACCTTTAGTCCGGAACCCCAAAGGCTGGAATTTCAATACCAATATCAACTCCAACCAGTCAAAGAAAATCTCATTTAATCTTGGTAATTTTTTCCGAAATGATGCTTCCGGTGCTTATAACCGTAATTTCTGGAGTGGTATTACCATACGTCCGGCAACTAATATACAGTTGGAGGTCTCTCCGGAGATAAGCTTTTCAAAATCTACCGGACAGTACGTAACAACAGTAAATGACCCACTGGCGACTGATACGTTTGAGAACCGCTATGTTTTTGCGGATATAGACCGTACGTCTCTCTCAACCAGTTTCCGGCTCGACTGGACCTTTACGCCGAACCTCACACTTCAAACATACGTGCGGCCTTTTATATCCAGCGGCAACTATTATAACTACAAAGAGTTTACGGAACCTTCAACATATGACTTTGCTGTTTATGGAACTGACCGTGGTACGATTCAACGGAATGATGACACCTATACGGTAGATCCGGATGGCGATGGACCGGCCGGATCATTCACCTTCAATGAACAGGATTTTAATTTCAAATCCATCCAGACAAATGCAGTTTTCCGCTGGGAGTACAGGCCAGGTTCAATCTTATATATCGTATGGCAACAAGATCGTTCTGCTTCAACATTACACAACAATTTCAGATTTAGCCGTGATTTCAACCGGCTGTTTGATTCCCAGCCGACGAATGTATTCCTGATTAAATTCAGCTACTGGTTCGGCACCTGATATTGTTCATTCGAGTTAGCTTCCTAAGCAGAGCTAGCCTCGTAACGGGGCCTCAATCCTGACCGGGTTGGGGCCTTCTTATTAGGAAAATTTTGTGTCTGCGAAATCTGTATCTGTGCATATTTGTGGCTATTATCTTACTTTAAACAAAATCATACTTGATCAAATGGATTTGATAAAAGAAATAGAGCAGGCAAAAAAACGCATAAGAGAGGATATCCTGCAAACACCCCTCCTCTATTCCAACTGGCTTAGTGACTTCTGCGAAGGTGATGTTTACCTGAAGATGGAGAGTGAACAAGTAACAGGTTCGTTTAAAGCACGCGGCAGTCTGAATAAATTAAAATGGATAAAGGAGCAAAATCTGAATGCACTGCCGGTGACCGCTTCAACAGGTAATCATGGATTGGGTTTTGCTCGTGCCTGTGATCTTCTTGACATAAAAGGCCGTGTCTATCTGCCGGAGAATGCTGTAAAGTCAAAGGTCGATGCTATAAAAGCTTATGATATAGAAATTGAGTCCCACGGAACCGACCCCTATACCACCGAAATGTATGCCCGCAGGCACGCTGAAGAACAGGACTGGATCTATGTATCTCCTTATAACGACCTGCAAATTATTGCCGGACAGGGAACGATCGGAGTTGAAATACTGGAAAAAATGCCAAATCCCGATGCAATTCTCGCGACTGTCGGCGGCGGTGGATTGATTTCCGGAATAGCCGGGTATGTGAAAAACAGATCTCCTGAAACGAAAATTATTGGCTGTCAGCCGGAAAATTCCCCGGAAATGTCGGTCAGTGTACGCGCCGGCGAATATAAAGAAGTTGAATCAAAGCCCACCCTTTCCGACGGATCAGCCGGAGGGTTTGAGCCTGACTCCATCACCTTCCCTCTCTGCCAAAAACACATTGATGAATTTGTATTGATTACGGAAGAAGAAATTAAAGAAGCGATCCGGGGCATGATCAGGCATCACAGCAAGCTTGTGGAAGGTTCGGCAGGTGTGGCTATTGCCAGCCTGTTAAAGAGCCCCGGCCGGTTTAAGGGAAAAACCAGCGTTATTGTGGTTTGCGGTGCTAACATCTCAGAAGACAAACTGCGTTCGGTGCTCTGTGAGTGATTTGCGAAATAATTAATGATCTTAAATGGGCAGCAGAGCCACTCGGTTGAGTCATCAGGTACCTGCTCCACAACTAGGCTCGGCGTCATTCCGACCAGAGCATCGATGGGTTATCCGATGCGGAGCGGAGGAATCTCATCCGTGTGGCAAGGACAATTATCTAATTACCGGCTTCATCAATGAGTAAA
>CAZPWQ010000020.1:16334-36431 GCA_964590495.1 uncultured Balneolaceae bacterium
AACGACCCGTGGCAGAGCACCGGGACGAGAAAAAATATCTCCATAGTTATCATAGTATCTACATGTGTAAATTCTAGTAATTAACCTGCGCTATTAATAAATTCATTTTTGTCGATATTAAACTTGCTAACTCATTAACCAATTTTATTTTCATGAGAACCCTCTCACTAATTTTTGTACTAATTCTCCTCTCCACCGCGTTACAGGCGCAAAATTCCACTCTCTCTATCAATGCTTCTTCCGAAACAGAAGTACCGGCCGACCGGATCTCATTTCACATTCAGATGAATGCTGAAGCCGATTCTCCACAGGAAGCTTATGAATTGCATAAAGAGAAAGAAGAAGTTCTTGTGGAGCTTCTGAAAAAACATGAGGTTCCGGAAAAGGATATACGTTTTGATCCTGTCTCCATTCATAAGCGTTCAGTTATGGATGAAAGGGAACGAAAAACGGTCATTGCAACCAATCAACGGGTGACCCTGATGCTGGATGATTTCAGCAAATATGAAGAAATACAGGTGACATTAATTGAGAATAATTTTAATGAATTCAGCGGGCAGTTCTTATCCTCAAAAATTAAAGAAGGAGAAGACGAAGCATTAAAAAAAGCTATTCGTACAGCCAGGAAAAAGGCTGAAGTTATTGTTGGAGAAACGGGAGGAACAATCGGTTCAATCAAAAAAATAAATTATTCCTATAACAGTTCTCCTCCAGTCCCCCTGGAAAGGATGGAGATGCGACTGATGGATCAAAACGGTGGTAGTCTGTTAAATTTTGACCAAACCGTAAAAGTTATGGCAACTATTTCTATAGAATATCGAATTCGACATAGAAATTGATCACCTATCTCCCGTCCGACCGCTGATTCTGCGGTCCGACGGGTTAGACAGGGCTGGTAGCCTTTCCCTTCGATTCCTAAATCCTTCCCCTTCCTACCCATCGGACGGCAAGGGCAGCCGTCGGATGGGTCTATACCTAATTTAGCTTGGCGAAATACAATTTCTCTTAACATATTCAGGGTGTTAGTCTGAAAGTTTTGTTGGCAGACAAACATCAATAACAACTGAAGTTTATAGAGGGAACGTATGATAAACGGAATTTGGCTTGCCACAGCGGCTTTGTGCATTTTTTTTCTCGGCTACCGCTTTTATTCCAAATTTATCGCTGAAAAGATATACCAGCTCGATCCCGATTATAAGACGCCTGCCCATGAGCAAAAAGACGGTGTAGATTTCGTCCCAACTAATAAATGGATCGTCCTTGGGCACCATTTCACGTCTGTGGCCGGTGCGGCCCCTATTGTGGGCCCGGCTATTGCGATCTATTGGGGATGGCTTCCGGCTATCCTGTGGGTGGCGCTTGGAACGGTATTTGCTGCAGGCGTGCACGATTTCGGGACGCTTGTACTTTCCATCCGCCATAAAGGGCGTTCCATAGGTACCCTGGCGGATGAACTGATTGGCAAGCGGGCGCGTATTCTTTTCCTGTTCATTATCCTCATTTTGGTACTGATGGTCAATGCGGTATTTGCCTGGGTCATTTCCAACCTGTTTATCTCTTTCCCCGCCAGTGTACTATCCATCTTTATTCAGATTCCACTGGCCATTTGGATCGGTTATTATACCTATCAGACCAAAAGAAATATGTTAATTCCCTCTATAATCGTCATTTCAATAATGTATTTCACAGCTGTAATTGCTTCCTATATGCCCGTCCTGCAGATCGATCTTGTTCGATATTTCGGCGGCGGAGAAAGCATCGTACTATTCGGTTTGAACGGTGTATCCATGTCTTTCCTCGTATGGATTATCGTACTAATGATCTATGTGTATATCGCATCCGTTCTTCCGGTTTGGAAACTCCTGCAGCCGCGGGATTTTATCAATGCCGAACAACTTATTCTCGGACTTGCTATTCTATACCTGGGACTGATTATTATGACTCCGGATGTGACCGCTCCCTGGAGTAATTCTGCTGTTAATGACGTAAGCTGGTTTCCCCTGCTGTTTATCACCATCGCCTGCGGGGCTGTTTCCGGATTTCATGGTCTGGTTTCGTCAGGAACTACCTCCAAACAGATAGACAGGGAACCCGATGCTCGTTTTGTCGGATATCTCGGAGCGGTAGGTGAAGGAGCGCTTGCAATCATTACTATAGTAGCCATAGCTACTTTTTTCAATACAAGCGAAGCCTTTCATGCAACGTATTCATCTTTTTCAGCTGCCGGTGCCGAAGGTCTGAATGCATTTATCCAGGGCGCCGGGGAACTTGCTACCGGTCTGCTTATTCCTGCAGAAGTCGCCCGCACGATTATCGCAGTCATCGTGATTAGCTTTGCCGCCACAACTCTTGATACTTCAGTCCGGCTGATGCGTTATATCATATCGGAACTGGGAGAAATCTATCAGGTCAAGCCGCTTACACGTATTCACGTAGCCACATCAATAGCCGTACTGTCGAGTGCAGCCCTGGTATTGCTTCCCGAAGGTCCGAGGGGCCTGGGATCTGGCGGTTATCTGCTGTGGCCTCTTTTCGGGACATCCAATCAGTTGTTGGCAGGTATAAGCTTTCTGCTGATTACCATCTGGCTAAAACGCAAAGGACGACCTATAATTTATACGGTTGTACCGATGATCTTCTTGCTGTTTATGACCCTCTGGGCTATGGTCGAACAGGTTGTCTTTGAATGGTCCGGATACGGAGAGACGGATGCCAATCTTTTACTTTTTACTCTAGGGGCCATTATTCTGGGATTCACGCTGTGGATCTTAATCGAATCAGCCAGTCTGCTTTTAAAATCTGAGAAGATTTCCCGAAAAGAGGCTTTGTCGGAGAATTAAGGAATGTCAAATTGCCTCTTCCAAAAGGTAGAGGGAATGGAACACGGATGAGGCGGATAATACGGATTGGCACAGATTGATAGTTTATTTGGTACGGGATAGAAAGTTCAAAACACCCCAACTCAATCCCTCAGTCCCTTTTATAGATTGGTACTTCGTTTACAGCTTCAAAAAAAGCTTTGGTACGGGATACACTCTCCTCAGGATTCATTTCATACAACCAATACTGTTCGACATTTCCCTGTGCTTCCATCAACAGCTGCATGGTGCCCTGGGATTTATGTTCGGCGATAACCCAGTTTCCGATGATTTTGTAGTTCAGCCGGTCATCATGACCGAAACTCTGACGGCGGTCGAATAAAAAAGGTCCGGTATCTTTCCTGATTCGGGAAATGGGATAATTTTCAAGTTGGTCGTAGTTGGTATCTTCATCCTTTTCACTGACGATGGTTGATGTAAGCACAACCGGCCGTTCAGCTGCAGGTATTTGTCCCACTATCTGGAGTACAAGTATGGCAGAGGCTTTGTGATGTGCGTGTGTATCTTCGGAGGGCAGCATAGTAAATATGAAATCATAATCTCCTTTACGTATAATCTTTTCAAGCCGTTTCTTGACCCATTCAATATCCCAGCTATCAATGGGGGAAGCTATATCAAGCGAAAATTCATCATCCACCTGGTCAAAGAAATAATAGTTTCTGATGCCCACAATTTCACCGCCCGACATGACTTCTTTTTTACGAATGCCCGGCAAGTATTTGCGTCCTGTTTCCTCCCTGTCGAGTTCCTTGTTATATAAATAATTACCGAGTGTTGAATAACGATATCCTCCCTCACCGTTTGTCATTATTGCCAGGTCAGCCGTTCCGCCAAGCAGATGCGTTGTTTTAAAAACAGTAGCCGAAAAAAGGGCATCGTCATCCGGATGAGCTGTGACAATCAGAATTTTAGGTTCATAATCAAGGTGTTGAGCTTGCCCCGGAATACTCATACCGCAAAAAAGAAAAATCAGGAACAAAATAATCGGTGCTTTTCTTTCCATAGCTTTTATCATCAGTTTAATTTTGTTTGTTCCAACCTGCATTTTCACCAAGAAATTTGTTTGGGTGCAAGGCGAAGGGTAAATGGTGCAGTGAAACGTACTCAGGTACGTTGATCAAACCATTTACCCTTCAACGCAGCAGACAGGCAAATTTCGCAGCGTATAACAGACTGTAATTTAAAATATCCGTCTAAAAAAATGCAATATCTTGTGCCACAGTTAATTAGCATTTCTATAATATTTTTTTGTGAGAAATGCAGGTTAACTATCTTGGTTACGCATATTTTCAAGAATCGGTTTTAGGGTATCCCAAACGGTATCCGCCAGAATTTTATGTCCCTCTTCGTTGGGATGGATACCATCCGATAAATTCAGATCATCCTCTCCCCCAACATCTTTCAGGAGAAATGGAATAAGTCTCACACCGTTTGTCTTAGCCAGTTCGGGATATATCTCCATGAACTCCGCTGTATATTCCAGCCCCAGATTAGGCGGGACCTGCATACCTGCTAAAATTATTTCAGCAGTGGGATATTTTTCTTCTACTTTATCAATAATTGTCTGTAAGTTTTTTTTGGTGTCCGTTAAATCGACTCCGCGCAAACCATCATTTCCGCCAAGCTCCAATATAAGGACATCTATATGTTGCCTCATCATCCAGTCAATACGGCGTGCCCCGCCTGCGGAAGTTTCTCCGCTGGATCCTGCATTTATGATATTAAAATTCCAACCCAGTGAATCAACTTTTTCTTGAATAAGTGCCGGATAAGCGTTCTCTTTATCAATTCCGTAGCCGGCAGTTATGCTGTCGCCGAAAATTAACACGCGCTTAGGGTTTTCCTGTGCAGATAAGAAGACAGGAATGAGAATAAATACAACAAAAGAAAGTAGTTTACGTCTCATTATTCAACAATATAAAGTTTTAACAATATGTAACGTGCAACGCAGGTAATATAGGAATGATTCAACCTGTACTATATGTTACTAATCCGAGTTTTAAGCTTAAAATAAATATATGGATTCAAAACCCATTCTGGAAGTTACCAATCTTACACAACAATTTAGCAGCGGAGAACGAAAATTAACGGTACTCGATCATGTTGACTTCTCTATCGGGGAAGGGACTATCTGTTCCATTGTCGGCCCCTCCGGCAGTGGAAAAACGACGCTGCTGGGCCTCTGTGCAGGATTGGATCGTCCCACCGATGGAGATGTAACATTGAACGGTATTAAACTGGGACCACTTGATGAAGATGAACGTGCCGCTGTACGTAATCAGTATGTAGGTTTTGTTTTTCAAACCTTTCAACTTGTTCCCACGCTTACGGCACTTGAAAATGTAATGGTTCCGCTTGAACTCAGGGGCGGGAGTTCCGAAAACGTAAGAAGCGATGCGAAAGAACTTTTAGTCAGTGTCGGACTGGGAGAACGTTTACATCACTATCCCTCTCAGCTTTCCGGAGGTGAGCAACAGCGGGTTGCCATTGCAAGGGCGTTTATCAACAAACCAAAAATACTCTTTGCAGATGAACCCACCGGAAATCTTGATGACGATACAGGGAATACTATCGAACAGTTGTTATTCGATCTCAATAAAGCACGGGGAACAACGCTTGTTCTGGTAACTCATGACTTAACACTAGCTGAACAATGCCAGCGGATTATCCGGCTCAAGAGCGGTAAAATTTTCAGGGATGACTGGATAGATAAAAAAGAAAAAAAGCCTGTTAATAAAATAACTGAAGAGACTTAGTCTATGTCATCATTTTTCTCCAAATGGCCATGGACCATGGCATGGCGGGACGCCCGGACCAATAAAAAGCGTCTCTTTGTTTATATATCGGCAATAATCATCGGTGTTGCAGCACAGGTTGCCATTACTTCTTTCCGCGACAGTTTGAATAATACAATCGACAATCAGGCAAAAGAATTGCTCGGAGCCGACCTCGAGGTCGAGACTGAAGAGCCGTTTGATGACAAATTAATTGCTTTTTTCGATTCTCTGGGAGGTGAACAGGCCACAATTATCGAGTTTCCCTCGATGGCACTTTTCCCCAAGACCGGTAATACACGGCTGTCGAACATTCGCGCCCTGGAGGGAAACTTTCCGTTTTATGGTACGCTTGAGACTATGCCGGAAGAAGCCGCTGATAATTTCAAGGACGATGGTACAGCACTTGTGGATCGCACATTGATGACACAATTCGGAATATCGGTTGGAGATTCCGTCAAAGTAGGCCAGGTAACATTTGAGATATCAGGTATCATCAACAAGGTACCGGGAGAAGCGGCAGCCGCATCACTTGTCGGCCCCCGTATTTTCATACCTCAGACACTGCTGGATTCTACAGAGCTTGTCCAGCGGGGCAGTCGCGTGGAGTATTTACGCTACTTTAAGTTTGAACCGGGTCGCGATATCGGCGCAATTGAAGCGGGACTTGATTCCCTGGAGGACAACCACGATATAGATTTACGTTATGATGATGTAGAAGAACGCCAGGAAGAACTGGGGGAAGCCGTCGGTAATCTGGCTCGTTTTTTAAACCTTGTCGGTTTTGTTGCACTTCTGCTGGGCGGCATAGGAGTGGCCAGCTCCATCCACATGTATATCAAGCAAAAGATAAGCACAGCCTCCATTCTGCGCTGCTTCGGAGCCTCTTCGGACCAGACGATGAGCATCTTTTTAATTCAGGCTGTCACACTCGGATTTGCCGGTGCACTTGCCGGTACAATATTGGGACTCGCCGTACAATTTTTCCTGCCGGGGCTCTTCAGTGAGTTTCTGCCCGTTTCGGTGGATCTCTCCATTTCGTGGACAGCCATCGGGCTTGGCCTTTTTACTGGTACCGGTGTTGCACTGGTTTTCGCACTTCTGCCCCTCTTAGCTCTTCGAAAGGCATCCCCGCTGTATACTCTTCGAACCCTGGAAGGTTCGCTGACTTCTCTGCTGTCCAACAAGATCAAATATTCTATTTACGCAAGTGTATTAATTGTAGTGGCGATATACGCTTCCCTGCTGACGGAAAGCTGGCAGGTGGGAAGTCTGTTTACTATTGGCATGACCGTTGCGTTCGGTCTTCTGCTATTGGTTGCTCAGTTGTTGATGCAATTAGTAAAAAGATTCTTCCCTTCCCACTGGACCTATGTATGGCGACAAGGTTTGGCAAACCTGTACCGGCCGAATAATCAGACTGCTACCCTGATGTTGTCGCTGGGGCTGGGCATGCTTCTGGTCAGCACCCTTTATTTTAGTCAGGACATGCTGATGGAAGAACTCGATTTTGCAACGCGTGAGGATGCTCCCAACCTCATATTTTTTGATATCCAGTCGGACCAGAATGAAGGTGTCAACCGGATCATGAATGAACATGAGGCTCCTCTTCTGCAAAATGTGCCGCTTGTAACCATGCAGCTTGATTCTCTTCGCGGACGAAGTACCGAGGAGATTCGTGAGGATACCGCTAACAACGTTAGAAACTGGGCCCTGCGCCGGGAATACCGCTCCACCTACCGTGACACCCTAATCGATTCAGAAACGCTTTTAGACGGTGAATGGATCGGGGCAGCCGATCCGGCTGAAGGCCCGATACCTGTTTCAGCAGCCAAAAATATTGTAGATGATCTTAACCTCGAAATCGGCGACTCTCTTACATTTGATGTGCAGGGTGTTTCCATTTCTGCCTATGTGGGAAGCATACGGGAAGTTGACTTTCAGCGGATTCAGCCCAATTTCTTTATGCTCTTTCCAACCGGAGTGCTTGAAGAAGCCCCACAGTTTTTTGTTACAGTTACCAGGGTTGATAACAACGAAGATTCTGCGATTCTTCAACAATCAGTTGTTCGTGATTATCCTAACGTATCAGCTATCGACGTGAGCCGCATTCTTGATACGATCAACCAGTTTATCGACAAAATTTCTTTTGCAATACAATTTATGGCCCTCTTCAGTATCATCACAGGGCTGATAGTACTTGCCAGTTCTGTTGCAACAAGCCACTTCCAGCGCGTCAAAGAAAGCGTACTGTTGCGGACAATCGGAGCCAGTAAAAAACAGATAGTCACCATATTATCCGTCGAATATCTCTTTTTGGGGATTTTATCCGCCTTTACTGGACTAATTCTTGCTGTCCTTTCAACCTGGCTTCTGGGTTATTTTTACTTCGATATCGTCTTTGTACCCAACATATGGGTTATTATTATCGGCACAATCGTTGTTACCTCACTTACGATATTGATCGGGATGTTCAACAGCCGCAGTATTTATAATAAGACACCGCTGGAGGTGTTACGGGCTGAAGCAACGTGATAAGAAAGGAGGAAAGGAGACCGGTGGAAGTTTTGAGTTTTGATTTACTGAGGAATTGAGGGTAAATGTTAAATGTTGAATGTTGAATTCATCACAATCCAAATTGCTCCGCCCGATTGGCATCATCTGTGTTCTATTTTCGCGGATGAGCCGATAGAAAGCCAGAGGCAGAGCCTCTAATCAGCGTGCCGCCGCAGAGCCTGCCTACGCCGAAACATCTCTGACAGGGTTGCAATTTTTAACCCGGCTTCGTGCAGGCAGGCAAACGGCACGAGATAAACATTGCTGATCATTGTTAATTGTCTTGTTCACTGACACACTGTTATTTGTGCCGAAACAAAAAATGTGACAAATTGATCATGAATCGGCAGTAAACCAGACGCAGAGCGTCCAGGCAACGTGCCGCCGCAGAGCAAAAGGCTCGAGATAATTGCGTAACGCGTAATACGTAATGCGTTTTTCAACTGTTCACTGTTAATTCCTTCACTGACTAATTTATCCCTGATGTCAACAAAGAAAAGAATAAAAAAGATATTACCCCGGATCCGGCCTCACAGAAATAAACGAAAAAAGCCCGGATCTGCGCCGGGGACCATACAACACATAGGCCAGCGTCATCTGGATAACGTCCTTATAACAATTCACGATTATGATGATGCACATGTGGAAGAAATTGCAATTGATGAAATAAAGGAAGCAAAGCAGTACCTGGAAGACCCATCCAAAACGTGGATTAAAGTTAAGGGTCTTCATGATATAGAAAAATTAAAAACAATCTGGGCTTATTTTGATCTTCATCCTCTTATCCAGGAAGATATAGTAAGCACTACTCAAAGGGCGAAATTGGAAGTCTATGAAAACTGTCTATACTTCGTTCTGCGGATGCTCACCTATTCCACGGAAGACCATGTCCTTAAATCTGAGCAAATCAGCATTGTGTTGGGTCAGAATTATGTTCTTTCCTTTCAGGAAACGGACAAAGATTATTTTAACCCGATACTCAAACGTCTACAAGTAGAAAATTCCCGGCTCCGAAAACTGGGGCCGGATTATCTGACCTATGCTCTGATTGATTGTATCGTTGATCATTATTTTGCTGTTTTGGATGTTTTAGCTGACGAAATGGAAATTCTCGAAGATAAATTACTTGCAAACCCGGATGATAACATCCTGCATCATGTTCACCGCCTGCGAAGAGAATTTATATTATTCAGAAAATCTGTCTGGCCTCTTCGTGATGCCATGAATTCAGTTATCAGAGATGAATCGAAGTTCATTCAAAGCAAGACAAAAGTTTTTCTTCGCGACGTATACGATCATATGGTACAGGTAATCGATAATATCGAGAACTATCGGGACATGGTCTTGGTTTTGCACGAAATGTATATGTCTCATGTCAGCAACAGAATGAATGAAGTGATGAAAGTACTGACAATTATAGCCACTATATTCATTCCGCTGACATTCATTGCCGGAGTCTACGGAATGAACTTCGATCCCGGTTCCAGCCCCCTGAATATGCCGGAGTTGAGCTGGTATTGGGGATATCCGGCCTCCCTGTTTGTAATGGCTGTGGTTGCTGTTATTATGATTATATATTTTAAACGCCGGAACTGGTTATAGAACGATACATCACAAATAATAATTACTGTAAATTACTGTGAGATATCAGGATAGAAACAGAAATGTCCGATTTGTTGTTGATATACCTTGTCAACCCGAATAAACAACTAACTTTATGGAAAACATCAGGATACTTGTCCCTTTAGATTTTTCAGAGCTGGGAGAGAAAGCTCTTCATTCCGCAAAGAAGCTTGCCACGCTTTTCAACGGATCGGTCACCCTTTTTCATTCCTACCTGCCCGTCAATGAGATGGAGGGGCCTTATATGCTCGGATTTGGATCAACACCTATAGAAAATTATGAAGAAGTTGAAACTGCACTATATGAGCGGCTCAGTGAAGTCGCCGGCGAGAATCTCCCCGAAAATATGATACGGGAGCCGATTGTGTCGGTAGGAAGTCCGGCACAGGCCATAGTGGAAGAGGCAAAAGATTTTGATTTAATCGTGATGACAACTCACGGCCGAACAGGTTTTTCACGTTTTTTCCTGGGATCGGTTTCTGAAAAGGTACTGCGTACTTCTGATAAACCGGTGCTGATTGTCAACCAGGAAAAAGAGTTGAGTAATTTAAACCGTATTTTATTGACTACCGATTTTTCGGATAATTCCAAGGAAGCTTTCCCGCTGGCTACCCAAATTGCCCAAAAAGCAGGTGCTCGAATCAATCTCGTCCATATTTTCAGTTTTGATCCGCAGAATGAAGATTCGCCTGCAGAGCCAACAGTGAAATTACGTCGCCAAAGGCTTGAAATTTTAGCAAAAGAAGAGATGCACAAGATCAACGATTTGGTTAATACCGAAGTGATTGTTTCAAAGGATTCACCACATGAAGCGCTTCTGAACTATAACTTAAATAACCCGCATGATTTGATTGTGATGTCTACGGTAGGCCGCACAGGCATTGACTATCTAATGATGGGCAGTACTACGGCAAATCTGGTGAGACATGGAAAGAGCCCGATATTGAGTATTAATCCCAAAAAGAAAAATAAGGATCTTGAAGAGTAGAGGTAAAGCAGTCGGCTGTCAGCCGTCAGCGATCAGCTAGGATAGGTGAATGATTTCACAGCTGATAGCTGATTGCTGATAGCTAATAGCTTCCAATACCGTTCTAACGGCCTTCCTCCTAAAGCTGTAACTTCACGCCACCCATTATATTCCAGTGTCTTACTTCTTCACCTACAACTTCATTCTGTATTGATGTGCCATTA
This sequence comes from uncultured Balneolaceae bacterium, assembly GCA_964590495.1. Lineage (GTDB taxonomy): Bacteria > Bacteroidota > Rhodothermia > Balneolales > Balneolaceae > CAZPWQ01. The sequence continues at coordinate 27,358 of CAZPWQ010000020.1, forward strand.
TCATAGAAATAAATGCTGTTTGCGTCATCCCATATCCCGTACCTGACACCAATATTAAAAGTGAGCCCGTAGGTTACCATGGCAGAAAATCCGCCGCTGACAAAATGCCTGGTAGTATCGAATCCCTTGCGGGGACTAGGATAATAACTATAACCGACACGCGGTGTGAAATGATCGCCGGCTCCATATTCGAGCCCGGCCCTGATATTAACTACATCATTAAAACCCGATCTTATATCACTGTTGATCTCACGTTCATCACTGTTCAAATCCAATTCTTCAAAATCAATACGTCCCTCCGAATAAAGCACTCCTTCGGCTGAGGCCGTCAGATTTAATTTATACCAGTCTACAACAGAAAAGCCGGCTTTAATACGATCCGGACGCACGATCTTATAAGAAAATTCCCCGGGACTATCTTCATTGGCAAATTCTCCATTATCAAAGGTTGTATTTATCTCGGTATTAAAGGTTTCATCAATATAAAGATTCCCGGTATAATGATAGCTGACCCCCAGGTTCAGATTAGATCCTGCTTTAAATAAAAAACCTGCTCTGGCACTAAAAGCTCTTATAGTTGCATCGATTTCATCATTGATTAAGATATTATCGATATCGGTTTCAAACTCACCGTCGCCATCAGCATCAATAAACTCACCATCATAGTCATTAGCCCTGTCTACTTCCAGGAAAGCCATACGGTACGAGTAGCTGCCTGTGTATAATCCGATAGATGCACCAAACAGGAAATTCTTCTGGAATTCCGTTGCAAGAAAAGCGGAATACTCGCCCATTTGTCCCTGCTCAGTAAGCTCCATCTCCTGATTTATACCGGGATATGCTGCAAAATCTTCGCCAAAACGAAAAATTGAAACGGAACTGTCGGCACCTACATCTTCAATGGCAAAGGTATTAAAAGCGAGTGTGTTCAGATTATGATCGCGCGGCAGCGTGCTGTAGAAATCAGTGATCGAAGATTGATTATTGCGACCGCTTGCCGATAAGGCCCGGTTGAAGTCGGTGGTTTGGCTGTATCCGCCACCTATAACCAGACTTCCTCTTTCTGCCGGAACGCTGTAGACAAATCCCAGATCTCCAACATTTACCTGATTATTACTGAAATCAATGGTATTACCAAGATATTCTCCCGCCTCACTTGTATAGACATTGTTCAGATCAAAACTCATAAAGCTTTTATTAAACAAAGCCATAGAAGCGGGATTTTCCTGGTAGGCACCAAACCCTGTAGCCTGACTTACGCCCGGTATAACAAGGCTTGCAGGATCATAAGAAGGGTATTCGAGACTATAACGCAGTACATCATCGGCATCCTGTGCCTGCACCAGGGTTGCAAATCCTGTCAATACGGCTAATAGGATAATAAGCCGCTTCTTAGACATACCTATAATACCTGTAACAATATTTTTCATAACCGAAAGGGTAACGAATTAAAGCTTATTTAGTTGCCGCCTCTGCTTCTGTCTGAAGAAGAGCCTCCGCCTGATCTTGACCTGCTGCCGCTGGACGAGGAAGATGAACTGGATTTACTCCGTGAAACCGAACCCCTGCTTCGGGTACTTGAAGAGTTGCTCTTGCTTCTGCTTACTGAAGAAGACGATCTTTTAACCGAAGAAGAACGTGCTTTAACAGAACTACTCCTGGTACGGGTTGTACTGTTAGAAATAGTGCTGGTTGTGTTATTAATGAAACTACCCACTCTGTTCAGGAAGGTCTTTCTTTCCCGGCTATTACTACTGCGAACATTAACCGGCGAAGAAGGGACTTTGCTGCTTCTGACTCGTTGTCTTATCTGTTCATTACTTCTTGGTGTATTCACATACTGAGGAAGTGAAATTTTTCGACTGCGATTTTGGTCATCACTGACAGACTTGCTGTTGTCACCGCCTCTGCTGCGGACCCGTGTGTTTGTGGCATTGGTAGTTGTATCGTCTTTTTTACGCTGAACAGATCGCGTGCGGGTTGTCCTCACAGAATTTCCGCTGGTTGTAGTGCGGGTGCGGGTTACAGTATCAGTGCTGCTTCGGGTTCTGCTGGTACCTACAGTTCTTGGAGCTGATGTATCAGCCGCTCTGTTTCCACTGTTTGTAACAGACTGTCTTTCTCTGGCGCGATTTGTATCATCAGTTACTGTTCGATTTGTACCAATGCTTCTTGGTCCGTAGCGCCTGTTATTATCACTGCTGCGAACAATACTGCCATTATTAAAGTGACCAAATCCTCTGCCATAAAAATAGAAATTATTGAAGGCTACCGGATGTCCGTAATATCCGTAATAGTTGTACAGGAAAGGATCATAATAATATCCGTAAAAGTGGTGCGGATGGTGATAACCCCAGCGCCAGGTCATTGAAAAGCTGCTGCCAAAATGAAAGCCTCTGTGGTGCCTCAGTTTCCATCTTACATATGGATCCGAGTAAAAGTGATGTCTGCTGTAATAAAAGGGAGAACCGAAATGAAAGCGGTCATAATACCCGTAATCAGAATAATAGTTATAACCGTACGGGCTGCAGGCACAGTCATTCCACCAGTTGGCGACATAATAGTTTTTGTAATAGATAGGGATATCATTCTCTTCAGTATAATCAGCCAATCCTTCTTCCGTTTCACCCATTTCACCCGCTTCACCAGAATATCTATCCTCTCTCTGTGTTACCTGCTCCTCGGAAGTATTTTCCTGCCCATATCGCGCATCCGTTACTTTCTTCATCTGCTTAGAGTATTGCAGTTGCGTATAGCAGCCGGTAAACAGGAATAATGCCGTAAATGTAAGTACCAGGGCTTTAAGTAGTTTCATAATGGTCACCTTTTTTCTATTGCTATAACGCTTTTAAACAGGCATTTGTTTTAGCTTCTGACATTAAAATATACGCAACAACCATATAATAAAATAACATATTCATGTGACCTGTTAAATTTCCCCTTTGAGCGATTTGGCTATTACTTCCGCCTTAGAGTTAACGTGGAGCTTTTTATAAATATTACGGATATGTGCCCTTACGGTATCAATAGAGATATCATAACGATCTGCAATCATTTTATAACTTAGTCCATCAACTAACCCATTTACAATATCGTGTTCCCGGGGCGTTAGATTAGATTCGGGATTGTGTTTCGGCGCATTTTCCTGAAAATGACTGATCACCTTTCGGGCAATCTGCGGCGACATGGGGGCACCGCCTTCAACCAGTTTGAGAATAGATTCTTTAATCTCAGGAAGAGAAGTGTGTTTAAGCAAATATCCCGATGCACCGGCACGCAGGGCATTAAATATTTTATGAGAGTCATGATAGACCGTCAACATAATGATATCAATATCCGGATACTTTTCCTTAATTACCCCCATGCCTTTAATACCCGACATACCAGGCAGTTGGATATCCATTAAAATAACGTTCGGATTTTCATGCTCTTTAAGATAATCAAGCATTTCTTCTACAGAATCTACGGCCACAGGACAGGATAGTTCGTCCTGCATATCCAGATAACGCTGGATTAAATCACGAATTTTCTTGTTGTCTTCTACAATTCCGACAATTGAACTCATAATTTCTTGTTTTGAATTTTAAATAGTTTTAAGACGATTCACCTCATTTTTCACCAAAAAATTTATTTGCGGATTAACCCTCAACACGCACTTCAAAGCCATTTTTATTGTTAAAAGATATATCAGCACCAATTCTTTTCGCCCGCAACTTCATGTTACGTAAACCCTGTCCGCTTTTCCGGTCATTTCTGGATGTCTTTCCGTTATCTCTCACAATAAGTGTAAAGCCATTATTCCGGGTAACCAAATTAATGTCTACTCTGTCTGCATTTGAATGTTTGGATATATTATTAATCGACTCCTTAAAAATAAGATAAAGATTTTCCTTCATGGGAACCTCGAGCTTTTTACTCATATTCAAATTGTCAAAATCATAATAAACCTCCTTATGTGGCAGAACATTATTAACATAGTCCTGCATTCGATCAGTCAAATCACCGAGGGTATCATTACGTGCGTCTATAGACCAGACGATATCATCGAGACTTGAGACTATTTTCCGGCTTTGCGTTCCTATTTGTTGCAGCGAATCCTGCAAGGTGGTATCAACATCCATGGTCTGGAGGAAGTCAGATTGTAAAGCTATTTCTGTAAGCGCCGAGCCTACATCATCGTGCAGGTCGCTGGCTATGCGCACCCGCATTCGCTCGATATCCACCATTTTCCTTACCCTGTAATAATTGTAGATAAACAGAATGATTCCCACTACAGCTATTACTACAAGTCCGATAAACCACCACTGCAGCCAAAATGGAGCAGTCACGGTAAAATCAAGACGGGCGGTATTAGTACTCCAGAAGCCATCGTTATTTTGCGCCCTCACTTCAAATGTGTATTCACCCGACATTAATGCAGAATAACGAACTGATCTTTGAGTAGTTTGCTGCCATCCTTCCCCCGAATTCCTTAATCGGTATTCATAGGTGACATGCTCGGGAGCAGTAAAACTGATCCCTATAAATTCAAACGTGATATTGTGATTATCACTCCCGATCTTCAGTTCAGGTTTTATATTAACACCTTCTCCCGAAACTCTTATGTTATTGATGTGTAAAATGGGGGGAGCGCGATTGATTTTTTCTTTTGCCGGATCAAACCTGGTGAGCCCACCTACCGATCCGAACCATATATTGCCATCCCGGTCTTTATAGGAAGCACCGGCATTCATCTCGTTGGCAATGATACCCTGATTTTGTGTAATCAGCTTAAAGGCCGATACTTTATCAGGATCTGTACCGGATTTTTGATACGTACTGTAATCAAACCTGACAATTCCTTTGTTCGTACCTATCCAATAGATGCCGCGGTCATCCTGTTCAATAAAATAACAGACTTTATCGGGAAGGCCATCGCTCTCAGTTATTGCTTCGATTTCACCGTTGTGATATCGAGCAATACCTCCGAATGTTGAAAACCATAAATCGCCGTTTTGGTCTTCAAGTATATCAAGTACACCGTTATTCGGCAGGCCGTCCTGAGTAGTTATATTTTCGAAAACTCCGTCTTTATAACCACTTACTCCACCATATGTAGCAAACCAAACAGTACCATCATCACTTTCCTCGATATTCATCACAGTATTATTTGCAAGACCATCTTCCTCAGTCAAAGAAGTAAAACTATTATCTTCGTAAGCAATTACACCTTCTCCATACGTACCGAGCCAGTAGTCAATCTCTCCATCTTCGGGCTCCAGTAAAGAACGGATCTTGCGATATGGAATCTCCGTCTCATCAAAATTATAGAATGAATTACCGTCAAAAATACTGAAGCCCCACCGTGTTCCTACCAATAATCTGTTTTGACGGTCTACAATAGCGGTATATACTTTATTATCAACGAGACCGTCTTTAGCACTATAGGTGAATATTTCTCTATTATTCAACCTTGAAAGACCGCCGCCATATGTGGTGATCCAGTGGGTTCCGGTTTTATCCTGTGCGATTGAAGTTATTACGTTGTTAGGCAGTCCTTCTTCAACAGTATAATTTTCGAAGTGGCTGCCAAGAAGCATATTTATTCCACCACCGAATGTACCGAACCAGACATTCTCTTCACGATCTATTAATGTCGTATGAACTATATCATTGGAGAGTCCATCGGAAACTGTATAATTTTCGAATTTACCATTTTGCAAATGGCTGACTCCTTCCTCCGTACCAAGCCACAGACTGCCGTCATCTGCTATGGATATGGATTGTATGCGATTATTAATCAATCCATCTTCTTCCGTCCGGTTTTCAAATTTACCATTACTAAACCGGGAAAGACCACCGCGTGTCGCTATCCACAGGGATCCAGTCGAATCAATGGCCAAATCCCTTAGTTTCTCATCAGGTAATCCATGTTGGGTTGTGAAAGAGCGGAAATTTCCATTATCCAACTGCGTCAAACCGCCTCGGGTAGCAAACCACAGAGTTCCATCCGAATCTTCCCGTATCGCCCGGACCCTGTTATCGGCCAACCCGTGAATCGCCAGATATTGGGTGAGATTATCATTTTGGTCCAGGTGCCATATTCCGTCTCCGTCGGTAGCAAACCAAAAATCGCTGTGAGAATCCTGATATATATCCAGGATAACACTCGAATCAATTGGTTTTAGTTCAGGTAATGTTTTAATACTATCTGCTTCAATAACATTAGCTCCACTGCCGGTGCCGATCCAGATTCGATTATTATTATCCTGATACAGGCTGTATACCCTGTTATCAAGCAGTCCATTTTCAACAAAATAATTTTCAAAGCTGATTCCATTGAAACGGTTAAGCCCATAACCGGTTCCTATCCACAGATATCCGCTATCATCCTGCATTAAATCATTTACTACAGCCTCACTAAGTCCTTTTTCAATAGAAAAGTTACGGAAAGGGAGTGTCTGTCCCTGTAATTCGGAAATAAACCCGATAACTACTACCAATATGACCGTGAGCTGCTTCATCAAAGAAATTAAACTGTGATCAGGAGGTGTACAGGTATATAACTATTCTATGAAAACTTTATTGAAATAAAAAAGCCCCGGGTTTTCCGGGGCTTAAATTATAATTTTTCAGCTATCAGAGGTTACAAATTTTGAAAGTCGATTTAAACGTCTCGCGTTTTACGTCTGGCGTCTACTATTTTATCCCAGGTATGCCCGAAGTGCGGCGCTGCGGTTGTGGTGACGCAGCTTACGCAGGGCTTTTTCCTTGATCTGACGGACTCGCTCGCGGGTCAGGTCAAACCGTTCACCAATTTCTTCCAGTGTTAGGGAATGCTCGCGTCCGATGCCAAAATACAAGCGAATAACTTCCGCTTCGCGGCTGGTCAGCTTGGAAAGTGCACGTTCAATTTCAACCTTGAGCGATTCACCCATCAGGTCGGTATCGGGATCGGGAATCTCTTCGTTCTCCAATACATCCAACAACCTGTTGTCTTCACCCTGGGCAAACGGTGCGTCTACCGACAGGTGTCGACCTGAAATTTTGAGCGTATCCGCTACTTCGGAAACCGTCATATCCAGACTTTCGGCAAGTTCAGCGGCCGATGGAACACGTTCATACTCCTGTTCAAGCTTTGAGAGTTCTTTTCCAATCTTGTTAAGTGCTCCAACCCGGTTAAGCGGCAAACGCACAATACGACTTTGTTCGGCAAGTGCCTGTAAGATAGATTGACGAATCCACCAAACGGCATAAGAAATAAATTTAAATCCCCGTGTTTCGTCGAATCGTTTGGCCGCCTTGATCAATCCCAGATTACCTTCATTAATAAGATCACCTAAAGATAAACCCTGATTTTGATACTGTTTTGCCACTGAAACAACAAAACGCAGGTTTGCTTTTGTTAAATCTTCAAGAGCTTTTTGACTCCCCTTTTGTATCTCTTTTGCAAGTCTTACCTCGTCTTCGGGGGTAATAAGCTTTTCTTTTCCTATTTCCTGTAAGTAGCGGTCAAGTGATTCTGATTCTCGAGTTGAAATACCTGAACTTCTAGCCACGGCAATTGCTGGGTTAAGTTAAAATTTTAAATATTTTTGAGCGATGACCATATAATCCTAATCATCAGTTTCTTTATCGGGATAGATAACGACTATCAGATCGAATTATTTTCAATCTCTCAATATAAGAGATTTTTTAGCAAAACTGAACCCCCTATTTCTTTTGTACTGAAAGCCTTTAACCGAATATCTCCGGTATTGTTTCACTACCCGTTTCAATTGAAGAGTCATTAAATCTGATTTAGGTTATCATGCTGCTTCCGGGAAATTCAGGGATCGAGCCGGTGACCATATTTTTGATCTGTATCTATCAAGTTCACAAAGACAAAACTGTTTTTTTGCTGCCGACATCAAGCTGAGCAGTTGAGTTATTCCTTCGGCATTGCTTTTAGTTCGACGAAATCGCGTAAACAATCGTTCCGAAAAAAGGTCTACAATTTTTTCCTATTGAGTAGGTTTTGATCCCATTATTGTACAATTGACTGATGAGGAATTCCCCATTCGTTAACCGGCCTCTTCCTTTTTCGATGTTAAAGCTTGCGAGAGGGCTGATTTGGCATTGGTTAGTACCTGATAGGAATCTGCATAATCGGCTTCCAGCTTGGTAAAACCGACCTTAACTCCTGTTTCCACCCGTGTTCCATTTGAAAGTTCAAATGGCTGCGAAAATTTCTGTTTCAAAGCTTTCGTCCACTGTTCGACTGCACTGTTGTCGCTATGTTGAATCACAAAACTGTATACATAATCTGAATGGAAACCGAGGATACCAGGGAACCCAAACCGGTTCGGGTTAAAAGCGGAAACCAAATTTTGCTGCATCACTTTCAGTTCCTCCAACCGTAACTTTGTACGCAGTTCCGGGAGATTGGAAAGGGTAACAAGACCGAACCAGGTATTATATTTTGAATTTTGTTTTTTAATGCTGGAAAGTTCCATATCTACGACCCGCTCCCATAAATCCCTTAAAAAAGCACCATACTCATTAGTGAAGATAGGTTCGTCAACTTCAATATTTGGTTCATTGGATATTATGTTTAATCCAGCAAGCCGTACCAGGTTTATCAGCTTGTGTTTTGTTGATTCTTTGAATATCAGGGGATTACTATCATAAACCAGGACTACCCCCTGCCTGCGGTCTTTCATCATAAGAGGTATGGCTAAGGTGGCTCCCTCCGAATTAAACTCTCTGGGTGACAACCGTTTGGGATTATTATTGAAATGAATGGCAAACTCCGGTTCACCTTTTTGCAGGGCTTCTTCTGCCAGTGTTCGCTGCTCCATCTGCATTCCAACCGGCGGAGCAATTGCAGCACCATCGGTATTAATTACATTACACCATGAGTCCATTCCCTGAGCTATAAAAGAAACACCCCCCTGATGTAGATATGATTGCATCAGGTTCAGCATTTTTTCAATCATCTCTGTCTTATGACAACGGACATTAAGAGACGTAACCTGTTGTTCATATTTATTCCATTCATCCTGCTGTTCATAAAGATCGCTGATTTCAAGATAGGTATTCAATACATTTCCCAG
>CAZPWQ010000021.1:0-36323 GCA_964590495.1 uncultured Balneolaceae bacterium
CCATTTTACCTTCGCCTTGCTGAGCAATAAATTTCTTGGTGAGAAATGCGGGCTAAGATGGAATTTGTTTAACCTCACAAAAATAATAGCTGTGGCACAATATGTCACTTGTTTCTAGAACAGAGGCGGCATAGGGCAAAGCGCATGGGACATAGAGCAGGAACAATGCTTGTTTTTTCCCGCTGGCCGGCGTAGTCATGCATTTTGTCTTTTGCCTTTTCGCGGGTTTAAGCCTTCAAAAAGCTATTTGTTTGATTATTAATTTTCAGCTTCGTATATCCCTACATTCTTTAAAATGTAATTCCGAATAAATTATACTGCCATAACTTAAAATAAGGACCTGCATGCTGCTGGAAACTGTTGATTGGGCGATCATTGCTGCTTACCTGCTTTTCTCTTTGATAATTGGAGTTTGGGTAGCCAGTCAGGCCGGCAAAAATGCTACCGAATATTTTGCCGCCGGTAAAAATATGCCCTGGTGGTTGCTGGGTGTTTCTATGGTAGCTACAACCTTTTCAACAGATACTCCCAATCTGGTAGCTAATATTGTACGAACCGGAGGGGTTTCAGGCAACTGGGTCTGGTGGGCTTTCCTCCTGACCGGTATGTTGACTGTCTTTGTGTATGCCCATCTCTGGAAGCGGTCGGGGGTATTGACCGACGTGGAATTTTACGAACTGCGCTACAGCGGGAAATTGGCGGCCTTTCTCAGAGGCTTCCGGGCCGTATATCTGGGTTTTATTTTTAATGTGGTTATTATGGCAACCGTTTCACTGGCTGCTATAAAAATAAGCGGAGTACTAATCGGTCTTTCCCCCGTAGAAACCATTGTATATGCAGGAATAATTATCGTCATTTACAGTACGCTCGGCGGATTAAAAGGGGTACTGTTAACCGATTTTTTCCAATTCTTTCTGGCTATCGGGGGGAGTTTGGTCGCTGCTTACGTAGCATTGGATCATCCGCAGGTGGGAGGGTTGGATGGTTTGCTTACCCATAATGATGTAATCGGGAAGCTCAATATCCTGCCGGATTTTTCCGATCCGGCCCAGGCTCTCGGTATTTTCATTATCCCGCTGGCTGTACAGTGGTGGAGTGTATATTATCCCGGGGCAGAACCAGGCGGCGGCGGATATATCGCCCAGCGCATGTTTGCAGCCAAAAATGAAAGCAATTCAATCGCAGCAGTTTTCTTTTTTAATGCTGCCCATTACGCACTGCGTCCCTGGCCGTGGATCATTGTAGGGCTCTGTTCCATCATTGTTTTTCCCGACGTTGCTTCCATGCAAGAGGCCTTTCCCGGTGCTGCAGATGTGGCTGATGATGATATGGGATATGCGGCGATGCTTACCTTTATTCCTGCGGGGTGGCTCGGGCTGGTGGTTGCTTCTCTTACAGCTGCATATATGTCCACTATTTCTACTCATCTCAACTGGGGTTCTTCCTATCTGGTAAACGATTTTTATAAGCGTTTTATCAATCCCGAAAGCTCGCAGAAAGAGCTGGTCACCGTCGGACGAATTTCAACGGTAGCTCTGATGATTGTAGCGGGAGTTCTGGCTCTTCTTATGCAAAATGCTCTTGACAGTTTTCAAATCCTGCTTCAGATAGGAGCGGGTACAGGGTTGTTGTTTATTTTAAGGTGGTTCTGGTGGCGCATTAATGCCGCCAGTGAAATTGCTGCGATGGCTATTTCATTCGTCGTTGCAGTATACTTCCAGTTTTTCCATGATATGACGGGGCTGCCGCCACTTACAGGATGGGAAGAGTTGGTCATCGGTGTGTTATTAACGACCATAGGATGGCTTTCAGTCACATTTCTGACCCGACCGACATCACAGTCAACGATGGTTGAATTTTGCAGAATAGCACGTCCGGGTGGTCCGGGCTGGAAAGCCGTACTGAAAGAAGCTGAACAGGATGGCATGGATGTTAAACCGTTAAAGGATGACAGCTGGAATGTACCGCAGGGTATTCTCTGTATGCTGCTGGGCTGTATTGCTATTTACAGCTCATTGTTTGCCACGGGCTATTGGATTTATGGTAATATTATTCTGGCAGCGGTATTAACTCTGACGGCATTTATCTCCAGCTATTATCTGTTTGTGGCCTGGAGAAAATTACTTAAAATGAAACCTGAGACGTCGCTGGAGGATTAAAAATTGGCCGCAACCCTGACAGGGTTTGGAACCCTGTCAGGGTTACACGAGATCACTCCTCGAATGATTTAAGCTTCCTGTATGGCGATATTTTCTGTTTCTTCTTCTATTCCCAGTAAAAAGGAAGCTGCGATAGCCAGGGCCATTCCGACGGCGGTAAACAGGCTGGGAATTACCGAATAAAGAAGAAGAGACAGAACCACCGTAATGACAGGTGCAAGAGCATTTGTCATCGGAGATACAATAATGGCTTTGCCATATCGGAATGCAAATACTAGAGACAAAGCACCAATCGAATTGAGCAGTTGAATTAAAGCAGCCGAATAGATGCCCGAGAATCCCCAGTTTATTTCCTGATTAAAATCAGTCATTCCCACAGCGAAAGGAATCAGACTTAAGCCTGTAACCGTCATATAGAAGAAAATATTTTCGGCTTCCATAGATTCATTGGCAAACCGCAGAACATAAGCCTGAATACCCCAGGCAAGAAATACAAGGAGAGATAGAATTATCCAAACATAGCCGCCGATCCCCCCGCCTGAAGGTTCCTGGTAAGAAAGAAGGGGTATGGCTAACAGTGCCAATACAATTCCAAACCATCCCCTGGATGTTGTTTTTTCCTTCAAAAGTATTGTCGCCAGTAAAATTGTTATAACAGGGGACAGAGAAATAAAAGGAAATACGAGATAGGCCGGACCATCTCTCAGCGCCTGGAAGAGTATAAGCTGACCGCCTGCTCCAAGAAAACCCGCCAGACAACCATATAATACTGAGGATGGTTTAAAATCCAGCTTCCAGTTTATATTGTGAAGGGCAAACAAGCAGGGGGGGATCATAGTCAATGCCCAGACAGAATACCCCAGCGTTGCCGGGAAGCCATTTTTTTCCGGTATCTCTATTAAAGCACCCCATAACCCCCAGAAACAAGTTGTTAGCAGTGCGTATCCAAGCCAGCGTTTTGAATTCTTTAAGTCAATGTTCATTTGACAAATTTGGTTGTTACCCTTTGAGGTTTAGTAACTTTAAAAGAAAGCCAAAGTTAACTTTTCTTTTTCTTCTCACTCAGTACCCAGTCAACAAACATAAATTCAAGTGCAGCGGCCTCATATCCTTTCCAGTTTTTTATCATCTGCTGAAATTCTTTCTCTGAAGTATCTGACGGATCGCCACCGTAACTTAATATAATCCATTTTCTCAGTCCTTTTTCTTCCCCTGAAGATTTGTTGCTCGGAAATACAGCGTCGGTCCTGTTTCGAAAGAGCATGAGTTGTTGTGCGGAAGTGGGTCCTACTCCTCTGACACTCTTTATCTTATTGTAAAATGTTTCGGGATTGCAACTTTCCAGGTACTCCAGGTCTTGTTCGCCGGAAAGCAGATCCTCTGCAAAACCGATGATAAATTCTCCTTTGCGTTTTGTGGGACCCATCTTCCGGATACTCATAGGATCTGCTTTGATCAGTTGATGCGGACGCGGCCATGCCGGCAGGTTTTGTCCGTTTGCAGTGAGCAGTGATCCGTAATTCTTACGCACTTTATAGACCATCTTCCTCGCTGTCGGTTTATGCGACAGACGCATTTCTATAATGCGGTTGATGGTATCTTCGAAGAGATTTGCGCGGGCCATACGTTTGAGCCCATAGAGATCGGTGAGTTTAGATCCCAGTACGGGATCTTTTGCTGCTTGTTCGTAAAGGGGGCGCAGATCCAGGTTTGTACCGAATATTCGGGCGAGGCTCTGGTTGGCCTGCTTAATTTCTGTTTTGTCTAACGGTTCAGCACTTTCAAGATGAAATTCGGGGTTCTCAACATCACCATTGAAAAAAGCGGTGACAATCACATCGCGCTCGCCAACCGGTACCGGACGTGTAAAACCTTCTTCAAAAACTTTTTCCGGATCATGTTCGTGATCGAAATACTGATCGATGTCCAGGCATAAAAACCAGTCGTGGGGCGGGGTGGATTTCAGAGTCCAGTTGCTCACTTTATGGGATTCTAAGTTTTAAGTTTTGAATTTTGAATGGATTTATTTTAATAAAGTAGAGAATTCTATCCCGGATTAAAAAGCGTAAACCAGTTGATTCATGAAAGATGGAAGGGTATTTGATCCATACCCTACTTGTTGTCTGTGCAGGTTACCTTTAGTGATTCTGCGAGGATTGTATGTTTGAAAAAAGAAACGACGGATTTTTTTTCTGCTTTAATCTGTCGCGGTCGATTTTTTCCTGGTACATACGCTCTACATCCTTGAGAGTATCGGCATCTTTTGGGCCAAGATCCCATCGTATGGCTTTGAAGCGTGGTAGCCGTAATGTATAATTGGCTTTTGTGCGTTTATTCACCTGGATATCATCAAACTCTATTTCCACCATTAATTTCGGAATGAGCCCTAATGTTGGACCATATTTTTCCACTGTCAGGTCTTTGATACGCTCATTTAGTCTCTTCATTTCTTCATCGGTATACCCACCATAGGCTTTTCCTATCGGGATGAATTCTTCTTCATACCGTTCATCCTCTTTTACACTGATGCCGAGGGTAAAATCAGAATAATATCCGCCCCGCTTTCCGCTTCCGGCGTGGGCGTACATGATTACTGTATCCAATGTACCGCCGGGTTTTTTAACTTTGAGCCATGACTTTCGTCGTTGGCCATACTCGTACCGGCTGTCTTTTTTCTTGAGCATCAGACCTTCGTTACCGCGGGCCAGGGCGCGGTCGAATAGTTCTTCAACCTGTTCGCGGCTGTCGACATCAAACTGATTTGTAACCGGAAAACTATATTTCTCCGAAAGTTCTTCAAGCAACCTGCGACGTTTAGTAAGTGTATGTTCAAAAACCGGCTGATCATTGTAGTACAGGATGTCATATGAAATAAATAATACCGGGTACTGCTTCATTATCTTTTTTCCCGGCTTTTTTCGTCCCATTCTTTTCTGGAGAAGCTGAAAGGGAAGTATTTCTCCCTCTTTATAAACACATATTTCTCCATCGAGTACAAGGTCAGGCAGATCGCGGGACAGAAAAAACTGTACGATCTCCGGGAACGACTGTGTAATATCATTCAGGTCACGTGAATATATTTCAACCTGTTGTCTGCCGATATGCGCCTGTGCCCGCATCCCGTCAAACTTTTCTTCGGCAATATAATCTTCCAGATTATCCGGTCCGTCGTCACCTATTGGTGAAGCAAGCATAAACGAAAGCGGATGGAAAAGCTGAAAGGCCGCCTCATCCAATTTGTTCTGACGGCAGAGTACGGCTGTTCTCCCTATGCTTCCGGTTATCATATGAGCATAACGGACATTTTTCACCTTTTTATCAAAAGCGCCGGAAAGAGCAGAAATTACGCTGCGTGTTTCAAAACCGATGCGAAGGGATCCCTGCCCTAGGATCCGGAGGAAATACTTTATTTCGACCGGCTCCATCTTTGTCCATGCATTCCACAGAATCTCCTGTTTTTCTTTGCGGGATGAAGCTCGGTATAACTGCTCAAAGATATCTTTGACTTCAGGTAATCGAAGGTGTGCAGGCGACCTTTTCTCATGCGCCGCCTCAATATTATTCATTAATTTTTCAATGGCTTCCGAGGCACTGCCCAAAGCTGTTTTGCATGGTTTAAATACTTTTTCGTAGTCTATTTCACAAAATTCCGCTGCACAGGTAGAGTAGGTGCGGCTTCCCACAGAAGCCCGTCTGCCGGAAATAGAAGAAAATGCTCCTTCTCCCAAAAATTGTGCGGCCAGGCTCAGATCTTCATTCTTGTCAAGGCTTTCAAAATACCGGGCGCAGATACTTATTTTGGTATTGGTACTACGCGTTTCGGCAATTTGTTGAGCCGTCTCCGCCAATTGTAGGAATAAGTGATTCATTTCATTGATCTTTACATAGAACGCGGATAACACAGATTAAGCCGATAGAAACGGATTTTATAAATAAATATATCTGTGCAAATCTTTCCCATCCGCGTCATCCGTGTTCTATTTTAATCATCCGTTTCAACTTCCATACCCAAAAACACAGAGTCGATGTTTCGTTCGGTTAAATAGTGCCGTACAACTTCCGCATTCGGGGTGTGTGTTACATAAACCTTTTGCGGGTTAAGTTTTTCACATAATCCGATCAACTCAAAGAAATCCAGGTGATCGGACAATGAAATCAGCTTGTCGACAGTAAGCTGGGTACGGGTGGCTTCGCGGACAGCCCATCCGCTGCAGTAAGCCAGTCGCTTCCGGCTCACATTGGAAGCAAAACCGTTGTTAACAGTCGAGGACGGAGCAATCAGTATTTTGCCCTCACACGTGTCTCTGTTATATGTTGAATAAGTACCCAGATCAATGCCTGCTTCCTCATATACTGAACACATTTTGAATCCGGCTCCGTGAATTTGCACAGGGTGTCTGAGCGGAGCCAGCAGATGCATGATTTCCTGGGCTTTACCCAGATTATACGCGAGAAAGACGGGAGTATAGTCGTCATTGAGTGATTCGGTAGCAAAGGAACATACTTGGTCGATAAGCTCTTCTGTTGACGGCCATTTATAAACAGGCAAACCGAAAGTGGCCTCTGTAATGAAATGATCCACCCGGTCGGGAATTTCGAAACCTTCGGAAGCCGGTGACGGGGGTGTACGGTAATCGCCGGTATAAAGAACATTGCCAAACTCACTTTCTACAAATACCATGGCCGAACCCAGAATATGTCCCGCAGGATACAGGGTCACTTTAGCTTTCCCGGTTTCGAGCGATTCGCCAAATCCTATAGTCGTGGCTTTCCCTTCATATCCACGTTTCCTCATGAGTTTAAGTGTATTCTCTGTACAATAGACCTCCGCCCGGCGGTTGCGTGGCATATGGTCGGAATGGGCGTGGGAAATAAACACATGCCGGATACCGGTACCGCTGAAGTCGAAACCTATATTTAATTCTGGCAACAGGATACCGTGGTATCCTGCTTTTTTAACTGTGATCACTGCAGTTGTGTTCTGTTTATTATCAAGTATGCAAGAAGAAAGATAGCAATAGCAACTGTCAACACTATGGCACCGCCCTAGAAAATTCGAAATTCTAAGGACCAAAATTCAAAACGGCAAATCCGAAATCCAAATGTTCTAGATCCGAAACGGCTGCTGTTGTTTAAATAACCAGTCCTCTAATAAAATGGCTGATATTCTACATTCGGTATAGTAATAAACCACAACCACGGATGTTTTGAATTTTGGTCATTTGGATTTAGGATTTAAACCATTCGTGCTTCGGATTTTTCCGTTATTCATCCGGCAGTTTTTCTTCGGGTACGGGTTGTTCTTCTTTCGGGTTTATAATAGAAGCAATTATTGAAATCGTCAGGGCTAGCGCTATAAAACCAAGGGCATAGGGAGTTGGAATGTGATAAAATTCTTCGATCAACATCTTGATGCCGACAAACACAAGGATTGAAGATAACCCATAATGTAAATAATGGAAGAGGCGCATAATTCCGGAAACAGCAAAATAAAGTGCCCTGAGTCCGAGAATGGCAAAAGCATTGGAGCTGTACACGATAAATTCATCGCGGGTGATCGCAAGAATTGCCGGAATGGAATCGATTGCAAATATGAGGTCGGTGGTTTCGATGACGATCAATACGATAAACATAGGCGTAGCGATAAGTTTGCCGCCCCTGCGAATAAAGAAATTGGATCCGTGATAGCCTTTTGTAGTCGGAAAGAATTTGCGGACCAGTTTTAATACCGGATTCCGTTCCGGGTGTATCTCCTTGTCTTTTTCAAATGCCAGCTTGATTCCCGTGAATATCAGAAAAGCACCAAAAACGTATATAATCCAGTGGAAGCGTTCAATAAGTGCCACACCGGTAAAAATAAAGATGAAGCGCATAACAAGTGCTCCAAATATCCCCCAGAATAATACCTTGTGCTGGTATTTGGCGGGAACGTTGAAGTAGGAGAAGACCAGCAGGAAGACAAAGATGTTATCAACACTCAATGATTTTTCGATCAGATAGCCGGTGTAGTAATCCAGCGCGGTATCGGATCCCATATAGTAATAGATTCCAACGCCAAACAACAGTGCCAGGACGATCCAAACTCCGGTCCAGATTAAAGCTTCTTTTACAGTCTCTTCATGCTCTTTATCGTGGAAAACAGTCAGGTCCACGATAAGCATCGCAATGATGAAGACGTTAAAAAGAATCCAGAGTAGCAGACTGTGTTCCACTATTAATTTTTTCAGGAGTTAAAAAGAGGCATCAAAGGTATGGAAGCTTTTGTACAAATAACAGTGACCTCAGAAAACTGCTCTACTCAACTAATATACCTTCTTCACTTTTCAACAGTTCATCGGGTACGACCGCTTTTATTTCCTCAATAAACGCCTTGATGATATTTTTCTTGAGATATTCCCGGCTGTAGGCTACTCGTACCTTTCGTCGTGGAACGGGATCATCAAAATATTTGAGATAGGCTTTGGCACATTTCTTGTCAATCTGGTTTTTTGCCAGGTACGGGAGCAGTGTCATACCAAAATCCTGTTCTACCAGCTGTTTCAGCGTTTCCAGGTTCCCGCTTTCAAACTCGATTTGGGAGTTGTTCAGTAAATCCTTGCGTTGTTTCTTACACAGTTTCACGGTTTGATCACGAAAACAATGACCTTCATTGAGCAGCCACAGGTTAGCCACTTCCAGATCGTCTACCGAAAGCTTTTCTTTGTTTGCGAGCGAATGGTGGGTGGAAACGTATCCGATAAACGGTTCGTAATACAAGTCTTCCTCAAACATATTGCCGCGTTCAACAGGGGTTGCAATTATACCTATATCCAGATAATCCTGGTCTAAAAGATCAAGCAGTTCGCTGGTAGGGACTTCTTCGAAGATCAAGCGTACCTGTGGATATTTTTCCTTAAAATTACGCAGAAAGAGGGGTAGAAGGTATGGTGCGATCGTCGGAATTATACCGATACGGAAAGTACCTTGTAGTTCCTCATCGGCCAGCGAGGCCAGATCTTCGATGTGTTTGGCCTGCTTGAGGATTTCCTGGGCTTCGGCGATGATTTTCTCTCCAATTTCAGTGGGTATCACCGGTGATTTGGACCTGTCGAATATGGTAACCCCCAACTCATCCTCCAGTTTATGAATTTGCATGCTGAGTGTAGGCTGTGTTACATATGATTTTTCCGCCGCCGTAGCAAAATGACGATAACGGTCAACAGCTATGATATATGAAAGTTGCGTGAGTGTCATTTTTAATATTAGTTAAGGCATTAATTCATTTAAGCTAATAATAAGAACTTTTGCGTTATTTATCGTGTGAATATATTTAAGGATTCGGGGATCTTTAAGCGTTGAACGAATATGAATTAATCTAAATTATTGAGAGCAAAAGATTTAATCAAAAGATAAATCGATTATGAAACGTGCTCATATACTAATTGAGGGCCGCGTTCAAGGCGTTGGTTTTCGTCATTTTACTAAAGTCAATGCCGAGGAAGCAGGGGTATTCGGATGGGTCAAAAATTTACCGGATGGAAGAGTAGAGGCTGTTTTTGAAGGACCTGTTGACCATATTCGTGAAATGGTTAACAGGTGTGAACAGGGTCCCGGAGCCAGCCGGGTAGATAATGTGGATGTAACGGTTGAGGATGCAACCAATGAATTTGACGAGTTCGAGGTTCGATATTATTGATGCGCTTTTTTATTGCCATACCGCTGCCTACTGAAGTAAAGGAAGAGCTGCATAGTTTGATGCAGCCGATCAACGGAATACGATGGCAGGATTATAAGCAGTTACATATTACATTAAAGTTTCTGGGAGATACGGAAGCAGATCAGGTTGATAAGCTGAACAGGAAGCTGAGTTCAGTAAAACACTCCTCCTTCACGTTCACCTGCAAAGGACTTGGATATTTTCCGGAGGGTAAACAGCCAAGGATTTTATGGACCGGCGTTGAAAATGAAACACCGATTGTAAACCTGAAAAGTTCGATAGAAGGGGCCTGTGCAGAGGCCGGATTCGAACCTGAATCAAGATCTTTTAAACCGCATGTAACACTGGGTAAAGTGAAGGGAGCTTCAAAGCGGCAGGTTTTGTCCTTCATTAATCAGCATAAGAGGGTGCGGACTACATATATTTTGGTTGAAGAATTTGTACTTTATAAGAGTCAGTTAAATCCGGATGGTGCTGTTCATAAGCCGTATTCCCGATTTTTAATGACACATCAATAAACATCCAGATCCCTGCTGAAATGAATACCAAAAAATTTATGGTTGCATTATTAATTGGCCTTGGTGCTGTTTATCTGAGTATTATGCTAGTGATGTTCATTTTTCAGAAGCATCTTGTTTTTCACCCCTCTAAAAATATTCACAGCACTCCCGGAGATTTGGGTCTTACCTATGAAGATGTCGAAATTGAGACCGAGGATGGAGTTAAATTGCATGGATGGTTTATACCGGTCGATGGTGAAGAACGAACTATTATTTTATTCCATGGCAATGCCGGAAATATATCCAACCGCATATATCTGCTGAACAGTCTGCAAGAGCTGAAAGCAAATATTTTGATCATTGATTATCGCGGTTATGGTCAAAGCGAAGGTTCACCTGATGAGGAGGGATTGTATGCCGATGGAAGGGCCGCCTGGAACTACGTTACTGAAAACCGGCAAGTAGATTCTAAAAAAATAATTTTGTTCGGGCGTTCCCTGGGAAGTGCAATTGCAATTAAACTGGCGACAGAAAGAACAGCAGGGGCATTAATATTGGATGCACCCTTTACAAGCGGAGCGAATTTGGGTGCTGATATATATCCATGGCTCCCGGTGCGAATGTTGATGAAATATGAATTTTCAAATGATGAGCGTATCAGGAATCTTAATATCCCGGTACTGATTGCCCATAGCAGGACTGATCGCGTCATTCCCTATTCCCATGGAGAAAAATTGTTTGAGATGGCGAATGAACCTAAACAGTTTGTAGAGCTGGAGGGCCGGCACGGTGCGGGCTTTGAGGGGAGAGGTCACTATTTGGAGAGTATACAGCGTTTTATAAATCAACATGTACCTGCTTAATAAATACGCGAGACGCCGGAAGTAAGACATAAAACGCAAGACACCAGACACTAGACGGTGTCAAACTGTCTAGCGTCAATTGAAATTCATTTTATTAACGACTGAGAATAATCTATTTTAGGATATGAAAAATGAGATTTCGATTTTTTCAGAAAATTTTACTTTTTCAAATAATTGATATTAATAAAGCCTGCTTATGGATTTTTCCCATCTTCACTGTCATACTCAATTCAGCATGCTCGATGGGGCAGCGAGTATTAGTCAGCTCATCAGGAAATCCAAAAACAACGGGATGCCGGCTATCGCTATTACCGATCACGGAAATATGTTCGGGGTACCTGAATTTGTAAAAGAGGCCCAGAGTCAGGATGTGAAGCCTATTATAGGATGTGAGTTTTATGTTACGCCGACAGGTATGGACGGCCGAAAAGACCGCACGCGGTATCACCAGGTACTGCTGGCGAAAAATATGACAGGCTATAAAAACCTCATGAAACTTTGTTCTCTGGGTTATACGGATGGTTTATACTACAAGCCCCGGATCGACAAGGAAACTCTGGCTGAGCATTCTGAGGGGTTGATCGCCACAACCTGTTGCCTGGCAAGCGAGATTAACCAGACTATCCTGGATGAAGGAAAAGAAGTAGCCAAAAAGATTTTTGAATGGTATCTGAACCTGTTCGGTGACGATTATTATGTGGAATTGCAGCGCCACGGATTGAAAGATCAAGGCCGGTGTAATGAAGTTTTGGTAAAATGGGCCAGGGAATACAATGTCAAAATGATTGCCACTAATGATTGCCATTACGTGGAGCGGGAAGATTCCGAAGCTCATGATATCTTATTGGCCCTGCAAACCAATGCCGATATCAATGACCCAAATCGATTTCGGTTTACGGATGATAATGACAATCTGAACCAGGAGTTTTATCTCAAGACTCCAGAAGAGATGGAGAAGCTGTTCAGTGACCTGCCGTCGGCGGTAGACAATACCAACGAGATTATCGGGAAGGTCGACAATATCGACTTGAGTTCGGAACTACTGCTTCCGCACTACAGCATTCCGGATGAATTTGAGTCTATGGAAGATTACCTGCGTCATCTTACCTATCGCGGAGCGAAAAAAAGGTACGGGGAGATTACACAGGATGTCAGCGAGCGCATTGACCAGGAGCTGGCGATTATCAGCAATATGGACTTCGCCGGTTACTTTCTGATTGTGCAGGATTTTACCAGCGAAGCGCGCCGGCGCGATGTTTTTGTTGGTCCGGGACGAGGTTCCGCCGCCGGATCGGTGGTTGCCTACTGTTTGGGCATTATCAACATAGATCCGCTGGAGCATGATTTGCTGTTCGAACGATTCCTGAATCCCGAGCGGGTGAGTCCGCCCGATATTGATATTGACTTCGACGACAGTGGCCGCCAGGAAGTGATCGATTATGTAGTGGAAGAATACGGACGTAAGAATGTGGCTCAGATCGTAACCTACGGTACGATGAAAGCGAAAACGGCAATCCGGGATGTTGGACGGGTATTGGGGGTACCACTGCAGGAAGTGAACCGTATTTCAAAGCTTTTTCCCGATCGTCCGGGCGCTGATACATTCGACAAGGTGCTTGATCAAAAAAATAATCCCGATACGGCAAAAGAACTCAATGAACTGTTTGATCATCCCGATCCGCAGACACAGAAAATGATGCGATTTGCCCGTACACTGGAGGGTTCGGCGCGGCAGACGGGCATCCATGCGGCGGGAGTGATTATTGCGCCGGGTGAAATCAGCGATTACGTACCGGTCGCTTTGTCGAAAGATAAAGAGATGATTACCCAGTATGATGGGCCGAACGCAGAGATGTGCGGCCTGTTGAAAATGGATTTCCTTGGCCTGAAGACGTTGTCGATTATGAAGACGGCTATAAAATATGTCGAGAATAATCACGGTATAACGTATGATCTTGATGAAATACCGAAAGGTGACGAAAAAACATTCAAGCTGTACCAGAAGGGGAATACCGTAGGTACCTTCCAGTTCGAATCGGACGGCATGCGTAAATACCTGAAGCAGTTGAAGCCGACTTCGCTTGACGATCTGATTGCGATGAACGCACTGTATCGTCCGGGTCCGATGCAATTTATTCCGGAATATATCGACCGGAAGCATGGCCGGAAAGAGGTTAAATACCCGCATCCCGATCTGGAGGATCTCCTGAAGCCGACCTACGGAATTATGATTTACCAGGAGCAGATTATGAAGGCTGCCCAGAAGATTGCCAACTACTCACTGGGAGAAGCTGATTTGCTTCGGCGCGCCATGGGTAAGAAGAAACGAAAGGTGATGGCCGAACAGCGGGAAACATTTACCGGTCGCGCCATCGAAAACGACGTTTCCGAAAAGAAGGCGGAAGAGATTTTTGACATGATGGCTGAGTTTGCAAATTACGGCTTTAACAAGTCGCATTCGGCTGCTTACTCGGTTGTAGCGTATCAGACAGCTTTCTTTAAGGCAAACTACCCGTCCGAGTATATGGCGGCTGTACTAAGCCATAATATGGGCGACATTGACAAGGTGTCTAAATTTATTGAAGAGTGTTATCGTAATGGGATAAAAGTAGATCCGCCTAACATTAATACCGGTGAAGGTAAATTCGTTGCTGTCGACGGACGCATTCAATACGGTATGGAAGCGATCAAGGGTGTCGGTTCAAATGCTGTCGAGGAATTGGTCTCCGAACGTAAGGAGAATGGACGATATGAATCTATCTATGATTTTGCCCGACGTATTGATTCCCGTCTGTGCAATAAACGGACGCTTGAGAGCCTGATTGAAGCCGGTGCTTTTGATGAACTAAATCCCAACCGCAGACAGTTGCTGCAGCATATGGAGGTAATTTTGAGCTATGGTTCACGGGTACAGGAGATGGAGAATTCAAACCAGTCTGACCTGTTCGGTGATGGAAGCGGCAGTGCTTCTGCCATCGACGAACCGGTGCTGGAAGAGGTTCAACCCTGGTCGAATATCGAACGGCTGAATAAGGAACGCGAATTGATCGGCTTTTATCTGAGCGGTCATCCTTTGAATAAGTATCGCGAGGATATAAAAATATTTTGTTCTCATACTTTGGATCCGGAGAAGCTGGAGAAACTCAATGATCGCACGGATGTACGTAGTGCGGGTATTATAACCAATGTTAAGAGAGTAACTGATAAGAAGGGACGTCCTTTTGCGTTTTTACAGATGGAGGATCTGAAAGGCACTATTGAAGTAATTGCGTTTAATGATGTATATGACCGCAATCTGGGAATGATACAGGTTGATACGCTCGTGGTAATTGACGGTAATATCGATACACGCAGCGGGCAGCCTAAGATAATAGCAAAGAGTTTTGAGCGAATAGAAAGCATGCGTGAAAAATATCAGGATAAAATTCAGCTTAATCTGGATATAGATACAAGCGAGATAAGTGATCATGACCTCAGGGAGATGGCTGAGCTTTTTGAGAAACATAAAGGACAGACCAATGTTCAGTTCAAGGTTCTCAGCAGCGAAGCAAAACGGCCTTTTGCCATGCACGTTCGAAAATTTGTGGTTGATCCCAATGAGGAACTTCTCAGCGGTTTAAAGAATTTAATAGGTGATAAAGCCGTTACATTGGCTAAGACAAATGGTCAATAGTCATGACATAAATTATTATGATGCAATTCATAACAAAAAATGATGTGACTATTGCATCCGGATATGGGATATTATTCAGTGACCAGAAAAGCAATACAAATAAATTTAATATATAATTCTATGAGTAAAGCATTGAAATTTACGGACGAATCTTTTGAGGATGAAGTCTTAAACTCTGACAAGCCTGTTTTGGTTGATTTTTGGGCTGAATGGTGCGGGCCATGCAAAATGGTCGGTCCCGTAGTAGAAGAGTTGGCCGGTGAGTATGAAGGTAAAGCGAAAATCGGCAAAGTGGATGTTGACAGTAACCCCCAAACTTCTACCAAATATGGTATTCGCAGTATTCCATCCCTGCTGATTTTCAAGAATGGCGAAGTCGTCGATCAGATTGTTGGCGCGGTACCTAAGTCTCAGCTAAAGAAACAGCTTGAAGCACAATTGACAAATTAGTTTCATTAGGGATTGACTGATAGATTGAAGTAATTTTCTCTGTTTCTCAAACATATATGAGAATTTAACTTCGGTTGACAAATAGACATTAAGTACCTTAGCCGGATTGTTGAAAAGGCGGTCGATTATTCACCGCCTTTTTCTTATACGTAGAGGGTTGATGTTTCTATAACAAATATTTTAAAGATCTCGGTATATCTTTTTACAAAACCTGACTTAACTTCATAATAGTAACCGTTAAATTATTGGTGTCTACAATTTAGTGAGTCTTACAAATTAATTATGCGCAAATCTAGTAAACGAATAGCTGTTGTACTGGGTACTTTAGTTATCCTGGGACTCTTGGCCTACCCCAAAATAGAGCCTTTGATAAGCAACCCTTCACAACAGCAACAACAGACGCAATCATCTGTTCAAAAAGTTGAATCGGTAATAGTTTCTTCTCAGAATATCCAGAGAAGGATATCGACTACAGGTTCGCTTATCGCTAATGAAACCGTCAATTTAAACAGCGAGACCTCCGGTAAAATTACTGATATCTATCTTGAAGAAGGGAAATCGGTGCAGGAAGGAGATCTGCTGTTGAAGATCAATGACAGCGAATTGCAGGCTCAACTGAAGCGTGCTGAATTCAGGTTTGAACTGGCAAGTCAACGCGAAGAACGCCAGATGAAACTTCTTGAGAAAGGTGGTATCAGCCAGGAAGATTACGACGCTACTCTTAATGAGGTAAATGTGCTTAAATCTGAAATTGATCTGATTGAGGCTCAAATAGCCAAAACTGAAATCCGGGCACCCTTTAGCGGAACGATAGGATTGAAATATGTAAGTGAAGGCAGTCATATATCGTCCTCAACACAAATTGCATCATTGCAAAATATAGATCCTATTAAAATCGATTTTTCAATACCTGAACGTTATGCCGGTCAGGTACAGGTTGACGACACCATTTTTTTCAATGTACAGACCAGCGACAGTACATATGAAGGCCGTATCTATGCAATTGAACCGGTTATAGACCGGGAAACACGTGCACTGCAGTTAAGAGCATTGAGTGAAAATCGTGATGCATCACTGCTACCGGGTTCGTTTGCAAATATCCAGCTGATCCTGGAAAGCAGGGACGATGCTCTGACTGTGCCGTCGATCTCACTTGTACCGGAAGCCGGTGGGCAGTTTGTCTATGTTTACCGAAATGGTCAGGCAGTAAAGCAGTCGGTATCGACGGGTATCCGGAGTGAGAATTTAGTAGAGATAACAGATGGAATAAATCCGCAGGATACCGTGCTGACGACAGGTTTGCTCCAGGTTCGTGACAATATGCCTGTTGAATTATCCAACGTAGAAACGCAGGACCGACAATTATGAGTTTATCCTCACTAAGCATTCGGCGCCCGGTACTGGCGACAGTCATGTCGTTTGTTATCCTTTTGCTGGGGTTTATTGCTTTTACTTTTCTGGGCGTCAGGGAATATCCGGCGGTTGATCCTCCTATAATTACTGTAAGCACTACCTACACCGGAGCAAACGCGGAAATAATAGAATCACAGATCACCGAACCTCTTGAGGAGGAGATAAACGGTGTTGCCGGTATCAAGACGATGAGTTCGGTAAGCCGGGAGGGGAGAAGCACAATTACTGTTGAATTCGATCTTGATCTGGATCTTGAAACGGCTGCCAATGATGTTCGTGCCCGGGTCTCACGCGCCGTGCGAAATATACCGCCTGATGCGGAGCCGCCGGTCGTCTCGAAAGCTGATGCCGATGCCAGTCCTATTTTGTTTTTCAACGTCAAAAGCGATCAGCGAAATCTGCTGGAACTTACCGATATTGCCATCAATATCTTCAAAGAACGTGTGCAGACGATCCAGGGTGTAAGCAGTGTTCAGATTTGGGGTGAAAAGCTATATTCAATGCGCCTGTGGATGGATCCCGCACGTCTTGCTGCTCAGCGTCTGACACCGCTCGACGTACTCAACGCCCTGAGCCGGGAAAATATAGAACTGCCGTCCGGACGCATAGAGGGTAATTCAACAGAGCTTACCGTTCGGACGATGGGACGTCTTGCCAGTGTGAGTGAATTTGAAGATTTGATTATCAGCGAAAACGACAATGGTTCTCCTGTTCAGTTTAAGGATATAGGGCGGGTTGAGCTTGGTCCTGAAAACGAACGTACCATCTTAAAGCGTGACGGGGTGCCGATGGTAGGTGTGGTACTTGTTCCCCAACCTGGTGCAAACCAGATTGATATTGCGGATGAGTTTTATGAGCGGGCAGAACGTATCGAAGCAGATTTACCCCCGGATGTGGAAACCGATATCGGATTTGATACTACCGAATATGTACGCGCCTCGATTGATGAGGTAAAACAGACGATATTCCTGGCCATGTTTCTGGTGATTATGATCATCTTTCTGTTCCTGAGAGACTGGCGCACGACGCTCATCCCTATTATCGTAATTCCGATCGCTTTGATAGGCGCATTCTTTGTCATGTATATCGTCGGATTCTCGATTAACGTTCTTACGTTACTGGCAATTGTACTTTCTATTGGCCTGGTTGTAGATGATGCTATTGTTGTTCTTGAAAATATTTATGCCAAGGTGGAACAGGGAATGACGCCCATTGAGGCGGGACTGGTTGGCTCGCGTGAAATATTTTTTGCCATTGTTGCAACATCGCTGGCACTCGTATCCGTGTTTACACCCATTCTCTTTTTAGGTGGAATTACCGGCAGGCTTTTCCAGGAATTCGGAATTGTCATTGCGGGAGCTGTTGTCATATCCACTTTTGTTGCTCTTACGTTGACGCCGATGCTTTCTACTAAACTCCTGAAGCAGAATCAAAAGCACAGCCGCTTTTATGAGAAGACAGAACCCTTCTTCAAGTGGCTGATGAGAAAATATAAGGCATCGCTCGAAGCATTTATGTCGAATCGCTGGGTTACTGCTCCGATTCTTCTGGTGGCCGTACTGCTGATGTATCTGCTCTTTGCCGGTTTGCAACAGGAATTGGCTCCTCTTGAAGACCGTGCCAGGATTGGCCTCAATGCAACAGCACCCGAGGGGGCCACTTTTGAATATATGGACGCCTATATGGACGACCTTCTTGCTTTTATCGACGTAAGTGTACCTGAGAGTCAGGCCATAATTTCGGTTACATCGCCGGGCTTTGGCGCCTCCAGTTCAGTAAATTCAGGTTTTGCGCGAATAATACTGGAGGATGCGGAAAACCGTGAACGATCTCAGCAACAAATTTATGATGATCTCTCGGAAAGTATTCTGGACCTCAGCGGAGCCCGTGTTTTCCTGTTCCAGGAACAAAGCATTGGGGGCGGTCGCGGTGGTTTACCGGTGCAATTCGTACTGCAGGCCCAAAATATTGACAAGTTAAAGGAAGTAATTCCGGAGTTTCTTGCAGAGGCCAACAGTCATCCAGTATTAAATTTCGCGGAAGTCGATTTAAAGTTTAACAAACCTGAACTTCAGGTAGAAATATTACGGGAACGAGCGCGGGCTCTCGGTATTTCTGCACAGGATATCGCCCGAACGCTGCAGCTTTCATTGAGCGGACAGCGGTTCGGCTATTTCATAAGAGACGGCAAACAGCACCAGGTTATCGGGCAGGTTGACCGTGTTGACCGCAATGAACCGATGGATTTGCAATCACTTTACGTGAATAATAATCGCGGTGAATTGATACAGCTCGATAATGTTATTCGGTTGAAAGAACAGAGCAGTCCGCCGCAATTGTACCGTTTTAACCGTTTTGCATCAGCAACTATTTCGGCAGGTCTGGCCCGGGGCCAAACCATAGCAGATGGTATCGAAGCCATGGAAAGCATATCGGACCGCCTACTTGATGAATCCTTTTCCACCTCTCTTTCCGGCCCTTCAAGAGATTATGCCGAAAGCTCTTCCAGTCTATGGTTTACATTCCTGATGGCACTATTGCTTGTTTATCTTGTTTTAGCCGCCCAGTTTGAAAGTTTCAGAGATCCGCTGACCATCATGTTTACCGTGCCGCTGGCTTTGGTCGGAGCACTTCTCAGCCTCTGGTATTTCAGTGAAACGCTGAATATTTTCAGCCAGATCGGAATGATCATGCTTATTGGGCTGGTCACTAAAAATGGTATTTTGATCGTAGAATTTGCAAACCAGAGGCAAAGACAGGGTTTATCAATCATGGAAGCAATTATTGATGCATCGGCAGCGAGATTCCGCCCGATTCTTATGACCTCGCTATCTACTGTATTGGGAATTCTGCCTATCGCACTGGCACTGGGAGCCGGAGCAAAAAGCCGGACATCCATGGGTATTGCCATTATCGGCGGATTGATCATCGGCAGCTTTTTAACGCTTTATATTATTCCTGCCATTTACTCCTATTTGTCGCCGGTTAAATCCAAAGACGATGATATCGACGAAGAGCTTATCCAAAAAGCTGAACGACTGGAGCTTCAAAATGTATAAAATAAATACTTTCCGTTTTTTGATATCAATCTTATTGCTGTTTGCGGGTTGGTCAGCATCTAAAACAGCCAATGCGCAGGAAGTACTTTCTATTGAGGAAGCTGTTCAACTGGGGCTTGAAAACAATTACTCCATTCGAATTTCCGGGAATAACGTGGATATTTCAGAAAATAATTATTCACTTGGCAATGCAGGTTTTCTACCTCTCATTTTTGCCGATGTCACCAGATCACACCGTTTAGAAGACAGTGAGACAGTATTCGCAGATGGCAATATTCCCAATCGAACGGATGAAGGGGCGGAGTCTGTAACGACTTCGGCCGGTGTGAGACTCGATTGGACAATCTTCGACGGATTGCAAATGTTTACAAGCTATAATCGTCTGCAACAGCTCAGGGATTTGGGAGAAGATCAGTTTCGATTGACTATTGAACAAACTCTGGCAGAAATTACCAATGTTTATTATAACGTTGTTCTTCAGAAGAAAGCGGTAGCTGTTTTAGAAAATACCGTTGAAGTTTCGCAGGAACGTATACGAATAGCCGAGACAAAAAAAGATTTGGGTTCCGGTTCGGAATTTGATCTTCTGCAGGCACGTTCCGATCTGAATGCAGACAGTGCCGCATTGATTAGACAGAACGTACAGCTTAATAACGCCAGAATTTTGCTGAATGAGCTTTTGGCCCGCGATGTTAATGAACAGTTTGAAGTAACTGAAGATATTGATTTACAGCAGCAGATGGAATATGTTCAGCTTGAACAAAAGATGATGGCCGATAATATTTCTCTTGCTATAGCCCGGATCAGTCAGGATGTGGCAGAGTTGGAGATACGGGAGATACAGGGAGAACGATACCCACAGGTGGCAATCAACCTGGGATACGATTACAATAAGAATGAATCAGGCTCTGGTTTTATTGAATTCAGCCGTAGTAACGGGTTTAACTACGGACTGACTGCACGGGTAGATCTGTTTAATGGTTTTGAAATAAACCGCAGGGTGGAAAATGCGCGGATCAACTTAAAAAACCAGGAGTTGGAGCTTGAACAGCAACGGAAAGAAGTCGAGGGAAATCTAAGCAGCGAATATCAAAATTATGCAAATGCATTAAAGCTTGTAGACCTGGAAAATCAAAATATGGAATTCGCCCGGCGTTCTTTGGATATTGCGCTCGAAAGATTTCAGCTGGGGACGATCACTTCTGTAGAATTACGAGAAGCACAGCGAACGCTGATTGCGGCTGAAAACCGGCTGATACAGGCTCAATTCGAGGCCAAGTTGGCCGAAACAGAACTTCTGCGGATCAGCGGACAGCTAACGGAGAAAGTAGAATGATGCAAGCACCATTACCTGTCATCCTGAGACACGAATAAGTGAATTGGGGCAGCCAACGTGCCAGTCGAAGGATCTCCCGGAATCGAGCTACTAGTTGGTAAAGAGGAGATATGTTAATACTTGAGCAGCCAGATTACATAAATCCTTCGACTTCGTCGTGGCCTAAAAAAACAAAGGCCATGTTTCTGCTCAGGATGACACATCTTTTTTTGAGCTTTTTATTCAATCACTCAAAACTCAGTCCCTCAATCCCTATATCACTGTCACCGTTTGGGATCGAGTTGAAAGTGCATGGTAATCTTTCTTCCTCCCTCCGAATATTCTACTTTATCTGAATATTGCTTGATCAGGTATACTCCGCGTCCACCCTGGTCGAGAAGATTTTCCTCTTTTAAAGGATTTGGCAGTTCTTCAGGGTTAAATCCTTTTCCTTCATCCTCAACATTAATTTTGAGTGTCCGGGCCTCATGATGTGCCGAAACAAAAACTTTTTTTTCAGGATCTTGCTTGTTGCCGTGAACAATCGCATTGGTCACAGCTTCGCTGAGCGTAAGCATAATTCGTCCCAGATTATCATCGCTGAATTGGGCCCATTGCTGAAGTTCTTTTGCAAAGGATTCAACATACTGGATTTCCTCGAATGAGGATGATAATGTCAGTTCTTTATTTTCAGGCATAAGAAATAAAATTATTCAGAAGCCGATATTTTTGGATGGCGCTCCGATTGCGGTCGGGGCATCTTGTGCCCTAACAGCATCTGGTGTGCAGTGAAGGTTCCCCCTTAGGAAAGGGGGTGCGGCTTTAGCCGCGGGGGTTGTTTCTATGGTAACGCCTTTAATCGTCGCGACAGCAATAGTTGTAATTTTAATTGTGAAAGATAGTTGAATTCAGATAACATTCCCCAGGCAAAGATGGTACAAACAACCCCCTTTAGTTCCCCTGGTTCAAGTATTTGGGCCAACGAATCCCGATTTGCCCCATAAAGTTTTCATAGAACATACTAAACACTGGACCAATTTAGTGTCTAGTGGTATTAGGCGTAAATTCCGCGCATCTTTAAGGTCATAGCGACTTTATTAATTCCATAAACATAAGCTGCCTGCCGTAATGTGATATCATACTCTTCACTTACTTTAAACAGGTTGTCAAAGGCATCTCGCATCATGCGGTTCAGGCGCCGGTTTACCCGTTCTTCAGTCCAGAAATATCCCTGGCGATCCTGAACCCATTCAAAATAGGAAACGGTAACGCCACCCGCGTTTGCCAGTATATCGGGAATTATAATAATACCTTTACTTTCCAAAATAGAATCAGCATTTGCCGTAACAGGTCCGTTGGCACCTTCTGAAATAATGCGTGCATTAACGCTTCCAGCATTATGGCGGTTGATCTGATCCTCTTTGGCAGCCGGTATCAGAACATCACATTCTAATTGCAGAAGTTCGTCATTGGTAATTTTTTCAGCATTGGGATAACCTTCCAGCACATCATTATTTTCATTGACATACTCAATAGCTTCCGGTATATCAATACCTTCCTTGTTATAATAGCCTCCTGTAATATCGCTGATTGCAATAATTTTGGCTCCCTGCTCGTACATCAGCTTTGCGCTTATCGAGCCGACATTCCCAAAACCCTGAACAGCTACCGTACATTTATTAGGTAAAATCCCAAGTTTGTTAAGCGCTGCAAGTGTTACAGTTATCACACCGCGTCCCGTTGCTTCTTTTCGTCCGTGAGATCCACCCAGAATAATAGGCTTTCCAGTAACAACAGCTGTTTCTGTTTTATGGGCATTCATACTGTACGTATCCATAATCCAGGCCATTATTTGCTCGTCGGTATTCATGTCGGGTGCCGGAATGTCGCGGTCAGGTCCAAAAACCTCCAGCATATTCGAAGTATAGCGACGGGTTAGCCGTTCAAGTTCGGTCCTGGAGAGCTCCTTTGGATTGCATCGAACACCGCCTTTGGCTCCGCCAAAAGGCACATTAACGATGGCGCATTTCCAGGTCATCCAGGCCGCAAGCGCTTTTACTTCATCAATTGTTACATCCGGCGCATAGCGTATACCACCCTTGGATGGACCCAGCACATTGTCGTGTATAACCCGGTAACCTTCAAAAACCTGTATTTCCCCGGAATCCATTACGACAGGTATTGATACAATAACTTGTTTTACGGGGCTGGCCAAATACTGGAACATCCCTTCATCCAAATTCAGCAGGTCAGCTGCAAAACGAAAACGCTCAAGCATCGATTCAAAAGGGGATTCTTCATCGAGCTTGGGCCCCGGCTCCTTGTAATATCCGGTTGCATAAATATTTTTATAGTAGGGCATGAGAGTAGAGGGAAATCAGATTTTAGCGTTTGTGATTCATTAGCGTCGGGTCATAATGGAAATGCATTCATTATTAATTAATAAAAGGTATGAAAAAATAAGAGATCCTGTAAGGATAAATTCAGTTGCAGTTCTAAAGAAAACTGCAAAGCCGGGTTAAATTATTGTTAAGAAATTAGTTCATATCCAATCTCCTCTCGAGGGGAGATGATTCATTCTCCCGAAGGGATCCCTTATGGGAGAATGTTCTCGAATGGATCCGAGGAGTTAGTTGGTATGGAGGTTTGGAGATGAATTTATACAGGTTATACAAAACTCTCCCCTTAATCCTCGTGCCGGACCTCCCGTTCCGCTACGTTTGGCACTGCCACCTCTGGTGGCAGATTACACCAGCAGGAAATTTTGTTTAGCACTTCGGGTTTATTTCTGAAACGCTTTTTTTTGCATTTATCCAAAAAAACATGTTGATTCTAAACGTTATAATTATGACCGACCTATTATAACAGGGATTATCGCCCGTTTGCCGGAAGGAGTTGAAAAAAACCGTAATGCTATGGACGCAAGTGTACTTGTATTAAATAAAGATTATCAGCCATTGAGTGTCTGCTCGGTGCATCGTTCCGTACGGCTTTTGTTTATGGATAAAGCCGAAATGATCCATGATTATCCGAACAGAAAAATAAGGACAGTAACAGAGGAGTTTGCATATCCTTCCGTTATTCGTCTTCGGCGATATATCAATATCCCATATAATAAAATTGTGCTCTCCCGCCGTAATATTATGAAGCGCGATGCCAACAGGTGCCAGTATTGCGGAGCGTCGCGTAACCTGACGATCGATCACGTTTTTCCCCGCAGCCGTGGAGGTAAAGATACGTGGGAAAATCTGGTTACGGCGTGCGACCAGTGTAATGTGAATAAAGGAGATCGTACTCCTGATGAGGCTTCAATGACCCTAAGCAGGAAACCGTTCCGGCCTATCCATATTACGTTTCTGCAATCGATCCTGGGTGTTGTACAGGAGGACTGGAAACCCTATCTGTATATGAACTGAAGGTACAATATCCCTGAACAGGAAAGCGTTGTTTGAAGCAAAACCACAAGTCCCTTTATAAGAATTACATAAAAAGCTTTATCTTGGAAGTTCTGCAGATTCTATAAAAGTATGATCCAATTATGAGTAAAGGAAGAGTTTTAGTAGCAATGAGTGGGGGAGTCGATTCCTCCGTAGCAGCAGTTATGCTGAAAGAGCAAGGATACGATGTGATCGGCATTACCATGAAAACGTGGGATTATTCCCGTGTCGGCGGTAAATCGGACAAAGAAACCGGATGCTGTACCCTGGAGTCTATGAATGATGCCCGGCAAATAGCAGTAAAGCACGGATTCAAGCATTTCATTGTAGATATCAGGGACGAGTTCGGCGACTGGGTTATTGATCGTTTTGTTAAAGATTATATGGAAGGCCGGACGCCGAACCCATGCGTTTTATGCAATACCCATATCAAATGGGCGGCATTATTACGCCGTGCCGATAATCTCGGCTGCGATTTTATCGCTACGGGACACTACGCCAACATTCGCGAAGAAAATGGGCGTTATGTAATATCAAGAGGCCGGGATCCTAAAAAAGATCAGTCGTATGCTTTATGGGGAGTGCAACAAAAACATCTTGCGCGGACGATCTTTCCGCTCGGTAATTTCGAGAAATCTGAAATCAGGGATCTGGCTGAAGAATTTGGTTTAACAAAAGTTGCCAAAAAGCCCGACTCCTATGAGATATGCTTTGTGCCTGATGACGACTATCGCAGGTTTCTGAAAGACCGGGTTGACGGACTTGAAGAACGGGTTGGCGGCGGTAAGTTTGTTGACCAGGATGGTAATATTGTCGGCGAGCATGAAGGTTATCCGTTTTATACCATAGGACAGCGGCGGGGTCTGGATCTGGCACTTGGCAAGCCGGTTTATGTCACCGATATCAATCCCGATACCAATGTCATCACGATTGGTGAAAAAGGAGACCTGGTAAGTTCCACCTGTCGTGCAAAAGATATAAACCTGATAAAATACAACCGCATACCGGAGCAGGAAATGGAAGTTACCGGTGCTATACGTTATAACGATGAAGGGGCTGTCGGTTATCTTTCCCAGCTGGATGACAACGAAATCGAGGTGACTTTCCCCACAGGTCGTGAAGCTATCACTCCCGGACAGGCTGTGGTATGCTATGAAGGCAACGACGTGGTAGCCGGTGGTTGGATTCATAAGGTGAATGTGGATATAGATGTATTGCAGGAGGTCTGAATAAACTAACTTCTGTTAGCAGAGAGTACCGGTTAAAAAGGATCCTCGCATGTCATATGAAACATTATCATTGTGTAATATGTACAAGACAAGAGATCAGTATGAAAAATAATTTTAGATTATTTCCCATGAAAAAACCAATTTTTCTTCTATTTGCCTTCCTCTTTATTGCAGTTGCCGTTCAGAATTCTCAAGCCCAGTTTGAAGGGAAGATTCAATACAGCAGCTATGAAGTTTCACCAGACGGGGATAAAGATAAAACCGATGATTTTACGATCTATGTGACAAAAGATCGAATTATGCTGCAGGGTAGTAACAAGTATCAGTTTATGGGTTCTATTGAAACGGAAGGTCTGTTGGTCAGGCTGGATTATGAAGATTTTGTTTTTTTAGCTGGGAGTGAGAATGCCATGAAAATATCGAAGGACGATATAAATTCCATGATGAAAATGTTCGGAAACAATTCAGGTAATTCCCGTGACCTGAAAGAAACAGAGATCAATTATGAGATGACTGGTGAAGAGGATAAGATTCTCGGATTTGACACCGAAAAAGTAATTTTCCGGGATGCCGAAGAAAAAGATAGCCATTCGGTCGTATGGATGACCAAGGAGGTAGATATAAACTGGGGGATGTTGGCTGAAACCTGGGACAGTTCAGCTGAAGCACAATTCGGCAGCGAAATTCCTACTGATCTTCTTTTTAAGGAGAAGTACTTCCCGCTGAAGTTTGAAAGCTACCGAAACGGCAGGCTGGAAAATGTCACCGAGGTAACGGATCTTTCAAGAACCAATGTAGCCAGGGCTATGGTACAGATACCTTCGGGAGTTAAAGTTCTAAGCTTTCAGGATTATCTGTTTCAGAAAATGAGTGAGAATTGATGTAGTAAATTCGAAGCACGAATGTTCTAAATCCGAAACGGCTGCTGTCGTTTAAATAACCAGTCCTCTAATAAAATGGCTAGATATTTTACATTCGGTTGAGTAATAAACAACAGCCACGGATGTTTCGGATCAGCCGGCAGGCGGACAAGTTTTTGGTCATTAGGATTTCGGATTTATTGTGTTACATTTCCCATCAAAAAAGTATCGCCCGTTGGTTGCGGTGAACCGCCTTTGGGTTCCATGGTGACGGAGAAGGCCTCCGCCGACTCATCAACTCCATTTATTTGTTCCATCTTAAAAAAGCCTTCGCCCCCGGTATCGACGAAAAACACACCGGCGGAGAAATAATTGTTATTGCTGATAACCCAAAGCTGATATACACTATCCTCCGGAACAGGAGGCATGTTTGAAACCTGGAGCAAAGCATTATCTGACTCGGAATTGAAAATAATTTTTCCATAGCCGTCAGGGTTGCTTTCCAATCCCGATAAAGACATTATTTTCGTCTCCCGCGATTCAAGTACAGAAAGTAGGTCATTTTTTTGCTGAATATCCGTTTGCAGTTCAGATATAATTTCCTGCTGTTCAGCGATTTCTTCTTCTTTTTGATTGAGCTGAGAGCTGAGGTTAAATGAATAGAAAATGAGGGTCAGGCAGATGATCAGCAGGGCGATGGATGCAGCGAGCGTCAATGCCGGCCGGTTGAATCCCTCTTCCTCACTTCCAACAGCAGCATTATCGCCGGAGTTATCATAGTCTGAAACTATTATTTCTTCCTTTTTACTTTCGGTGTCAATGCTTTCAGTCCTGATCCGGGACATAAGCTTTTCTTTTATATCCGCCGGAGGTTCACTTCCTTCAATAGTAAATGAAAGCTGGTTTGCCGCAGCCCACATTTCTTGATACAGTTGACGTTGTTCGTCATTCGCCTGCGCCAGCATAGCTTCGAATGCTTTTTGATCTTCATCATTCAAAGAGTGGAGGACATACCCGGCACAAAGCTCTTCAAAACTATTATTTGGATCGTGATTATTCATGACCTATGATAAAATTTTCTATTACCTGTTTGAATTTCAGCATCCCTTCCTTTGTTCTGGTTTTAACTGTTCTAAGCGTAACATTTAGAGAATCTGCAATTTCCTGCTGTGTCATTCCGCGGTAATAAGCTATTTTCAAAACCTCGAGCTGTTCCTCCGGAATTTTAGTCAACGCTTTCTTAACCAGTTCTGTACGATCGGAATAAATAGTGGTCTTAAGAGGATCATAATTATCTCCCTCAATGACGGCGGATGTTTCCTCTTCCGGAGCTTTGTGCAGATGGACAAACCGGATTGCCCTGCTCCGGGTAAGCCTCACCAGCCAGCTGTATACATTTTCGCGGTCGGTATTAAAAGAAGCTGCTTTTTCCCAGACAGTTTCAAATACCTCCAGCAGTAGATTCACGGCCTCATTCCGGTTTTTAACGATCGATAAAATCATCCCGAACAGCAGGCGTTTATACAGGTCGTAAAGTTCCTCCAATGCGTACGGATCTTTACGTTGTATGCGTTTAATCAATTCATTTTCGTCAGCTGAACTGCTGTAGCTATCATTGGAGATGGCTGCAAAAAGCATATCCTTGATCTGTTAAATTTAAAAAATTGTAATCGACACCAGAACCGGCAAGAGAAATTTGGTTGATTCGTCAAAATCCGCTACTGTTGATATCAGTTATACAGTCAGATGGTTCCGTCGATTTTCGACACAGTATGTGTATCCGTAAAGCATATAACTGAACTAACTGATAACTAATTATTTTATCTGCCTGTGAACTACTTCAGAAGCTTGAAAAACTGCCACTATGCCTTTTGTGGTACTGATATCAAGCTTCAGCTGCAAAACATAATATGAACATTTAAAATTCTTTAAAACTTGCCCTGGTTATTACGAATGACGCTGCTTGTGTCAGCATTGATGCTGCCGGCAGTCATATATCTGATTTGGCGCTTACTGAGTGTTATCCGAACCAATACTTATCTGAAATCTGTCTGGTGGCAAAGAGGGATTACTGCCTTTTTACTTTCGTTTTATCTTTTGCCCATATCGGGATTTATCGATATTACAGTTACCGGCGATATCGATCTCCTGAAATATCCGCCGCCGGTCATGTACTGGTTTTGGTTTGGATTGGTATTCTGTTACAATCTGGCTACCTGGGTGATCATAGCTGATCTGATAAAATTAGCGGGCGGATTTTTCCCACCCCGTGATATGCTGGAAAAATTTTACCGGGGGTTCGTACTGGCTTTGTTTCCTCTGATCCTGCTATTTACAGGAACGAAAATGTATGTTGGTACAACAGATATTGTAATCGAACGGCAGATATACGAAGTCGAAAATCTCCCGCAGTCGTTGGAAGGTTTCCGGATTATACACATTTCCGATATCCAGGGCGATGAGTTTACGGGGCGGGATAATATTGCCGACTATATCAATAAGGTTAACGAGCAGGAGGGAGACCTCATTTTCTTTACCGGCGATCTGGTTTCTTATGGCACTGATTTTATAGCGATGTCAGCCGAAGAGTTCGGCAGGGTAAAGGCTGTTCACGGTGCCATAGCGGTAGTAGGTGATCATGATTTCTGGGCCGGTCTCGAACATGTTGAACCTGCACTGGCTGAGGAGGGCATCCCGCTGTTGCAAAACGAGAACCGGGTGATACAGGTAGATAGTACGGCCTCCCTGCTGGTGACCGGTGTGATTGAAGTTTACAGCAGACGTTCAGACCCGGAGGAAATAGAGGAGCTGATGCAGGAAACCGGCAATCATCCGGTTAAAATACTGGCTTCGCACCAGGTGGCATCGTACCTGACAGAGCGGGCGAAGGAGTACGGTTACAGCCTGTTTCTGGCCGGACATACCCACGGCGGACAGGTCCGGGTTCCGTTTTTGGGAATGACCTTCTCCGCACCGGAACGAGAGACCGATTACGTTAGTGGTTCTTACCGGCTGGATGATCTGTTGATTAATGTCAACAACGGACTCGGTTTTACGCTCGCCCCGGTTCGGTATAATGCCAAGCCGAATATCAGTGTCATTGAATTGAGGAGTAAAAGTGAATAATGCCCGTCCGGACGCTGGTTTTGCGGTCGGGCGGGTTTGATAGGGCAGCCAGCCTTTTTCTTCCACATAAATCCTGCTCCTCCGAACCCACCGGACGGCAAAATCAGCCGTCGGATGGGAACGTGCCTTTCAACAGCTCCATCATCTTGCCGGCATCGGTGGTGGGGAGTTCGCAGGCATAGTTTTGGCAGACATAGGCAGTAGCTTTATTATCTTCCATAGTAAAGTCTGCGGTGAATGGTGCGAGCTTCTTCAACTTACTGTCGCCGGATGACTTAAGCAGGAGTACGGCATTGGGCAGAAATTCAGATGACAGCCGCTTCAGCATTTCTTCTGTATTCTTATCACCTTTTTCACCGGCAATGACGATTTCCTGTGGTGTGCCTGTAGCGAAATCTACAGCCTGCAGCAGCTGGGTAAATCCCGTAGGTGTCTGCTTTACATCCGAAGAAAACAGCCGGTTGATCCCGTCCGCCATCTTTTCCCATTCCGTGCGTCCGGTCAGACGCCCCAGACGGAACAGATTCGTCATTGCGACTGAATTACTTGATGGGATGGCACCGTCATAACTTTCTTTTTTCCGTCCCAGCAATTTTTCGCTTTCCTCAGAGGTGAAATAATATCCACCCTGATCTTCATCCCAAAAATGTTTGTTGAATGTCTCCTGCAGTTTTACAGCCTCTTTCAGGTATTCGGGATTTAACACCGCCTGGTAGAGTTCGATCAATCCCCAGATCAGGAAGGCAAAATCGTCGGCATGTGCTTTTATCGCAACATCCCCATTGCGGTAACGGTGCCAAAGGGTTTTACCGGAAATGAGATTCTCTTTAATAAAGGCAAAACAACCTTCGGCGGCTTCGATATACTCACTGTGTTGAAATATACGCCCCGCTTTTGCCAGGGCGGCAAGCATAAGCCCGTTCCAGTCGGTCAGTATTTTGTCGTCGAGCAGGGGACGCGGGCGTTCTTCCCGCACAGAGAACAGTATTTGTCTGATCTCCTCAATTTCCTCCATCAGCTGCTTTTCGCTCATATCCCGTTCTTCAGCAAGCTCCGATACCGGCTTTTGAAGGTGAAGTATATTTTTCCCGGTGCGTTCCCGGGTCGCTTCATCTTTATAATTGCCCTCTTCCGTCATATTAAACACCTCAACCGCCAACGCCGCCTGAGTCGAGGACAAGTGCCTCCTGATTTCTGAAACCGACCAGACGTAAAATTTACCCTCTTCGCCTTCACTGTCGGCATCTTCAGCGGAGTAAAAGCCACCCCGGTCGTCCCGAAGGTCACGGAATATATATTGTATAACTTCTTCAGCGGTTTGTTTGAACAGCAGGTCTCCGGTAACCTGCCAGCCTTCGGTATAAGCCATGCAGAGCATCGCCTGGTCGTAGAGCATTTTCTCGAAGTGGGGCACCAGCCACTTGCGGTCGGTCGAGTACCGGTGAAAACCAAGTCCTATTTGATCAAAAAGGCCGCCGTAGCGCATGTGCCGTAGCGTATTGGAGACTATGGAGGTGGCCTCGTCTGTACCGGTCCGGTTACCGTACCGGAGCATGAACATCAGGGAATGCGGGCTCGGAAATTTAGGGGCAGAGCTGAATCCGCCATACTGTTGGTCATACTGCTGGTTGAACTGTTTATAGGATTTGTCAAGGATATCGGAGGTAAGAAGATCTCCGCTTTCCCGTTTTGTAGCCTGTTCAAAAGCTTCAGTAATTTTATCGGTTGAATTGACAATTTTCTCATGCTCATTTTGCCAGAGCTGTTTAATCCAGGGTACCAGCTCCTGCATGCCCGGATTGCCGTGCCGTCCCTGTTTGGGGATATATGTGGCGGCATAAAAAGGTTTTTTTTCGGGCGTCATCAGTACATTCATGGGCCATCCGCCGCTTCCGGTCAGCATCTGGCAAACCAGCATATAGGTATTGTCGATATCCGGCCGTTCTTCCCGATCCACTTTTATATTTATAAAGGCGTCATTCATCAACTTTGCCACTTTCTCATCCTCAAAAGATTCGTGGGCCATAACATGACACCAGTGACAGGTTGCATAGCCTATTGAGAGAAAAACCGGTTTATCATCGGCGCGGGCCTTTTCAAAAGCTTCCTCTCCCCACGGAAACCAGTCGACCGGATTATCGGCATGCTGCAGAAGATACGGACTCGATTCATCAGCCAGGCGATTGTGGTTGTCGGTTTCGGAAGAAGTCATCGTTTTTAATTCTATTGGATTTCTTTTGAAAAACGTTTGCTGTAATCAACCAGGAAACGCTCATATTTATCATCCATTAAATCCGACGATATAATAAAGTCGGCGGATGAACGGTTGCAGGCGACCGGAATATTGTACAGGACGCCGATTCGCAACAAAGCTTTCACATCGACATCGTGAGGTTGTGCCTGCAGCGGATCCCAGAAGAAAATCATCATATTGATTTTATGTTCGGCTATTGAGGCGCCTATCTGAAGATCACCGCCCAGGGGTCCGCTTTGAAATCGGTGTACCTTTAGTCCCACCTTATCTGCAATCAATTTCCCGGTGGTTCCCGTTCCGAAGAGTTTATGTTTGGAGAGGGAGCCCTGATTATATTCACACCAGTCGATCAGATCCGACTTACGGTGGTCGTGGGCAATGAGAGCGATCCTCTTTTGCTTTTCCATCTTTTTTGAACTGTGGGCGATAGGAGGGTCCGCATCTTTGTAATTTAAGCTCATGGCAGTAATATAGATTTATTGAAGTTCTGATATTGAAATTAAATATTCCGGATTATGTTTCGAGCGGGTAAGCTACCGGAAGTAGCAATGGCACTCAAGGTTTTTTTAATAAAAGCGAGAAGCAAGAAGCGAGAGATAGGCGAAACCTTCGTGTAACTTTTGCCTTGGGCATCCCTTCGCGGGTGCTTCTTTGTGTCTGTGTAACAGCTTATAAAGGCTATTGATGTGGCTATACTGCGGTGTTTGGTGCTTTCGAGGTTATTACACAGAGCTGCACGAAGAAGCACAAAGGACCACAGAGAAAACCTGCAAGAAGTAAGACAGAATGACACCGTCCAGCGTCTAGCTTCTTGCGTCTCTTCGTCTACTCTTCACCTATATCGCCAGGCGCAGATTGGAGCGATCAAGTTTGATGTTTTTCATGCTGAAAGATTTATCCTCGAAACCCTTGAGTCCTGTGGTAATATTTTTGATCTGATAATTGTTTTCAAACTGTTGAAGAGTTTTCTCAAGGTTGAATTGGTCCAGGGCCTGGTCAGAAATCATAAGTTCATTCTGGTCTGCAAAATCAACAAGACGTGATGCAATATTCACCGTCGAACCAAAATAATCGATGCGGCTGTTCAGATTTACTGCCACACAGCTCCCGTGGTGAATGCCCGCTTTTAGCTTAAGGCTGTTTCCGAACTGTTCATCTTTAAAAATAAGATCATGAGCGTTAAGATAGGCGCGAAGTGCCTGCTCGGGATGAAAAAATACAGCCATAATTGAGTCGCCGATCGTTTTCACAATAGCCCCCTTTTCATCAGTAACCGCTTTTTGCAGAATCTTAAAATGATCGATTACTCTGCCGACGGCTTTATCATCGCCCTCTTTATTGTACATCCTGGTGGAATCAAACAGGTCGGTAAACATAAGGGTTAAATTATCCACCGATATTTTTTCACCCGTTCTGAGGACTTCATCACTGAACAGCTCTCTGAACAGTTGAAAGGATGTTATTCTGGCTGCTGTCAGTGCATTTTTATCCCATCCGGCTTTTTCGATAGTTATGATTTGAGGTGTATCCGTATTATTCTCAATAGTAAGATTAGGATCAGGGTGTATTTGAGCTTCCTCTCCTTGTAATCCCTGCTCGGAGATTCCTACGTGGACGGTGTCCTGGCCCTGCTCACATACCTGGATAGTTGCTGTACCTTCTGAACCGCTTGTTCTCAGAATGTAGCTGTCTTCCGGCAGCTTTGTCATTAGATAGTGCTTTTGGCCGGGCTTTACATACTGCTGAATTAAGACGTGTTTCTTGGTTTGAGGGCCCTGAATACAATAGGGGCGATCATTTATTTTCCTGATCAGCGGGTGGGGAGTAAAACTGAGCTGGATTGAGCGGTTGAAATTTACAATGAACTCCTGTTTACAATGATCGCAATAACCGGTCTGATGGATTTGGCTTAAGGTAGAATATGTATTCTGTACTTTCCTGCATATATCGCAATGTAAATGCCATTTAAAATTCAGGAGTCGTTCTTTTGAAGCATAAATAAAGAAAGCCAATACATCATCGGCCGGTTCTTTCCAAATACGGGCCAGCGAAAAAGGAGTAATACGTACCATTGCGATATCATCCGCATGTTGGATGTATCTGACAAGTTTATCAAACAAGTCCATGTTTACGGCGTAACCGGCGAGTTTGTTTTTGATCTCTTCCAGATGTTTGCCGCTACCTCTTGTCAATCGCTTCGGACGGTTATAAATAAATGCTGGTTTACCGGTGTATGCCAGCTTATCATAAAACCGGAATGTTTTTTTTATTCTTTTCTTGAAGAGTGTTTTGAGTTTAAGTGTGGCAAGAAATGGCAGTAATCCTACTTTTGGTTTCGCCTTTATAGTTACCTGCAGTTGCGTTCCATTTTTTTCCGGGATCAAGTCTACTCTTAAAAACAGATCGTGGTACGGTCCTGATTTATAACTTCTCTTTATTTCGAATCGATACGGATATTCCCACTGGCAGGGTTCTTCAATCCAGGTTTCATAACGATTAATACTGCTATAGGACAATTCGGCATGGCCGGTTTTTTTGGTATGTGAAATATCGGCAAGCTGTACAGCGGGTTGTCTGATATCTTTTAACAGCCGGTTGGTATCTGTGATATACGGCCAAAGTTGTTCAGGCAATGACTTCAAATGAAAACTCCATTCAATATATATTGATTGCCGTTCCAACATGTAAGAAATTTATGCTTGAGAAGCAGGTACTGATCAAATTCTGCTTCGTTAATTAGTGCGTTATACGTTATATTTGACCCCTTTACGTATATACAAGAACACAGAAACCTTTAATTGTTACAAATTTTTTATTATTTCTATGGCTGTTGAACGAACTCTTACGATTTTAAAACCCGATTGTGTACGCAAAGGATTAATCGGTGAAGTAACCCAACGAATCCAGGAAGCAGGTTTCAAAATTATTGCTATGAAAATGACCCGCCTGACTGAAGATACCGCCGGTGGTTTTTATGCGGTTCATAAAGAACGTCCTTTCTTTAATGAACTTATCGTATTCATGAGCAGCGGTCCCTGCGTGCCGATGATCCTGGAAAAGAAAAATGCCATTGAAGATTTCAGAACGCTTATCGGTGCTACCGATCCGGCTGAAGCAGACGAAGGAACAATCAGGGCCGATTTTGCCGACAGCGTTGGCGAGAATATTGTACATGGG
This sequence comes from uncultured Balneolaceae bacterium, assembly GCA_964590495.1. GTDB lineage: Bacteria > Bacteroidota > Rhodothermia > Balneolales > Balneolaceae > CAZPWQ01. The sequence goes on from CAZPWQ010000021.1 coordinate 35,212, forward strand.
TCCGATTCGGTGGAGAACGGAAAAAAAGAAGCCGCTTATTTCTTTACGGAAGCAGAAGTTGTGGCAAATAAGGCGGGTTCCTAGATGCCAGATACCAGATACAGGATGCTGGATGCTGAATTCGGCGAATTTTTGCTGATATGAAATCTTTAATTGACGGAGCTATGTATGTGTTACACTAGATTATGCCTCATATTTTTTCTGGTATCCGTTGTTGGCTGCGCGATTTCATGCGGACAGCAACGGGCATCTGTTACGACAGGAGCGGAAGTATTGTTGAGGGATCATCTTGACGAACTTGGAGATCAGCGTGTGGGATTGGTAATGAATCCGACTGCAAGGGTTGATGGCGTTCATATGCTGGATGCCCTTTTGGAACGGGATATTAATGTTATGGCACTTTTTGCTCCCGAACATGGTTTCAGGGGCGATGCCGGTGCTGGTGAAGTGATTGAAGATGGTGTTGATCAGGCTACTGGACTGCCGGTATTTTCTTTGTACAGCGATACCAGGAAACCCACAGCAGAAATGATGGAAAAGGTTGATCTCCTGATTTTCGATATGCAGGATGTAGGTGCCCGTTTTTACACGTATTATGTTACCCTTAGCTATATTATAGAGGCGGCGGCAGCCAACCAAACTCCTGTCTGGATTTTGGATCGACCTAATCCCGCCGGCGGCGACTATGTTTCCGGCTGGATGATGCAGGAAGAGCATAGATCTTTCGTTGGAGCTTATCCCATCCCCATGGTGCATGGAATGACGCTGGGTGAACTGGCAAAAATGATGGTGGGCGAATCGTGGATATCTTTTGACCAGGAACCGGAAATTAAAATTATTGAGATGGAAGGATGGGAACGTTCTATGATTTGGCCCGACACCGGTCTGGAATGGATACCGCCTTCACCGAACTTGCCAACCTTTGAACATGCTTTTGTTTATCTTGGAACAGTACTCTTTGAAGGCACCGATATGTCGGAGGGGAGAGGCACACCGGATCCTTTTCTGACTCTGGGAGCTCCCACGGCAAAACTGACAAATAAACAGATAAACGATCTGCGATCGGATTTCCCTTCCGTATCGTTTGATAAATATAAATTTCGTCCCAAATC